>JBGGNE010000432.1:0-63302 GCA_041287705.1 Methylacidiphilales bacterium | reverse complement strand
GACTGAAATCGCAACGCAGCCTGCACCCAAAAGCGGCCCACGATATGGGCAATTAACGCTGGGAAATGGTCTGATTCGATCTCTGGCATAGTTCCGCGCCAGAGCACTGATGACAGTCAGGCAGAATGAAAGTGAATCGCTCGATTGAGCGAACGGCGCCATGTTTGTGGCTTCGATTTGGGCGGAAAAGTGCGAAGTAAGGCTTGACTTCAAATCGGCTCTATTTTACTTAGTGGTTAATTAACCCTTCGGTGAAATATGGCGTTTTCGGGAAACGCCCTATCTTGCTGGAGACAACACTACTTTAAGAAGGCTCCAACCTACAAAAACGGAAAAGGAAGAACCATGCCCGCACAACCGAATGAAATTCTGATTACCCGCGTTTACGACGCGCCCGTAAAACTTGTCTGGGAAGCATATACCGATCTCAAGCACGTCGAAAAGTGGTGGGGCCCCCGCGGATTTACCCTTACAACCAAGAGCAAAGATCTGCGGCCGGGAGGAAAATGGATATATACCATGCATGGTCCCGATGGAACGGATTATCCGAACATTGCAACCTACCATGAAGTCGTACCCTATAAAAAGCTTGTGTACGATCACGGCGGCAATGAAGAGCGTCCCAAACTCTTTACTGTCACTGTCACGTTTGAAGAAACAAATGGGAAGACAACGATGACCATGATCATGGCGCTACCCACGGCAGAAGAAGCGAACAAGACGAAGGAATTTATCAGGCAAGCCAACGGTAATTCCACCTGGGACAGGCTTGGTGAGTATCTTGAAAAAGAAACCTCAGGCAAAGATACGTTTATCATCAATCGCTCGTTTAAGGCCGATATCAAAACTTTGTTTGAAATGTGGGTTAATCCCGAGCATTTTGGCAAATGGATGGGGCCGGCGGGATCTACCATGGCATTTATTAGCCCTAGCGTTAAAGAAGGAGAATCCTCTCTATGGTCAATGACCACGGCCGATGGACATATCATGCACGGCAAAATGAATTACATAACCATTCATCCTTACGATCTTTTGGTTTATACGCAAAGTTTCTGCGATAAAGACGGAAAGATCATGAAGCCGTCATTCTGCCTAACATATCCTGATACAGTACAAACCACCGTGTCATTCGCAGAAGAGGCATCTGATGAAACGCGCGTAACGGTAAAGTGGGAGGTTGCTGGCGAGGCAACAGATACTGAACGCCAGACGTTCCACGACATGAAGTCCGGCATGACGGGTGGTTGGTCTGGATCATTTGATAAGCTTGACTCCAGCCTTGAAGCCATGCAGCAGTAAAGGAATGGAATGGAATGGAATGGAATGGAATGGAATGGAATGGAATGGAATGGAATGGAATGGAATGGAGACAATACAATGACTGGCTCTAATCCAGAAGCTCGGCTGTCAACAGAGCAATGCGAGGCATTGCTCAAAGCTTTGGAAACCCGCTTTGAGAAAAACATGAACCGTCATGAAAATCTCGTATGGTCCAAAGTACAAGCAAAGCTGTTGGCTGAAACCGATAAACTCCGGTCGCTTCATGCAATGGAAGCGACCGGCGGTGAACCGGATGTTGTAGGCTATGATACAAAGACTGATGAATACATCTTTTTTGATTGCTCTGCAGAAAGTCCAAAAGGTCGCACCAGTATTTGCTATGATCGCGAAGGGCTGGAGTCAAGGAGGGAACACAAGCCCAAAAGTAATGCTGTCGATATGGCAGCAGAAATGGGAGTAGAAATTTTAACCGAAGATCAATATCGGGAGCTTCAGAAACTAGGCAATTTCGATATGAAGACTTCAAGCTGGATAAAGACGCCTGCCGCTATAAGAAAACTTGGCGGTGCGCTCTTTTGTGATCGCCGTTTCGACCATGTCTTCGTTTATCACAACGGAGCGCATTCTTACTACAGTGCAAGAGCGTTTCGCGGCTCGCTAAGAGTGTGATTTCCAGGCTTAAAAGCTGAGCTGTAAGGATAAGCCAGGGTATCAGACCATTTCGCAGAGATAGTTGGGAGGAAAGACGGCGTTGATTTTGAGATGCAGGCGAGGCGAAGCAGAGGGGAGTGCATGAAAATAATGCATGACCGAAGCGCAACGCTGCTATCGCCCAAAAGCAACCCAGGATTTGTACCAATTAACGCCTGCGACTGGTCTTATTCATGGCATTTGGTTTTCAACGATTTCTACCATTCAGGAGAAGTTCGCTCCGTCTTGTTCTGGAGATGAAATGGCTGCACCATCGAGTGCCGATCATCGCATTCCTGCCTCACATAAACCAAAATTACCATGCACCCTGTCACATCTCTTCTGGTATATATCAAAACCGCAAAATTCGATTGGTCAAACCCCGTTTTAAGCTCTATTTTCTCCCATTGCTCACCACTCTTAGAGTAAATATCCGCTCTACCGTCTATTATATGTATACATCGCCAATGTGACCGCACGTGATAGCATTTGCACTATATGGACGTTTAGCCACAAGACGCGCGTAAACCCGCAGGACGTATACGCGTTTGTCCACCGTCGCTATTGAGTCATTTTCAGCGTCTCCACACCACATTGGCACTTTCATCGTTGACCTCATGAAACACTTTTACGGATTACTTTATCCCTTTCAATTAGCGGTCACGCGACTTGGGGTGTTGCGTGGTCAGAGGAATGGCAGCGCTTTGCTGATCTGTTTGGCGTTCGTAGCGCTGATGACTCTACTGGTAATCAGCTTTCTTGTGATGGCGCGTATGGAGCGCACCGTATCGAATCTGGCCATGGATCGTGTCCAGGCGGAGTTGCTGGCGGATCTGGCGGCTGATAGCGCTGTAGAAAGGCTTCGTGAGGCCATTGACGAAGGGCGAACGTTTGGCGTTTCCCAATTCACCACATGGGCTTCAGAGCCGGGCCGTATACATGTCTTCACCGTGGCGCAGGGCTCAGGCGCAATCAGCCGGAAGTCGTACGATATGTTCTCTGCCTTGCCCGGGCCTGATGACGCGACGACGCCAAATCTGAACAATATCGATCTGAACGAAGCGTCACTCTCCGGCGTCCATCCTGTTACCGGCAAGATTCCTGGCACGATGAAGGTGGGGTGGAAGAATATTCTGGCAAATCCCGGCGAACCCGCCAGTGCCAGTAACACCGTGGTTGGCCGCGTGGCTTACTGGGTGGATGACGAGAGCTGCAAGGTGAACATCAACACCGCGGACGGCAGCCATAAGAATGACTCCCCCGCAACCCAGGACGCCAACAAGAAGTATAGTTACGGGTTTGGTGTTCCGTCGGAAATCAGCCTGGAATCGTTTTCCGGAGTAAATCCTGCCATGGCAGATAGCATTGCCACCTACGCGGCCACCAACAACTTCAATTCGATAAGCGAAATAGGGCAGGTTCCGGGCGTTCCGGCTGACTTCGTATCCAACAACCGGTTCTCCATAACGTATACCAACCGCAGCCCGGACCTGAATATGTGGGGCGAGCCTCGTATTCATCTGTTTCCCGTCAATCGTCTGGCAGCCGCTCCCAACCGCACGGTTAACTTCATGCTGGGGCCGTATGGTGGTAACTGGAACCTGGGCGGCACGAATTTCCACCCAAGTAACGGCTCGGGAGGCGGAAGCGACAAGACGAAGCTCAACACGTCCGGCAATGTAGTCGACCACGTTTATCCCACGTCTCTGCAACTGCCGACAACGGTGCATTTTGTCGCTCCAAACACTGTTCCACAACCGCTGCCGCAGTTTTTGCTGACTACGGATGGAGCATCCAGCACATCTTCGGTAAATTATCCGCTTGCACTGCGCATCGCCAAATACATGCAGGGTTTCAACTCTCAGGGACAGGCAATTACCTGGCCGAAGTTCACGGGCGCTACGGCCAATGGCTTTGTGGATAAATACAGCCTGCGGCAGATCGACAGCATCGTGCTGCAACTTATGGACGTTTTGGGCAAGTGCACGATGTGCGATCAGTTTCGCGTGTACAGCTCGCCATCCTACATGTTTAAGGGTTATCTGAGCGGTGAGATGGTCTACGGAGCCGCCCGTTCACTGAAACTGACTGAGCTGTTTTTCATTTTCACGGGCGTGGCGGGCAGTACTCCGCAGTTTAAGTTTGAGAATCGGTACGAGTACTACTTCCCTAAGTTTTACGAAGGTGCTCCGCTGGATTTCTACGCGGGCGCTGTAGGGCAGTGGCGCATCGGCTTTACGGCGACCAATAAGAGCATCTTTAATCGCCACGATTCTCCCGGGAGCGAACTTGGTCCCCTCACGCAATGGCAGACCAATCTGCTGCGTTTTGAGGATGGCGGCGGCAACACGGCGGGCATTGATCTCTGGGGCTGGCCCAAGCAGATGAATACAGTTGTTCAGGACCCCACCTTCCCGACCGATCCCACGAAAACAATCACCGTCCTGAAGCCTTATCCGGATCCGGATCAGACAAGCGCTCAGCTCTATCACCCCTATACGTACGACGCGACTGAGAATAAATATACGGGATCCAACGGTGCCACTAATGACATTCGCCCGCTCTTTACGGGCGGCGGTCCATGGGGAGGCGCGGCCACACTGCGTGGACCTCCAGGGCTTTACCAGTTTGCCCGCGCCTTTAATGATCATATTACTCGCACGACGCGGCCCGGCCTCGCCTCTGTCAGCGTCAAAGGCGGCATCAGCTTTACTACGCACAACGAATCCGGTGCAGGCCCCTGGGAGATAGCTCCGATGGAAGCCCTGCGCGGCTCAGATTATTCCGGCGAATCAGAAGCTTCGATCAAGCAGATCATTCTGGACAACGTTATTCCGGTGGAAACCAGCCTGAGTATCCCTGGCAAACGCGAGCTGTCTGTGCGCGTGGCGGATCCTCTCGTCAATAAATTCCCGGGCGACTGGATTCTGGAGGAAGATCCTTCGGCCACGAACAAAACATGGCGTCCGCCGAATACCGGCAACGGTGACGTTCGCCCCTATATGCGCGACGCCACAACGATCATTTCGACCCTGAACACCGAGTTCCCGCGCAAGCTGACAACGATGGAAGATCCCATAAATCTGGATGGCGATAACCCGGAATTTCGTCCTGCGAATGGCGGTGATCCTCTTTCCCTGTGGCTTCCTCGCCAGGATCTGCGCGTGCCAAAGCAATCCCGCTTCCCTAGCGTTGGCGCGCTTAACACACTGCGCACCGGAATGATTCCCGACACGTTCTTCCCAACCAATCCTAGAAAGAACAAAGGCGTACCGTTCCGCTGCCTCTGTTTTGATGCCTCCACCGGGCCCGGCCAGAGTACCCCAAAGGGCAGCTACCCGGACTGGGCTCTGCTGGATCTCTTTACCGTTCCCTTCCTGCCCCAGGCCCCAGTCACCATCGAGACCAATCCTGATATTCCGTACCCTAACCCTCCGGCTTTCCGTCAGCTCACCAGCGGCGGCAGTACTGAGGGACGGCTCAATATCAACAACCCGCGCGTACCCTACCCGTTTGGCGAAAGCATTTCAGGCGTGGTGCAGAATGGACCGGAGCGGCTGGCTCCCCTTCAGGCGCTTTTCAAGAACGTTCAGGTCTCCCGCTCGTATGCTGCCAACAGCGATCCCATTTATGAGACTGTGGACGCCGTAGTGCTGGGCAACGCTGTGCAAAGTTATCTGGCGACCAATGGCCCCTTCATGCTGGCCGGCCAGTTGGCCAACGTCCCGGAAGTGGCTGACTTCACCTACCGCGGAGTCACTTCCAACGCGCAGAGTCGCAATGATCTTCTGACCAAAGTAGTCGGAGCCACGACCACCCAGAGTAATACTTACTCCATATGGGTCGTAACTCAGACCATCAAAAAAGCAGCGCAAAACACCAACTACGGTGTGGTCGAGCCGGGCGATGTCGTCACGGGAGAAGTGCGTCGCCGCTATCTGGTCGAGCGCCTTATCGAAGCTGGTAAGGATGGAGTCCCCGGGAACATCAAGAAAAATGCCCTGACTTCCTCCACGACTAACGATGGCATCCTCAACACTGCTGACGACCTGATCTACGACGACTATCATCCGCAGATGACCTACCCCCTGCCCTATCGCTGGCGTATTCTCTCCGTGGAAGACGTTGTGCGTTAAGGTTGAAAGGAGCGGGCGGTGCTGTTAACGGGATCTACCTGTACGGCAAAGAAAATGCCGCCCTGCTCCAGCGCCTTGTCATTCTTCAGGATAAGAAGTCTCCGCAAAATCACCTACACAATTTGCGGAGAGATAAGATAGTTGATTGCCATAAGATGTCTGGTTCCTGGTGGAGTGGAGTCAAATTCCGCAGGGAAGAGCCAACGCTCGGACTCGTTGGGGACGGTTAAGCCTGAAAATAGGATGGATGAGTCGAAACGTTCCAATTTTTGATATTTTCGACCATCAAACTTTTACGCTCATCCGCTTTGAGAGCGGATGCCGCCAGCTGAAAGTCCCCATGCTTAACTGATTTTTAGACCATTTCCAGCGCAAATTGCCCCAAAGCGCTGGGAAATGGTTTTACTCTCTCCTTCCAAATGGGGTTGCGGAAACGCCGTCCATCCTAGCGACGGAATGTATTGGACACGGGCTCACTGTCCGTTCTGAAAGGAGTCGCAGGCAGAGATGCGCCATTGACAAGATTGCTGGTGGAGGGATTCGCGGCCCAGGCATATCTGACCGCAACGGGGGCTGGAACCTCAGGGTGAGAGACAATGACCGAATTCCCTTCAATTTTGGCATTACCCCAGACCCATTTCATGTCCTTGCCGGCAATGGCAAAGCCCTTAAGCTCGCCACCGTCCAGCGCCTTGAGTCCACCATCGGCATGCGAGAACGTGATGATGACTTTGCCGTCCGCAATCCGGCTTTCCCCAGGCAGTGGACCGGAGGCCGCGACATCTTTCCTGGCGTACACCATAGCCAGCGCCCACAATGCCAGACGCCGTCCCACTTCCTGCTTGTTCCTGGGATGATTGCTTTTCTCTTCTCCAGTGCCAATGGTGACAGCCAGACCAGTGTTGGGCAGGCTCAGTGATTTCAGCTCCCCTTCCCGCACCAGTACGCGGCCATGGGTCTGTACGGGTTCCGTTTGAGGAGGGCCGAAATCGGGAAGCTGAACGGTAATAAACGCAAACTCGTACCCCCAGCGGCTCCGCCAGTCGCGAATCATGGTGGCAAGCTGAAGGCCATAGAGGTTGGCATGCACGGTGTATGAGTTGGCTTCGCCCTGATACCAGATGACGCCCTGTATTGCGTACGGCGCTATGGGCAGAATTCTGCTGTTGAATAGATAGCCGGGCAACGCCTTCTGCTTGGATACCGCCTGCTTCCCTTCAACTTCGACGGCCTGCGCAGCGTCCGATTTGGCTTGCTCAGCATCTGCTGCGTTTGCTGTATCCGATTTACCGCCAGCTGCCTCAAGGATTGGCTTCAGTTCCGGCACGGCCTTTTGCGACTCGGCGCTAGTCCACAGTTCAATGGGAGTTCCGCCTGCGGCCACATTCAGCAGCCCCACGGGCAATCCGGTTTTCTGATGGATCTCGCGGCCAAAAAAGTAAGCCGCGGCAGAAAAAGCACCCACTGTTTCGGGGCTGCACACCACCCACTTACCATTTCCTTGCAGCATCCGGATCTGCGGCCAGTTTGCCGCAGTTTTCTCCTTCTCGAAATCCTGAGCCTTCGAAACCTGGAACGCCATATTCGACTGCCCGGCACAGAGCCATACCTCACCCACCAGAACATCGTTGATAACCCGCGGCTGACCATCGCTTCCCTGCACCGAAAGTGTCAGCGGCCCGCCCGCCTCCAGTGCGTCAAGCGTCACTGACCACTTACCGTCCGGCCCGGCCTCCGTGGTTTTCTTCTGATTACCAATACCCACCGTAACCGCTTCGTGCGGATTTGCCTTACCCCAGACCGGAAGAGGCTTTCCCGACTGAAGAACCATATGGTCTGAAAAAATAGCAGGAAGCTGAACCGCAGCCTCCATCTGTTGAGCGCCCGTCAGCGCCATCATCATGGCGATCAGCAAAACAATTCGAATCCGGCCCAGAAAATGTGTGTGCATGAGCGTGAAATATTCAGATAATAGAAAACCCCGATAGCGAACTCATGGCTCTTTCCATGCTGGTGGCGCAGCGCCAAAACAGGCACGCGCCTTTCGCCTTTTCTTCTTCCGAAGTCTATTATACAGAGAATGTTCCAACAATAGCTGAATCGTCCTGCTTATTGCCATTTTCGCTCATCATTTGGACAACGCAGAAGCCCATCAGTCCATCGCTTTACTGCCCTGCAGCCGGCATAGCATCGCCTGGAAACCGTGGTTTGCTCTGGAGCAGAACACAGTCCAGCACAATTTCCTCGCGAGGAATGATTTTGATGACGTTTGCACCCTTTTTCAGATCAACGAACTGCTGCTTGCCGGATTTATCTATCCAGTTCCAATCGTCGGTCCCCGAAACAGAGCAGGCTACCGGTTCTTCTCCGTTGACGCTAAGGAACAGAGAGTCGTGCAGCGGATATGGTTGAGGACACTTTACCCTGAAATAAAGGTAGTATGCACCCGCCTCGGCTATTTCCGGACGAAGTATAATTGCCTTGGCACCTTTGCCACTGGTTCCCGCTTCCGCATCTACTAAACGAATAGCGGCACCGGCAGAAGCTGAGTTGTCCTTTTCCAGCATAAACTGCTCAAAGCCCTCACTCTTCTCGGCCTCGTAGACCTTGCTAAAGCGGCTGGGCGCCACCATGCCGTACACCGTGATGGGCAGAGAGTCTCCTGTCTCCAGCTTACAGACTACCGCACCCAGCAGCAGACCTCTTTTACTGGTCTTCGCATCCATCTTCACTTTAAATGTAAAGGTACCGCCTGGCATGAGTTCTCCTTCTCCCGGGGTGACCTGGAGCCAGTCTGCAGCGTCATTTTTGAGAAGGCGGACTTTACATGTCTGAGCAAGGGCGCCCGCTTTAATCACGACGGTTTCTCCGTCGGAAACCGGCTCATTGGCATAAGTCGTGAGCACCACCTGATACTTGTCGGCCACCAGAGGAACCGGGCGCCGGGGAAAGATGCTGTATCCTTCGGGGACAGCGACCGGACCGCGATCCACCCGAGCGTTGGCATCCGCAGAAGTCCCTGCGTCCATTCCGGTGACAGCAACACCAGTGCCCAGCGCAGGACTGTCGCTCCGAAGTGCGAAGAGACCATTGCCCGCATCAACAAAACCTGGCGCGGCCAGCACGGCATTGGGCTCCATGGGGCGTCCGATGTCATACTTTCCCTTGCCGCCGGAGGTAGTGGAAAAAAGGTCGTAATCAAAATCATTGGGCGATGGGGCATACGTGTCGTAAATGCCGAATCCATCCACCGCGTAGATGTTATTCCGGCTAACCCCCAGAAACCTGCGCCGGTCCTCATCCTTCCCATAGCCAATACCGGTGGTTCCATGGCCTCGTGAGAAGAAGATGTTGTGATAGAAGCAGGTAATCCCTTTCGAGTTTGTCGTACCGCCGCCGTTCTTGACACCCGCACTGCCGATTCCTCGCTCATCCCCCAAATTAACTATCAGATTATTAAAGACATAGGATGGCCCCCGCAGATTCGGCGCCGTACTTATTCCACACAGCATACCTTCTACTTTGTTACCATAGAAACGGACATTGCACTGGCCGCCGTCCAGCTCGATGCCGTCGTCGTTTCCGAAAGCCAGAAAATTGCCGTAAATGTCTGAGTCACAGTTAAATCCGCCATCAATGTTGCCGTTACCGTAAGCTTCGATCACATCGTTCCATCGATGCTGCTCGCTGCCCACAAGATCATTATAGCGAATGACAATACCGCCTTCCTTTGCAGCGCGTACAAATATGGCATTCGGGCCTGCGGGATGTGAATAGAACCAGGAATTAGCATGACCACGGGCATCATGAATATAGTTATGTTCAATAAGCGCACTACTCACCAGGTCTAAATAAACGCCGCTATCATAGTTAATAGCATGCTTTTCGCCCGGCAGGTAGTATTTGCCTTCACGAGCCACATCCTGCACTCCCACCCGGCCGTACCCAGAGATATCGCAATTACGCACCTGGACATGATTGGAGTTGGTGATCTGAATACCGTGACGCCTCCCTCCTTTAACAACAACATTTTCTACTATAACATAGCTCGCATCTTTAAGCAGCAATACCGCCTGATTTTTATCATCGCCTTTAATTACATAATCTGGACCTCCGACGTAGCGTATCCATCCTTGTGCGGTACCATTTTCGGGGATAGTATAGGGTTCACCCTTCGGATTAACGTCTTTCAGGTAGATAGTCCTGGCAACAGGTACTTGTGTGCGCCACGTTCGAAACGTAGCTTCAGCAATCGCAGCACCTTTAGTGTCCGTACATTTAACATCGTATGTGGTATTTTCCTTCAGGCCAAAGAGCGAGCAACGAGGCACTGGGTCACTAGAACTTATAGCAAGCGCATGCCCTTGCCGCCACAAGTCGGTTCCACTCTGACGGTAGGAAATCCTGAGCTCAGATGTAACAAGAGTCGGGCTACCCTCTATGTAGATGCTACAATTCTCATACGTAGGTACAGCACGTAATATCGTCGCATCTGCAGAAGCCCGCGTACCAAAAACGCATATGAATGAGAATAAAAGGAGCCATGCAAATGGGAAGTACCTGCGTGACGCAGCTCCCTGCCAGAAAAGCGGAAATATTACGGAAAAATTCCTCATACGATGAAAGAATAGGATATAACCAGCGTAGAGGGCAAAAGTTGTCATCTATATCTGAAAAATGGAAAAACTTCTGCCAGTTTACCATCACCCGCTCGATTGTCCGCTTCGCTGAACCGCAACCCGCCGTCTCTCTGAGGCAAATGCATTCTGTCTATAGTAAGCAGGCAGGAGAATAAGTTAAAGTTCTGGTAAGATTATGCCCTCCAGAATCAAAATGCATCCCTTGTTGGCGGACAAAGGGCTCGGATCCGCCGGCTGAGAACTATCGGCGTTGCTGAGTAATGAATCAGGCAATGACTGCTACCACTATGGACCGGAAAAGCCATGTCAGCCTTGCACATTACGACTACATGCTTTTTACCATTAGAATATGGCGGCTCTGGTTAAACTACGTTGGTTTCAGAATAAAAATAGCAGGAAGTCTGGTGGCAACAAGAATCGGCGAAATATGGTTTCAACTGCTCTACCGCTGAGCGACCTGTCTTTTCAGACAGGGCAGGATTCGAACCTGCGACCAGTGGATTAATGTAATTCCGCCTGCATTTGCCAACAGACTTCCAGGTACTCTTTGCTTTATTCCGGCATTGTGAAAAGGACTAAGGATCTGTCAGGACTCGCACCTGAATCTGACGGGAACGCCGTCCGCTCTACTCTTAAGCTACTGATCCAGTTTGTGCATATAGTAATGTATACGCAGAAGTCTTCCGGCAACAAAGATTGGCGAAACGTATACCCGCTCTAACCACTGAGCTACTCGTCGGAAGTAATCGACGAGGCGGGACTCGAACCCGCGACCTGGCCGTCCGTAACGATGTAGTTCCACCGGCATTCGCCGGAAGACTTCTGCGTATTCTAACTTTATCTATTGTCTTGTATTTTAGGTTCAAAGGCTGATATTCATAAGATAGCATGATGTAAACGAGTAAAGTTTGCTTTGCTCTTTAAAGTGCGCGTAAGTCTGCAAGCAACAAGAGTTGCGAAACGTTTTTTCCTGCTCTGGCCAATTGAGCTATCCGCCGGGAGAGATCGGCGGAGCGGGGCTCGAACCCGCATCCTGGTCGTTAATGGCGATGTAGTTCCGCGAGCATGTTAAAGCAAAACACCATGCATAACGAGGTAGGCGATGAAATAAGTAATTGAGCTATCTGCCGATAGAATCGGCAGAGTGGGACTTGAACACACACCTAAGAACACTTACATGTTCTTCGCTCTACCATGTAATTTCATCTGGCATTTATACGTGGTATTCCGCGCATCCGCAGAAGTATGCGGGGAATTCTGATGGCAACAAGAAGGTCAACGAAAGCTTATAGCGCCCGCTCTACCAGATTGAGCCACCCGCCCGTTGGTGGGCAGGGCAGGATTTGAACCTGCAACCTGGCGCTCCCATGTAGTTCCGTCTGGCATTTGTCATCAGAATTCCCTGCATCTGTTCCATATACATTCAGGCGACGAGATGGTGGTGAGATGTCTAGATTGCAGAGCTTTCGCTTTGTAATCTATTGGAGTCGAACCAATTATTTTCCATGTAATCTCACCGGCATTCGCCGGAATCTTATGTGGAGGGGAAGCTTGTTTGTTAAGATTGAAAATAGTTACGAAGAAAGTGGAGGAACGCAGAGGAGTTGCACCCCAGCCCAGAGGACCATTCGCATTAGCAATGCGATCCAGCGCGCTTGTCTGGTTTACATTCCGAAAATATTCGTGTGCGGGGCCGACGAGTTGAGTAATGAGATCTCGATTATTTACAGTAATGTAATCCCATCGGCATTCGGCCGATGCAACGCACTAACAAAAGAAAACTGAATGCCAGGAGACAAGAAGCGATAAGATTCAGGGTCAGATTATCAATCTAATGTATTCTTATCTGCATTCCCCAGGCAAACTAAACTGCAAGAAAAGGCCGACAAGGAGTGATGAGATGGGGCATTTTGGAGATGTAATCTCATCGGCATTCGGCCGGACTGATGCATGACTAGAGCTGACAGTCCACATTCTTACAGCGGAAAGGGAGGGCTGAGCGACAAGTAATCGGCAAGATCTGATCCACAAACGTTAGCTAGTGGAATTCCCCGATATTTTGGTGGAGAATGTAATCTTACCAGCATTCGCCCAGTTAACACATAGTGTAGCATGATAGTGGTGAGTGTAAAGATGTTTTGTCAGGAAAGTGGCGACCTCAACGGGAATCGCACCCGTATCGCCGAGTAGACAGCTCGGAAGGTTTCTCTTACCACATGAGGCCATAGTCTATCGTATGCAGGGAAACAGATGAAGGGTAACCCCAGCGAGAGTTGCACTCGATCACTGAGTAGAAAGCTCAGTAGGTTCGCTATTACCCTATGGGGTCGTTATTCTTTCCTTTGGTTCCCTTCCCTTACCCATGCAGACAATTGATATTGTGTCCGTGGAGTCCTTGCGCCCTTTCAGACGCAGGTAATGTAAACACAATGGCATTCTGCATGGGTGGTAAAGTGGTGGGAATTGGTAGTAATGCTCTACTCGTCAGCTTCCGGCGTATTTATAGACCCTTGATTTACAGGCAAAGAGCCGGGACAATTCCCAAAAGTGTAATCTTATTCAAATTTTAGCGGTCGGCTGGTTGAGCCGGGCCAGGCAACTGATATTGCCGGCCCGGCGCAATGTCATCAGCTAAGCGCTGCTGCGTCAGGCGGGATCCAGCTTCACTTTGGAGATCTCGCCCACCCAGTGCGAGCCGTTGAGGTTGCCCTCGGCGAAGCGCTGGATGATGGTGAAGACCTGATCCGTAAAGCCACCGATGTTGAGGATGTCATCCGCTTCGGCAGCCTGCGTGTGGGCGTAGGGCTGCAGATCAATGCATACCAGTCGAGCCTTCGGGTTATGAGCCTTGAACTCCATCCACGCCGCCATAGTGCCGGTTCCGCGACCACTGTTCTTGTCCATCCAGCTCTCGTTGTCGGAGACGTAGATGACAAGATCCGCCTTCGCCTTGCGGCGGTTCAGCTCGATCATCGGAGCGCTGCAGTCCGTGCCGCCACCGTCAATGGAGGCCAGGAGCTTCGCGTTCGTCATGATGCTGTCGCGGGGGTTGATGTTGGTCGGGCAAACCACGCTGCCGAAGGGCAGAACTTCCGCCATCGGGTTCTTGCGAAGGATGGTGGCCGTGATTAACGCGGCGGCGTCGATACAACGCACGGTCGTGGTGGCGCTTCCGCGATCACCCGTTACCGGGCTGCTCATGGAGCCGGAGACGTCCGTGAAGACGTATACCTTGCCATCGATCTTCGGCACGTTCTCGGTCGCGATTTCCATCGCGTCCTGCAACGCCTCAGTCACACGCTTCGGCACTTCCTTATTGGCGGATGCCGCCAGGAACGCGGACAGAAGTTGGAACGGGAACACACGAGCCTTCTGAATCGCGTCGCGGCTGCGGAGTCGGATTGCGATCTTCTTCGCAATGTCGTCATTTTTATTGAAGACTTCATGGCGGGCAAACGTGTTCAGGTTCATGCGCGTCATGTGCCAGGGGGCGGTGTTGGCAATAGCCGTCCACTCCACCTTGCCCAGGTTCAGCGCAGTCAGCATCTGAAAGGGCACCTGCGGCAACACCGTGGTGGCGCCGGCCTTGTAGGCTTCGAAGTCCTTCACCTGCTGGGGCAGGAGATCCGCGTTATGCGGCTGGCCGATCAGGTAACCGTAAAGAGCGCCGCGGGCGGGATCGACAGGGCGCGGGTGCACCATGCGAATCACGTCGGCAAGGCTGGGGGTGTTACCCACCGAGGCCTCGAAGAGCTCCTTATCCGTGCGGGTGTTCAGCCACTCGGTAACAAGGCGCTTGGGCAGTGAACCCAGGGACTTGCGACCAGTCTGGCCGGAACGCATGATCTGCACGAAGTTACGCAGCATACGGCCGTTATCGATAACGCGGGGGAACACCTTCTTCAGGAGTTCACCGTCGCGGGAGGCAAGCACGGCACACAGAAGCGCGGGAATATCCTTCATGAAGCCGCTTTCACGGGCATACACGGCCGTCTTGGCCACAAACTCGGCATCCACCTGATTGGCCAGGGAGAGCACCTTATCCAGCTGAGCCTCGGCGGAGGCGTAGAAGGTGCGGGTAAGGCAACCAGTCGCAGAGTACTGCGCCAGCATGTGCTCCGGCTTGAAGGCGTAGGCGACGCCGCCTGCCTCGTTCCGCGTAGTGGCAGCGGGGATCTGCTTACCGTGGGAAGACTTGAAGAGGGAGGTGTTAGCCATGGTGGTATTCCTTTCGGACTAGGTTCCTGTATTTATCCTGGATGGTAACTTACAATCCAATTTCTCTATAGATAAAGTCAGGCTCGCGTCTGCTGTGTGTTGTTGATAGTGTTTGGTTTAGATTCTCAGTAAAGTCTGGAAGCGTTTGTGGATTCTTTCGAATTTGGCTTCTTACCATTCAGCTTTTGTTTGAATCTACAAACTACATAATCAGGAAGCGTGCCAACCGCGAAAAAGGTTATTCACTTTCTTTCCAAACGTAAGAACATCAACGCCTTAGAAATGACACACCACAAACCTCGCATGTAGGGGCCAAAATGAGACTCGCCACATGCTAGCGCAAAGGATAAAATGACGAGCATGAAGGCTAGCACACGAGCTCATGTTAAATCTGACGCAGGAGACGGGGATAAGATAAGGCAGCCAGCCAACCCAGCGCATGCCAAACGCCAGAAAAAGCTCGTCGTGATCGGGCTGCTGGGGCCAAACCTGGACAAAGCTTTCGGCCCCCAGCGCTGGGATCAGTGGCGGCCTACCGTTTCGACCTGCCAGCATGAAGATCTGCTCGTCACAAGGTTTGAGCTTCTCTACCAGCTGCGATACGAGAAGCTTGCGGAAGTGCTTAAGCAGGATATCCGTACCGTTTCGCCGGAAACCACCGTGCGCAGCCACTATGTGGAGTTCGATAACCCGTGGGATTTCGAGGAAGTCTACGGGGCGCTCCATGATTTTGCGCGGGGCTATGCCTTCAGTCCGGAAACAGAAGAATACGCGGTGCATATCACCACCGGCACACACGTCGCGCAGATCTGCCTCTTTCTTCTGACTGAGGCGCGCTACATCCCCGGTGTCCTGCTGCAGACTGGCCCGAGCCCCCGTGGCACGGATCCCATTGGTACCTGGTCGCTCATTGATCTGGATTTGTCGCGATACGATCGGCTGGCCACACGCTTTCACCAGGAGAAAGCGGAAAGCGTATCGTTCCTCAAGAGCGGTATTTCCACCCGCAACGCGGCGTTCAACACCCTGATCGAGCAGATTGAGCGCGTCGCCATCGCCTCCAGGGAGCCCGTACTGCTGATGGGGCCGACAGGGGCGGGTAAATCTCACCTGGCACGTCGCGTATACGAGTTGAAGAAGCAGCGCCGCCAGGTAACCGGTGCCTTCGTGGAGGTGAACTGCGCGACAATCCGGGGCGACTCAGCGATGTCCACCCTCTTTGGCCACACCAAAGGCTCGTTCACAGGCGCTATGCGCGATCGTCCCGGACTGCTGAAAGCTGCCGATGGCGGCCTGCTTTTCCTGGATGAGATCGGCGAACTGGGCTGCGATGAGCAGGCTATGCTGCTGCGCGCACTGGAGGAGCACCTCTTCCTCCCTCTTGGTGCGGATAAAGAAGTGCACAGCTCTTTCCAGCTCATCGCTGGCACGAATCGCGATCTGCAGCGCGATGTTCTGGCCGGCCGCTTCCGCGAAGATCTTCTGGCACGTATCGATCTGTGGACGTTCCACCTTCCAGGCCTGCGAGAGCGTGTGGAAGATATCGAACCGAACCTGGATTTCGAACTGGAAAAGCTGGCTCGCAATGGCGGCGATCGCGTCACGTTTAACCGCGAAGCTCGCGACTATTACCTGGAATTCGCCGCCAGACCAGAAGCGCTCTGGAGCGCCAACTTCCGGGATCTCAACGCCAGCGTGGTCCGCATGGCCACATTCTCCAATTCCGGGCGAATCACCCTGGAGGTCGTGAAGCAGGAAATCGATCGTCTGCGGGCCAAATGGCGCACGGCTGTTGGAAAGGCCATCGCAGCAACAATTCCCCTTGCGGAGTGCGAGGAAGCCGGGAATTCCGCTCTGGAATTCAGAGGCGCGGCCGATCCTGTAGTGAACTCAGTTCGAGCCCCACTGCAGCCATCCCCTCCTCCGCTCCCCGCAGAACTGTCCGGCCTCAATGTCACGGATCTGGATTCCTTCGATCTGGCTCAGCTGGAGCATGTTATCTCGGTATGCCGTCGCAGCCGCACGATATCCGATGCCGGGCGGGCTCTCTTTGCAGTGTCCCGTCAAAAGCGTTCTCAGCCCAATGATGCGGACCGACTTCGCAAGTATTTGCTGCGGTTTGGGTTAAGCTGGGAGGCAGTGAGCTCGCCTTCTCCAAAGAATTAGCTCTGTATATTGCCGTTCTATGTCTACGTCTCTTAACATAACGCAAAACAGCCCCAATTTTTTGTGCAATATCTTTTAATAAAAGCGTCACATCCTCGTTTTATAAATTCCTCACGTCAGCGCTTTTACAACTTTTTGACAAATTTTTGGCGAGCTTATGACAACTCATCCTGCTATCTAAGCTTAGGATTAACAACATGAAGTTCTCAACCCTAACCCTGGCGCGGCTGTCGCGCTCACCGCGATGGTACGCGGCACTAGCAATTCTGGTCGGGGCGATTGCCATTACGGCGTTGCTTCTTGTCTCTCCACTTTCCTCCTCCCTCTCCATAGCGGCAGAGGCTGGAAATAGTTCTCCAACAGCCGCTCCATCTGAAGACGAAGTGAAAGCTGGCAAATATTACAGCGAGAAATCCTACTCCCAGGCCGCCGATCTCTGGTCGAAGGTCCTTAATGAAGAAAAGCCCCGCAAGCAGACTGACCGCTGGCGCGAACTCACTTACCGGGTCAATGACGCCCGTCTTCGCGCCATCGGCAAAAACGTTAGCGCCAATCAACAGACCCAGCAGCAACAGGCCATTTCAGCTCTTATCCTCCTGACGACTGGAGTTCAGTCCGTGGAAGATGAACCGCCGTCCGTGGCACCAGCCTCCACGGTCACAGTAAAGCCGGGTTCAGCCCCTGCCCCAATGTCCAGAGGTCGTCGTCCCGTACCGCCACGTCCGATTCCCCTGCCTACTCCGGTGGGCTCCAATATGGACGTATGGGCGGCTCTCGCCAATGAATCGCTGGGCGACTACTACATGCAGAGCGTTTATAGCTACGGCTACATGAATGGCCAGGCCTATAACCACTTCTTCACCGCGCGTGCATGGTGGGCTGAGCAGGAACTGGGCGAAGAAGCTCGCGTGGCATGGCTGCGCCTCTACTTCAAGCCACTGCGCACCAAACGCGATGACTTTCAGATTCGCGGCATTCAGTGGGAAACGCCCAGCGCTGAGACAGCAGTCCGGCTGGCGACGGAAAAGTTCGACTTCAAGACGAATCAGTCTCCGGAAGACGTTGCCGCAGCTCACTACACGTACGTCGTTTCGCTGATGCGCAGTAACGCAAATACCCCTGCCCTGCGCAAGCGTCTGCTGGAATCACTGGAACCCGCCCTGGCGCTCGGTAAAAAGAGCGGCTGGAATGATGATCTCCTCATCGCCATCGCTCAGTACTATCAGAATGCCGGCGAGCTCTATGAATACGGTCCCGGCCAGTATACCACGCGACCCGACTTTGTTACTGCATTAAAGTACTATCAGCGTCTGGTATCTGAGTTCAGTGCCAGCGATTCACAGTTTTACGAACAGGCCAAGGAAGCGATTAAGGAAATATCCAATCCTCGCATTAATCTTAGCATTGGTTCTGCGTTCAAGCCCGGCTCGCTCATTCAGTACAGTTTCTATACGCGCAATGTTACGAAGCTGGATTTCAAGATGTTCAAACTGGATTACGTAGCTGCAGCCGCAGACAACGCCGAAAACAAAATGTCGCGCGATCCTTCCAACAAGAAGGAATACCGCCCGCCTGGTATTGGCGCAGAAGTTCGCGCATGGTCGCATGAAGTCAAACCGCTGACCAAACACAGCCCCACCAGCGAGACGCTGACGTCTGATCCCCTGCCCGCCGGTGCCTACTGGCTGGAAGCGCGCGCTGATGGCGCCACCGACGGCACAATCGTCTTTGTCTCCAATACGTCAGTATCCGTAGTGCAGGGTAACGAGAAGCTGGTTGCCTATGTATCGGATGCCACTACCGGTCTGCCCAAAGCAAACTCAGCGGTTACCATGCACAGCCTGTATTCCGTACAGAATTACATGGGAAACTGGGACTATGAAAATCCCAGAGCCAAGACAACAACAGGCACCACGAATAAAGACGGTCTTGTTGAACTGACTTATCCCAAGTTCAATCCGTCCAAGGAGAGCCTGCAGAATATGCTGGTGGTAGCGGTGGCGGATGAAGAGCCTTCAGTGGCCACTGTTGGCGGCTACTATAACAACAGAGCCTACCTGGATGCCAAAGCTTACATCTATACGGACAGCCCCGCCTATAAGCCGGGCGATACCGTAAAGTTCCGCGTCATTTACCGCGAGCATGACGGCACCACTTACAAGACAACGCCCAATAAGGCAATGAAGGTCGTTGTCCGCAACCCACAGGGCGAGAAGGTGCTGGAGAAGAGCTACGATCTCAACGAGTTCGGCAGCCTTACGGATAGCTTCGCGCTGCCGAAAGAGACTCCTCTCGGTGCCTACATGGTTAATCTGGAAGCGCAGAAGGACAGGAATGGCAATACGTTCAATCAGTCCTCGGAACTCTTCCGTATTGAAGAATTCAAGCTGCCGGAGTTTCGCGTAGAAGTAAAAGTGCCGGAGAAGGATGGCCGTCCCGTCATCTTCCGCCCCGGCGATCGTATCCGCGCGGAGGTTAAGGTGACCTATTACTCAGGCGGTGTGGTCGCGAATGGTGATATCGAGTACGACATCAGCCAGAACTATTACTACGGCGATAATCCCTGGCCCGAACCCTATCCCTGGTTCTATCGGGACATTCAGTCCTCCAATCCCTGGATGCGCTACTATCGTGACTACAACAACCACGGCCAGAACATCATCAAGCGCGGCAATGTAAAGACAGATGATAAAGGCGTCGCGTATATCGAATACGACACCCCTGCCTCGATTAATGGCGCTATGGAATATAGCTTCGCCATCCGGGCTACGGATGCCAGCCGTCGTATGGTGACCGGCAGTGGATCACTGAAAGTAAGCTCCTCGCCCTTCTTTATCCATATAAAGCCGAACTCCCAGATCTATGAGCCCGGTGCTACGGCTACTGTTGAAGGCAAAGCAGTTGACGCCAATGGCAAGCCGGTGGAAATGAAAGGCACACTTACCCTGGAGCGGAAACGCTTTGTGCGTAAAGTTGCCAAGGACAAGGCCGGCACCATCTTACGCACTGTCTTCAATGGCTATGAGACGAAGCAGATCGAAACGCGGGATATTTCTACAGATAAGGAAGGATCCTTTAAGGTAACACTGCCTGTTGCGGAAGAAGGATACTACACGGTCAGCGTTGTCAGCCCTGCCTTTGATAAGAAGGTCAGCGCCACCGGTGATGAACAACTCACCGAGCGCGCCAAAGGCGAAGCCACGTTCTTTGCCGCCAACAAGGCAACCCGCAGCCTGGGCTACACTATTGGCAATCTGCAGATAATCCCTGATAAAGTAACGTATCGCGTCGGTGAAACCGCACGGCTGATTGTAATGGCCCCCCGCAGCGGCGGTGCAGCTGTCCTTTCGGTGCACGGAACCGATCTGCTGAGCTACCAGCTTGTGCGCATGGACGGTATGGCGAAACTGGTCGAAGTGCCAGTTACGGAAGCTCACCAGCCGAATGCCATGCTCTCTGCTTTCGCCATTCGCGACGGCCGCATGGACTATGCGCAGGAAGAAATCGTGGTGCCGCCCAGCGAGCACTTCCTCAACTTCGCGCTTACGCCCGAGAAAACCGAACTGCGCCCCGGCGACAAAAGCGCCTGGACAGTGCGCGTGACGGACCGCGACGGCAAGCCCGTGCAGGCCGAGGTTTCGCTGGGCGTGGTGGATGCAGCCATCTACTACATCCAGCAGGATCTGGCCGGCGACATTCGCCAGCATTTCTATGGAGAAAAGCGCTCCTTCTACACCCGCAGTGTCAGCTCTCTTCAGAACCGCGGAATCGTCATGATCGAAAAGCCCGCAAAGGAAGAGGACGTAACGATCATGGAGCTGGGCGACAATGAGCAGGCAAAGGGTGGATCATGGGAACCGGAAGGGAAGAATATTGGCCATGATTACAGGGCCAACCGTGGAAGTACGGCTATGGGTGGAATGTCTGCAAACAAAAATGAGGCCGTACTTTTTGATGGCGCACCAATATCCCCTACCACTCCCGCTCCCATGGCATCTGCCGCACCTGCTGCTGAAGGAATGGCTCAGGATGCCGCCGCGCCCGGTAGCGGTGCCCACATGCGTACGGCGATGCCTAAAAAGCCCTCCACCATGAATAAGGCTAAGCAAAGAGACAAAGACTCCAAGTCTGATTCCGAAGATGGTGCAGAACCGCTGCCCGATCAGCCACTCACCGTTCGCTCCGACTTCCGCGTCTCCGCCTTCTGGGATGCGTCTGTCAAGACCGACGCTGATGGTAAAGCACGCATGGAAGTCTCCTATCCCGAGTCCCTCACAGAGTGGAAAGCCGTTGCCCGCGGTGTAACAAAGGAAAGTCAGTTCGGCTTCGGCGACAGTGTGGTCAGGACAGCACAGCCTCTCATGGTCCGCCTTCAGACACCCCGCTTTGTGGTGGAAGGCGACAAGTTCACCATCACTTCGGTCATCAACAACGAAACGGATAAGCCCGTTACGGTGAAGACCAAAATTGACGCGAAGAACCTCGAAAGCATTAAGGCAGCGCCCGGAACGCTGACGGTACAACCACGCGTTCAGGGTCGTATTGAAGCGGAATTCGAAGCCAAACTGCCCGGCGGCACGGCCGAGATCACCGCCAGCGGTACCAGCCCTGAAGGCTCCGACGGCATGCGTCTGCCTCTCCCCATCGTCGAGCATGGTATCGAGAAGTTCATCGCGCGTTCCTTCGTACTGAGCGTTGGCGGCGATGGCCTGCCCGCAACGGCTCAGGCGGAGTTCGCACTCAACGTCCCCGAAAAGCGCAATCCTGGCACCACCAAACTGGACTTCATCCTGACGCCCAGTCTGGCCAGCACCTGCCTGGATGCCCTGCCCTATCTGGCCGACTACCCATACGGTTGCGTGGAGCAGACGATGAGCCGCTTCCTGCCTGCCTGTGTGGCAGCCAAAACGCTTAAAGATCTGAACTTGGAGCCGGAGTTCGTCGCGGGCCGTCTCTTCGGCGGCATGGAAGCCGGCAGCGCCAAAGCGCTGAAGATGAAGAAGGGCGACCTCTCCAGACTCAACGAAATGACCGCAAAAGGTCTGGCCCGCCTGGCAGACTTTCAGCACGGTGACGGCGGCTGGGGCTGGTGGAAGGACGACACGACCAACGACTACATGACCGCTTACGTCGTACAAGGTATGGCCCTCGCCAAGAGAGCCGGCGTAGAAGTACCGGAAGGCATGATCAGCCGCGGTGCAGAGTACCTGAAGAACCGTCTGGTACAATACAAGAACGATCCCGATAACGCAGCCTGGCTGCTCTACGCCATCTCCCTCGGCAGCTCCACCTGGGAGCCCAAGTGTGAGCGCGCCGCCAAGCTGGCCTATGAGAACCGTCAGGATCTCAGCGCCTACACACGCAGTCTGCTTGCCCTGGCACTGTGGGAAAAACGCCCGCCTGCCGGCGGTCTGTACAACAATTGGGCCAAAATCCTGATCGAGAACCTGGAGAACGGTGTGCAGGAAGTAAAAGCTGAATCGGAGCTCATCGGCAAAGCGGGTTCCGCCACCATGCCCGTCACATGCTTCTGGGGTGAAGCCGGTATGAACTACCGCTGGCGTGATGGCTCGATAGAGGCAACCTCCATGGCCCTGCGCGCCATGCTGGCAATCGATCCCCAGAACAAGCGCGTGGATCAGGCCGCACGCTGGCTGATCAACAACCGCCGCGGCGCTCAGTGGAAAAACACGAAAGACACGGCCATCACCATCCTCAGCATGCTGGATTACATCCGCGCAACGAAGGAAGGCGAGACGGAAATCAACGTGGAAGTACTTGTCAACGGAGAGGTTGCGGAGACAGTAAAGATTGGCAAAGCCGAATCGCTCGGCACCCTGCCCATCAACATCCCCGAATCCAAACTGAAGACAGGCGACAACAAGGTAACAGTGAAAGTAACCGGCAAAGGCCGCCTTTACGCCAGCGCATACCTGAAGTACTTCACCAAGGAAGAGCCCATCACCGCAGCAGGCAATGAGGTTTATGTGAAGCGCGAATACTTCCGCGAAACCTCTGTGCCGAAGCTGATACAGGGTATCACGACCAAACAGGTTGAGCTGAAAGATGGCGACAAGGTTGTCAGCGGCGACAAGATCATTGTTAAGCTGACGCTGGAAGCCAAGAACGACTACGAATACCTGGTCTTCGAAGACAAGAAGCCCGCGGGATTTGAAGCTGTACAGGTAAAGAGCGGCGAGCCCGCCTATGCCCGCCAGGATACCGGCGACGGCAAGTTCCAGGGCCCCAGCACCTGGATCTATCAGGAGCTGCGCGACCAGCATGTAGCGTTCTTCATCACGGCGCTTCCCAACGGCAAGCACCAGATTACGTACGAGCTGCGCGCGGAAACCCCGGGCGTATTCCATGGACTGCCGACAATGGGCCATGCCATGTACGTGCCGGAAATCCGCTGCAATTCGGACGAGTTCCGGGTAACCGTTCAGGATAAGCCGGAAGCAAAGCCTTAAGCTGGGCGACCGATCGGCACTTGTCAGTTCAAGAGCAGTCTGGACTTTGGTGTTCAGGCTGCTCTTCGTTTTTCATTTTGGCGCCAGGAAGTGTTTGAACTCCATTTCCGTGACAATCGGGAATAAACGTTTTATCATTTTAGCCGGACATACGAAATCTCCTCATTACCTGCTTGCATCCACAAGCCGCAACCAACAATATCATTACTGTGAAAGCAGGGTACCTTATCGCCGTTGTAGCAGTGGTTGCGCTCGCGCTTTATATTGTTAAAGCGCGTCAGGATCGTCTTGGCTCCGCCGAAGTAAATATTCGTCCTATTAGTCTGGATTCCGGCGAAAGTACTGTCAGTAAGCCGGTGAAACCGCAGACCGATGACGAAGCGGAGAACAAACGCAAGGAACGCGAGCGCAAGATTGCGGAGGATAAAGCTAAACCTAAACCCGCGCCTGCTCCCCCGGTATATCGGGATCGCTCTGATGTAGCTGAAAATCTGACGCCTCCTCCCACTGTTAATCCCGATGAAACCAGCAATGGCGATACATCCATGGATGCAGCGCCCTCGACGGAGCCCACTCATGCTGCGGCACCTGCGGCCGAACCAGCTAAAGCAGATCCACAGGCTGTCCCTGAAACCGCCCAGGCTGTACCACCCCCGGCGACGACCGAATCCAGTTACAATCCGCCTGACACAACCAAAATACTTTTCAACGCGGAATCCCTGCCTCTCTCCCCAGACGATCGTTCTTCCCTGGCAACGGCCACGGCGGACTATGTACGCGGTATGAACGGCAACAGCGGTAAGAATGCGGAAACTGCTGCCCGATTCCTGGGCATTGCGCTACGACTGGATCCCCGCAATCGCAACGCGATCATCACGAACGGCCAGCTTCGCCGTGGTGCGGCAACCACTCTTAACGATCCCAAATTCTCACCTCAGGCGTTTGCCAAACAGCTCATATTTGCAATTAAATCCCTGAAGAACGCCGGCGATGAAAACAGCGGCAAGCTTGCCGTGTATCTCATTGATATGGCGGCGATGGTCGACCCTTCTAACGAAGACGCCGTGTTCTTTGCAGAAAGCGCCACTACGAAGCCGGACTGGGCTGCTATCGTACCGCCTGCTGCAGCCGCCACGGCAACCAGTCCCGCTACGCATCCTGATACTGCAACTACTTCTGGCCCGGCTCCGCTGAAGCGGGAAAAGGCAGTGATCAAGACCCTGGTAGTGCAAGACTCCGCAACCGGAGCCCAGACCGCCAGCACCACCGAGATAACCGTCACTGCTACAGCCGCGGAAGCTGAAACACAATTCATTCTGCCGGCCACTGCTTCCGAAGATGCACAGATCGCATCGGATATTGCGCGTTACTACGTTAACACGCGTTCCCTCGCATCTCGCGTCAAAGCAAAGGTGACTGTCACCATGCCGGCCGAGAACGCGAAGTTGCCGAACGCCGCGGCCATGGCACTGACACTTGGCATCGTTTCTGTACTGGAAGACGTGGAACTGGATCCCGGCTTCGCCGTCACTGGCGATCTCACCTCTCAGGGCGCCACGGAACGCGCCAACTGGATGACTTCCAAAATCAACGGTGCCGCCGACAAAGCCTGCACTATCCTGGCCGTGCCAAAAGCCAATGAGGCAGAGATCTCTGATGCAGTGCTGCTCAGCTCTGTATTGCCCCTGCTCCGCACTCAGGTCTTTGCGGTAGCCAATGTGGATGAAGCGCTGGCAATTGCCCGAAAGGATCGTGCTCCCAGTCTTCAAAAGGCGATTGATCAATACAGCGCACTGGTAAAAGAGCTGGATGGAAATACAACTCCCTCCAATCTGGCCAAAGTAAACGCGGTGACTAAGCTAAAAGAAATCGTGCAGTTGGCCTCGAACCATTTATCGGCCAAATATCTGCTCGATCTGGCCAGCGGCACCGCCCCCAAAACGCTTACCCGCCGCACCTCCATCGAACAGATCTTTGAAGTCGCCCGGCCTCTGCTGCAAATCTACAGCCCCCTGCCTCCTGGCCCCACTTATCACTTCCCCGCTTCCGAATACTCACGTGCGGAAAACGGCCTGCAGGCGCGCGCCAAGATCATCTCTCCAGACTGTGAAGAACTTCTCTTTTCCGTAAAGTCGATCATCGCTTCCATCGAGAACATGGACACTCTTCACAGCGAAGTCCCCGCAATGCGCCAGGCTGCCGCCTATGTCTCCTCGTTCCCCAACGACGTAACCCGGCGCAATCGCGTAACGGAAATCGATCGCAAACGTATTCGTACAGTCGAGATCCTGCAAAAGCTCAATCCCGATCCTGAAATCCTCAAGCAGCTCTGGCGATAACCAGAGCTTCGTCTCACTCCCGCGCGACGTATGGGGTTATACACGTCGCGCTGGCAGCCTGAAGCGCCTCAGCTCCCAAGCGCCTGATGTAGAGCTTCGAATATTCGCGGCAACGTTTCCCCGCTCACAAACCGGTTGCGCGTAAACGCAAAGGCAATCCCCGAAACAGGATCTGCAAAGCCAGACGATCCGCCCGCGCCACCATGACCGAATGTTGTGGGGGCAAAACCGCTTCCCGCTCCGTAGCCTAACCGATGCGGAGGAAGAGGATCCTCCGGCTTATAGTTACCAGGATATTGTTGCTCTGTGGCAATTCGGACGCGTTCGGGCGAAAGCAGTTCCACTCCATCAACACCACCAGGAAGCAGCGAAGCGTAATGCCGTGCAATTGCCCGTGCGGACATAATGCCGGTGGATGCGGGGATGCAAGCACGGCGTGCGTCGGCACGATTCATCCAGTCATGCAGAGGCAGCACCAGCGGAGGGATCGCCTGGGGCGTTGTGAAGTCTGGTGGCGGCGCACTGGGATCGGCCGGGCCTGCTTCCAAGGTTGCCACCCGGGGTTCCGCATCGTCGGATATTCCTACATAAATCTCTCTGGAGGTGCCCAGCGGCACATTGATTTCCTCGTGCAGCATTTGCTGAAACGACCGGCCATCGACGCGGCGCAAAACTTCACCAACTGTCCAGCTGTAGGTAATGGCGTGGTACTGATGTTGCATCCCCGCGGGAGACACCGGCGTCAGATCCGCGATGAGTGCGCACATTTTATCCCAGCTGGCCAGATCCCTATGAGTGGTCGCAAGAGGCATCAGCGGCACACCCGCAGTGTGATTCAGCGCATGCTGCAGCGTCACTTTACCTTTACCATGAGCCGCAAATTCCGGCCAGACGTCTGCGAGACGCGTTTCGTAAGCCACCTTGCCGCGCTCCACCAGGATGTGGGTGAGTGTTGCGGCGAAGCCCTTGGTCGTCGAGAACACAGGGAACAGCGTGCTGCTGGTAACCGGCCGCCCCGTAGCTGCATCCATCGTACCGGCTGCGGCATCAACGATTAGCTCACCTCTGTGGTAGGCGGCAACCTGCAGCCCGCGCTCCGCATCTTCCTCTACTATCTGGTTGAGGAGAGATTGTATCTTCTGGTTGATATTGTTCATGAATACTTAATGAAATCAGGTGGCGGTCCATCCTCCGTCTATTGTTATAGAAGCGCCCGTAGTGGTAGAACCAGCATCCGAACACAGCAACATCAGGTATGCGGCGATCTGACTGGCCCCGATAAATTCTTTGTTGGGATGCTTCACCAGGATAACTTCCTCTATAACCTTTTCGCGTGGAATACCTGTCGCGCGCGATTGTTCATCAATCTGTCCTTCCACAATTGCCGTATGTATGTAGCCGGGGCAAATAGCATTGCAAGTAATGCCATCCCGGGCAGTCTCCAGTGCGGTTACTTTTGTCAGACCAAGCAGGCCGTGCTTTGCCGAAACATACGCCGATTTGAAGGGAGAAGCCACCAAGCCGTGAACGGACGCAATATTGATGATGCGACCCCATTTCCGAGCGCGCATGCCGCTGAGCACGGCCTTTGTGGTATGGAATGGCGCGGATAAATTCAGCGCGATAATCTGGTCCCATTTAGCGTCGGGAAAAGACTCCAGTGGTGAAACGCACTGCATCCCCGCGTTGTTGACCAGAATATCGATGCTGCCAAGCTTTTCAGTCGTATATCGCACAAGATCGACGATCTCCAGAGGTTTGGTCAGATCCGCCGCGTGATAGATCACCTCCACGCCATGTTTCGCACTAGTATCTGCCCGCAGCGTCTCGATATCCGACGCGGAGCCAAACCCATTGAGCGCCACGGCACAGCCCGCAGCGGCAAGGTGCTCAGCAATCTCCCGACCCAGTCCGCTGGTGGAGCCGGTTACCAGCGCCGTTTTTCCAGCAAGTGGCTTATCCATAAATTTATTGATGTTGGCCGAATTGTAGTGCCAATGCTTGCGCGTTACGCGGCCTGGCGCTCCACACACATCGCGATGCCCATACCGCCGCCGATGCAGAGCGTGGCCAGACCGCGGCGTGCCTCGCGCCGCCGCATTTCGTAAAGTAAGGTGACAAGAATGCGCGCGCCAGACGCGCCGATGGGATGCCCCAGCGCGATGGCCCCGCCATTCACATTTACCCGCGCAGCATCCCAGCCCAGCTCGCGGCCCACTGCGCAGCTTTGAGCTGCGAATGCCTCATTCGCTTCGATAAGATCAACATCTTCCAGCTTCCAGCCAGCCCTTTTAAGGGCAAGCTGACTCGCTGAAACCGGCCCGATCCCCATAATGGCAGGATCCACGCCCGTCGTTGCCCAGGATACGATGCGGGCCAGCGGCCTGATGCCGCGCCCAGCCAGTGAGTCTCCTTTGACCAGCACAAGCGCGGCTGCACCGTCATTGATGCCGCTGGCATTGCCCGCCGTTACCGTTCCGCCTTCGGACTTGAATGCCGGGCGAAGCCTCGCGAGAAGCTCCGCTGTCGAATCGGATCGAATATCTTCATCATTCCGTACAACCGTATCGCCTTTGCGGCCTCGAACTTTTACCGGCACGATCTCTTCCGCAAATCGTCCGGCCGCTTGCGCGGCTGCGGCCTTCTGTTGCGAGCTGAAAGCAAACACGTCCTGCTCCTCGCGACTGATCTTCCAGCGCTCAACAATATTCTCGGCGGTCTGCCCCATGTGATAGCCATGAAACGCATCAATGAGGCCATCTCGCAGCACGGTATCCGTGAGAGTGGAATCGCCCAGGCGAAGTCCCGCGCGGGCTGCTATGCAGTGCGGTGCCAGACTCATATTCTCCTGACCACCCGCAACGATAACCGTTGAATCTGAATCGTTCCGCAACGCTTCAAAACCCATGGCGACCGCCCGCAATCCCGAGCCGCACAGCTGGTTAATCCCCATCGCCGGCACGTGATACGGAATACCTGCCGCCACCGCCGCCTGACGCGCCGGATTTTGCCCGGCACCGGCCGTGAGCACCTGCCCCATAATCACTTCGGAAACGTCGCCCGGTTGCACTTCCGCGCGCGCCAGTGCTTCAGCAATAGCAGTGTGGCCAAGCTGGTGCGCCGGAATGGTGCTCAAGGCGCCACCCAGTCGACCAATCGGAGTACGCGCCGCAGACAGGATAAAAACTTCACTCATAAGATGTTGGAATTACAAAAACGGAAAGATTCTCAAGTATGTGGCAATGATCCAGGTGGCAAAGACCTAAGGGCCTGTCTGAAATTAAGTGTCACAACCTGGCTTGCCTTTTTGATCGGCGGCGCCGTTGCTCGTCAGTTACAGACCACTGCGGGTATGCTCCTTCCTCGCGCCTTGCCGCCAATCAAAAATTCTGCGCCATATTGTGACACTTACTTCCAGACAGCCCCTAAGCAGGCGCGGAAACGGGTTTGGAACTGTTCAGCTCCTTAGCAAGCCGAAGAAATGGCTCCAGCGAGTCCGGATTGGCCATCGCACCGGGATGCACAACCTTTTCCACGGCTGTTCCCGCGAGAATGCGCTTGATGGGCACTTCCAGCTTCTTGCCATTCAGTGTGCGAGGAATTTCCGCAACCGGATAAATGGCGTCCGGAACGTGCCGCGGCGAAACTTCATTGCGCAGATGCAGAGCGATCTGGCGGCTCAAGGTCTCACTCCACACCACGCCCGGTTGCAGCACTACGAAGAGCAGGAGCTTGTCCTCACGACCAAGACCGCCGGTGTCGATCACGAGCGCTTCAGCGACTTCCGGCAGCGCTTCAACTACGCTGTAGAATTCCACAGTGCCCATGCGAACTCCGCCGCGATTTAGCGTGGCATCTGAGCGGCCATGTATGACGCAGGGCCCTGCCGCAGGCTCACCGGGATGCGCCGGCGGATCGATCTCAATCCAGTCCCCGTGGCTCCATATGCCAGGAAATTTCTCGAAGTAGCTGGAGCGCATCCGGCTTCCATCCTCGTCGCCCCATAGAAAAAGCGGCATGGTGGGATACGGCACAGTCAGCACCAGTTCGCCCATCTCGCCATAGACGGGCTGTGCCCTGTCATCCCACGCCTCTATTTTGGCCCCCAGCCCCAGGCACTGCAGCTTGCCCGAATAGACGGGGAGGTGCGGATTGGACAGCACAAAAGCGCTGCAGACGTCCGTGCCGCCGCTGAGCGAACTGAGAAGAATATCCTGCTTCACGTGCTCGTAGATCCACACAAAATCCTCCGGCGGCAGTGGAGCGCCCGTGCTTCCGATACAACGGAGCCGCTCCAGTCCATATCGACGGCCCGGCTCAACTCCATCCTTGATGCAGGCTCGGAAATAGGGTGCGCTCGCCCCGAAAAGGGTCACACCATGGCGCTCAACGACATCCCACAGTATACCGAAATCCGGGGATTTTGGGCTCCCGTCATACAGCACAATCGCAACACCCGACAGCAGCAATCCGGAGACCAGGAAGTTCCACATCATCCACCCCGATGTGGTGTACCAGAAGAAGTGATCTCCCGCCCGAATATCCAGATGAAGCGAGAGCGTCTTCAGATGCTCCAGCATGATGCCGCCATGGCCATGCACAATCGCCTTGGGCCTGCCGGTCGTGCCGGATGAGTAGAGAATCCACAAAGGATGATCGAATGCTACCGGCTCAAATTTCAGCTCGGGAACCGCGTCGCCCGTCGAAAGCTCAACAAGAGAGTTCCATTCATGCAAAGTGACATCAGGGCTCACCGCCACATCGGCCTTTCCATCCGCATCCCCAATCACCACTACATGGCGCAGAGATGGCAGGCCGGCCGCTATTTCCTGCACCATCTGGGCACGCGCGTGCTTTTTGCCTCCGTATATATAGCCGCACAGCCCGAAGAGCACCTTCGGCTCAATCTGCGTCAGGCGATCCAGCACGCTTCGGCTTGTCATCTCCACAGCACAGTTGGACCAGACAGCCCCAAGCGACACCGACGCCAGGAACGCAATCACCGTTTCTGGCGTATTCGAAAGATATCCCGCAACACAGTCCCCTTTCCTCACCCCCATCGCCCGCAGTTGGGCAGCAACAAGCGCCACGCGACTCCGCAACTCTTCGCGTGAAATCTTCTCTATTCTCGCCGCATTGCCCGGAGATGCCTCAGTTTCGAAAATGATAGCTGTTTCCTGTGGAGAAACTGAATTCCGTGAATTCAGCGCATGCTCCGCATAATTCAGCGTAGCGCCTTCAAACCACTTTGCGCCTGGCATTTCCAGGGATTTCAGCGGGATCTCCGCATCAGAGTTAAACCGCACTTGGAAGAACGCGGCGATGGATTCCCAGAATGCACCGGGCTCATTTACGGACCAGCTCCACAACGCCGGGTAATCCAGAGGGGCAAACTCCAGGCCTCGCTCGGCCTTCAGCCAGGCAAGATAACGGCTCAGATTGCTGTCAGCAATATTCTGCGGACTAGGCTGCCAGAGAAGGCGCGGTGACTGAAGAACAGGTTCATTCATGGGGCACTACTGATCGGATTTAAGAGACTCGATAAAGAGACACAGAAATTGCGCGGGCATATCGTGCAGCGGCTTAAGGGCATGGACTTGCATGGGATCGAAATACAGGGAATCGCCCGGGTGCAGGGTCAGCTTTTCATCTCCCACAGTGAACTCCACATGCCCGGAGAGCACGTAGACAAACTCGTGTCCCCCGTGGCGGAAAGTCCCCGCTTTGTCCCCGGGCGATACAGTGATAAGAAACGGCTCGGCAGGCTTGTTGGGAAAGTCCACGGCCAGCGCTTCGTAGCTGTAACCAAGGTTCGTGCCATCACGAACGATCGCCTTGCCATGCCCCGAACGGGTCAGGACATATCGCATCTCCGGCACAGCTTCGCGGAAGAAATCCGCCAGCCGCACCCCCAGCGCGGACGCCACGGCTACCAGAGTGGATATGGGCGATGATATCTGGCCCGTCTCGATCTTCGAAAGGGTGCTCTTGGTCAGACCTGCGCGCTTCGCTGCTTCTGTCAGACTGACCCTTGCGGCCATGCGCAGGGCGCGAATGTTTTCGCCCACCATTCGTTCATCCATGCGACACGTTGTATCGCCAAAAGAAACACCATGCAAGCATAAACGGCGATCGATTCAAGCGCCGCTCCAGGGACTCCGCGTTAAATTCACAGTCGACCACACCTTGTCTGTCACTCAATATTGGAGGACAACCTTATACCAAACAGGTAAGGTGAGCCATTCCGCATCCAGGATCTCGCCATGCCGACCGGCTTTGGTGATATGGGGACCTGAAGTGTGGTAAATGCCAGACACTTAAACAGATAAATACTCGCGCCCAATCTGCCGCTGATGCTAGTATTCCTTTCCACAGAAGCCCATGAGCGACAATTTATCGATAGATCAATCCAGAATGCTCCTGGCTGCCATCGTTGATTCCTCCGACGACGCCATTCTCAGCAAGAATCTTGAGGGCATTATTACCAGTTGGAATCGCGGTGCGGAACGCCTGTTCGGGTATACTTCAGTGGAGGCCATTGGTCAACCCATCGAGATTCTGATACCCGTTAGCCGCCTGTGCGAAGCCCCGCAGATTCTCGAAAAAGTAAAACACGGGGAGTCCGTTGACCACCTGGAGACGATAAGACGCGCCAAAGATGGGCGCCTTATCCACGTTTCACTTACAATTTCCCCCATTCGCGACCTCGATGGCACCATCATCGGCGCCAGTAAAGTAGCACGGGACATCACAGCTCAACTGGAGATGACTGACCGCATGCGCCGCAGCGAAGCCCGATTCCGCGTTACACTTACCAGCATTGCAGATGCCGTCATCGCGACAGATGAGGCCGGAAGAATTACTTTCATGAATCCGCCGGCTGAGCACATGACTGGCTGGAGCCATGACTCAGCGCGCGGCATGCCGCTGAGCCAGTGCCTGACGATTGTCGATGAACTAACCTGGGAGCCCTTTCAGAAGCCGGTGGAGACCGCGCACCTCAACGGCCATTCTCTTCTCATTGACAAACACGCTCAGCCGCACGCCCTTCTTGTTTCGCAGGACGGCACGCAATGGCCCGTTGAAATCAGCGTGGCACCCATCCGCGAAACCAACGGAGATCCTATTGGCGAAGTAGTGGTGTTTCGCGACGCAACCGAGCGGCGCGCGGCGGAACGCTCTGCCCAGCGCCTTGCGGCCATTGTCCACGGCTCGGATGACGCTATCATCGGCAAGAATCTATTTGGCAAGATCACCAACTGGAACGAAGGCGCGGAACGCATTTTCGGTTATACGGAAAAGGAGATCGTGGGAAAGTCGATCCTCACCCTTATCCCGCAGGAGCTGCAGGAGGAAGAAGCCGCTATCCTCGGGCGTCTGCGCAATGGCGAGCGTATTGAACACTTTGAAACGGTCCGTATTGCGAAAGACGGACATCGCGTGGAAGTTTCACTAACCGTCTCGCCGATTAAAGACCGCGACGGCTTTGTCATTGGCGCATCCAAAATCGCACGCGACATTACCGATCGCAAGCGTGTGGAGAACGAACTGAGAGAAGCGCAGGCGCAGCTTACTTCGCACGCCGTTAACCTGGAAGTCCGCATCGCCGAACGCACTTCACAGTTGCATAAGAGCATCCAGGAGCTGGAAGCCTTTTCTTACAGTCTCTCTCATGACCTGCGTGCTCCATTGCGGGCGATCCAGAGCTACCTGGAAATCGTGATGGAAGACTACGGCGGAAAGATTGAACCGGAAGGCAGCGAGATGCTGGGCAAGGTGATTGGAGCCGCAAAACGTATGGACCGCATGGTTCTGGATTTGCTGGCCTTTACGCGGCTAAGTAATCAGAACATGGTGATGCAGAGGCTGGATGTGGAGCAGTTGATACGCGGCATCATTCTGGATCGCTCGGAGTTTCAGCAGCCCAACGCGCAGATCTCGATCATTTCGCCGCTGCAACGTTTGGTGGGCAATGAAGCTTCGTTAACGCAATGCATTGTCAATGTGCTGGATAATGCGGTAAAGTTCGTTTCACCGGGTGTACAGCCCCATGTTCGCATTTTATCAGAGCGCCTTCCGGACGGAGCCGTGCGCCTCTGGTTTGAGGACAACGGGATTGGTATCGACCGGGAAGCGCAGCGTCAGGTCTTCCAGATGTTTCAGCGGGCACATGGCAGCAGTTATCCGGGCACGGGTATTGGTCTGGCGATTGTCCGCAAAGCAGCGGAACGCATGGGCGGCGAGGTTGGGATGGAATCCCAACCGGGCAAAGGCACGCGCTTCTGGCTTAAATTACGAGGAGTGCTGACTTAATGAAAACAGAGCGATGGGTTCTGCTGGCCGATGACGACGAGAACGATATACTTTTTCTCCAGCGCGCCTTTAAACTGGCGGAAATTGGCCAGATGCTGCGCGTGGTGAATGACGGGCAGGCCGTTATCGAGTATCTGCTGGGCTCAGGGAATTTTGCGGATCGCAAAGAGCATCCCCTGCCCGATCTGCTGATTCTGGATCTGAAGATGCCCCGCAAGACCGGCCTGGAAGTTCTGGACTGGCTGCGCCACCACGGGCCGATGCGGACATTACCCGTCATCATGCTTTCCTCTTCAGTTTATCCCTCGGATATTCAAAAAGCCTACCAGCTTGGCACCAATGCCTACATCACCAAGCCATCCGGTACGGCACAGCGCAATGAGCTGGTAAAGCTGATAAAAGGCTTCTGGCTGGGCTTTAACGAAGTGCCGCAAATCAGTTAGCGCGCCTGGAACTGAGTCCATATGTCGTCAAAATGACGGCAAACTGTTTAAACAATCCTTATGTGCTTCTGAAAGTAATCGCACTGTTCTGTTTGAGGTAGACGCAACGCCCGACCTAATGTGGTGGAAGCACGAGCTTCCTTCATGATTACCAATTGTTACGGCAAAGCGAAAGCATCCCGCCTGGAAGGCAGAAGCACCACCGTATTCCGGGCAACAGACTGGACGGAATCCTACAGCCACCATCCGCAGATCACCTCAGTCAACGGTAATCTGCTTGCCACCTGGTCGCTGGGCAAACTCCATGAAGACGGCCCCGGCCAGCGAATGGTCATGGCGACCTCCGATGATCTCGGCAAAACCTGGTCGGCACCAGTAACCGTTGTTGCCGCTGGCCCCGGCGAGCACCGACAGGTCTGCATCACTTCAGGTGGCATACATCTGCCTCCGGAGGATGGACTCCTTACAGCTTATTATACCAGCTATGATCACACGCTGGAAGGTTTGCTGAGCTTCTACGAAACCGGCGCACATATGCGCTGGGCCACCCCTGTCGCTTGTCTGCAGGATGTGTTTACTGGCATTCTGCAGTCCACGGATGGCGGCGCTACGTGGACACGCACAGATTCTCGTATCCCAGGTTTTATTACGAATCTGAGCCCAGTGCGCCTCAGCAGTGGCCGTCTCATCATCACCTCTCACCGCACGAATGCCTGGACTGACGATCAGGCCGGGGTAGTAAACTGGAAAATCTCCCCCCTGCCCGGCTTGCCTGAGAACTATTATGAAGGAGCGGCAGGTGATCTGAAGATCGACACCGACTGGAACAACCTGGGCATCTGCGAAGGCTCCGTCTACGAGGTGCCGGGTAAGCCGTTGCGTCTGTTATCCCGCACCAGCAAAGGCCGTCTGGCTTTCGCAGAGAGCCATGATAACGGAGAGTCCTGGACATCCACGAAGCTGAGCGAGTTTACCGATTGCGGAGCGCGCTTTCAGTTCGGTCGACTGACGGATGGCCGCTGCTTCGCCTTGTCCTGCCCCAACGCAGATATGCCGGAAGCGCTTCTTCGACGCACTCCGCTGGTGATGGCCGTAAGCGAAGACGGCGATAAATTTGACCGCCACTATATCATAGGGGACGCCCCCGATATGCCGCTCCGTTACCCTGGCGCGTACAAACACGGGCGTTACGGCTACCCCTACCTCCACGTCTCCGATGATCGTCTCTACATCATCAACTCTGTGGGCAAGGAGGATGTGGAACTCCATGTTTTCGACATTAAGGATCTGGACTAAAGAATCCGATCTTACCCCTTACAACCGTAATACTTTATGCTGAAGCTCCCCATGCGTGGCCGTACCCGCTGCGCCGCCGCGTCGATTCTGTTCTGCGCCATGCTTTCCGTGCTGCCGGCTTTGCCCTTTCCCTCGCTCCATGCTGCTGAGGAAATCCCCCGCTCTCTGCCTCCCATTGCCTTGCCCGATCCGTCGGATCTGGTCCCATGGCCTCTGAAGCCCTATCCGGAGTTCGCAAAAGACTCGGCGGGCAACGCACTTACATGGCTGCACGACGCACCTGCCGGCAAGCACGGGCATATCCGCGCGACTGCTCAGGGCAAACTGGAGTTCGAGGACAAGACTTCAGCTCGATTCTGGGGCACCACCACAGTCTTCGGTTTCACTTTCCCTGAAAAGGAAGAGGAAATCGCGAAGATGGCCGATTCCATCGCGGCAGCCGGCTACAATCTCGTTCGCTTTCACCACAACGATATTGCACAGGAAGGTCTGGGCTATCTTCAGGCCAAACCCGCCAGCAATCACAAGCTGAATCCGGCCAGCATGGCGAAGCTGGATCTTCTTGCCGCGGAACTATACAAGCGCGGCATCTACATCTACCTGGACTTCGTCGATTTCCGCTCTTTCGAGCCCGAGGATGGCTTTGAGGATTATAAAGAGCTTAACAAGCTGGATAACAAAGGCTGGAAAGGCGTCTTCCCACATCCTTCTGTCGTCGCTTCCTGGAAACGGGCCGTTACCGAATTCCTGAATCACGTAAACCCTCACACGGGCCGCAAATGGAGCGAAGAACCCGGCGTTGTCACGGTGGAAATCATCAATGAAAACGGCCAGTTCTGGGACTGGAATTTTAAGCTGACCGACCGGGTCCGGGACTGGCACAAGCAAGAGTGGAACAAGTGGCTGCAGGCACGCTACACAACGCGCGAGAAGCTGGACGCGGAATGGACTGACAAGGCCGGCACCAAAGGACTCTTCGCCGATGAAGATCCCGCCAAAGGCAACGTCTTCATGCCTCCTCTGGGCAGCTACCTGGAATGGGACCGCCCCTACCGCTCCAAAACGCGTGGCGCCGCCCGTCTGAACGACTTCTATGCGTTCCTGACGGATCAATCCATCAACTTCTATCGCGAAGCCGCGGATCACATTCGCAAGCAAGGCTTCAAGGGCATCGTGGTCGGCTCACACGAACTACAGGGCCCAATTAATCAGTACGCGGAAGTACAGGGAACCGGCGCTATTGCGGCTCACCTCTACGCCCTGCCGGATACCGCGTGGAAGGCTCGTCCCGGCACTCGCGGCATTACGCTGAATGGCGTGGACGTCAGCACCAACAACTGGTTCTCCAACCTGCCCCGTATTAAAGTGCAGGGCGCGCCTGGAATTAACGGCGAGTGGACCGGCGGCAATATGACCCGTCGTGCGGATGTTAATCTGGCTGTCGCCGCCATGACGGCTCAGCAGGGAGTGACTCAGAGCCTGCACTTCAGCTTCGCGCACCGTTGGACCAAAGAGCAATTGCGCAACTTCGACATGTCCTATCTGTATCAGGACTACAGAAAGTCAGTCAACTTTACCTATTCCTCCATCCACGATGTGCCCTGGATGGCCGTCAATCGAATCTGCGCCTCGCTCTTTGTACGTGGTGACTTCAAAAAAATGAAGAGCAAGGCGCACATCGCCTTCTCGACGGCGGATCGTCTGGAACAAAATCTGCACGCGCTGGGTCTTTCCGGCGGGGGCGGTACCATCGGCAACGCCGCGCACTTTCTGCCCATTCTTCATGAAGTTGAGTGCGTCTTCTTCGACAAAGCTTATGCGGGAGACGCCGATGTTGTCTTCATGACCGGCCGCAGTGCCAGCGGGGATTATACCAAGGCAAAGCACGCCGTTCTCGTTGGCGACAATCCCTATACGGATATCTACCACAAAGGCCGCGATATCGGTTTGCCCGCACGCACCGTTCGCCCTGGCGCGAAGATTATTACTCTGACCGCTCCTACTACGTTTACCGTCACCTGGCCCTATGCGGCCGGTTCCGAAAAGAAGCTTCTCTTCCCCGCCCTGGAAGGAGCTGTGGAAACAGCTTCCATTCCTGCAGGCGCTCAGGCAATAGGCACGAGTGAGGACGGCAGGTATGCGCTGGGATGGCTGGACGACAAATATCTGGTGCTGCCGAACGGCCGCGCTTTTCAGGAGCAGGCAGGCGACGCACAATGGCTCTACCGTCTCTATCTGGAAGCATGCAAGCGCTGGAAAATCGACACCGCGGGCAATGACGCGGATGGCACCTTCTATCAGTCCGATACCAAGGAGCTGACCATCGACTGGTCGCACGGTACGCTGATTGTTGATACCGACCGCACGCAGGGCTTCTCCGGTATGATGGGCTGGCGCAAGGGCAATAAGACGAAGAATCTGGAAGCTTCCGTTGATGTCCCCTACGGCAACGTGCTGGCTACTGGTGTTGATGGCAAATCACTCAACGACAGCAAGCGCATTCTTCTGGTTGCCGCCGGCCGCATGCAGAACACAGGTCAGATCATCGGCCCAGATGCCAAGGGCTTCCCCAGCTTCACCAATACAGGTAAAGCACCTGCTCTCGTTGAGTGCCTGCGTGGCAATGTCACGATTATTTCGAGTCAGGCCGCGCAGTTGAAAGTACACGCGCTGGACTCGCAGGGACGCCGCATGGGCGAAGTACCCGCCACTGCTTCCTCCGGCAAGCTCAGCTTCGCTCTCTCGCCAAAGTGGGGCACCATCTGGTTCGAGATATGCACGGCGGATGTTTCCGGACCCGCATCCGAGCAGCCCGGGCAATGGCCGCTGACGGAAATCGCTCGCGTCAATCCAGTGCCCACACCGGCACTGATCAGCGTGAAGGATTTCTATGCCCTGGTAAACAAACCCGCCAAGACCGAGACGGCGGAAGTCGCCAGCCCGACAGAGGGCAAATCGGCGCGAGTTGTCCTGAAAAACTTTGAGGACGGTCAGGCTCCGATGAAATACAGCAACATACTGCCTGAAATCTCCACCGATGCCGAAAAGGGTAACGTGCTTAAGGCTCGCTTTGGCAAGGTAACCCAGGAATGGGCAGGTGGGTTCTGGACCAACGTAACGGCCGCAGGCGGCATTGAAGCCAAAGACGTGCAGTCGCTCAGCTTCGACTTCAAAGGCGACGGAACTTGCCCGCGCGAAGCCTATCTGACGGTGCGTGATGAAAAGGGTAACGGCTACCGCAGTGCGAATCTCAACAAGATCTTTGAGAACGACGCCTGGAAAACGGTGGCCATCAAGCCCACTGAGTTCACTCTGTCACCCGACGTTGCGAAGAAAAACCCGGATCTCGCCAAGTCGCTGCCCGTGAATCCCGACCTGACTAAGATAAGCCGGATCGATTTCGTGGTGATTGGACCGCTGATGGATCAGTCCTCCACGGGAGAATTCAGCAACTTCGCGCTGGTACATACCCCTTCCTCAAGTGGTTCCACAGCATCGGCAACAAGCTTGCCCGCCACCCTGCCAAAGCCCGAAATGCCCACATCAGCTTCGATGGCCGTGCCTGTCGTGGCCGACGCAGCGCTTAAGCTGGATGGAACTCCCGATGAATCTGCCTGGAGCAAAGCGCTGGCAATCGACATGAACGAGGATAAAGTGCCCGACTGGCACTATTTCGGCAGTCACGTCGTCAACGGCAAACGCCTGCGCGGGGAGGGCGCCACGTTCTGGCTGCTGGCGACCAAAGATGGTCTGGCGGTAACCGCATACGTCAAAACAGGACGCACCGCGGTCGTCGCCGAGAAGCCCGACTGGTACTATAACGACTGTGTGGAGATCTTCACGGATGTCGCCAACAAGAACAGCAAACCGGACAAGCAGTTATTTCTCGCCTTCCGTCAGGCCAACGCCAACTCCGCAGCTGCCAGCGATAAGTCCATACAGATAGGCCGCGCCACCACGGCTGACGGTTATGTGCTGGAAGCACTGGTCCCCTGGACAGCGCTGGGCTTCACCGCGCAGCCTCCCGCAGGTCAGGAGTTTGGCCTGGAGTTCCAGGTTGATTTTGCCGAGCCCGGTCGGGGTCGCACCCTCCAGATGGTTTATGGCACCGGCACAAACGAAGCATGGATCAAGTCGGACCGCTTCCTCAAACTGCGCCTTCAGTAATTCGCATACGACTGACATTTCCCAACTCTCGAAACCAAACATAATATGTTAAACATCAATACGAAGCAGCTGCTCGGCATTCTGGCCGCGTTTGCGATATCCGCCGCGTCCGCCCTCGCCCAGAGTGAGTCTGAAATCCAGGCCGGCCCGCCGCCAAAAGACCTTCCTTCCGTACCCGCCTGGGGATTCCTGGGAAAACCGGAAACGTGGCTCGTCTGGCACAACGGCAACGTGCAAATCAGCCAGAAGGGATCTATTGATGTGGTTTTCATCGGCGATTCCCTGACCTGGGGCTGGACCAACGCCGGCAAAGCCACATGGGAGAAGGAATTTGTGCCTATGCGCTCCGTAAACTACGGCATTGGCGGCGACTCTACTCGCCAGGTGTTGTGGCGGCTTGGGCATGGAACTATCGATGGTATCAAGCCTGCCGCGAAGGTGCTGGTATTAATGATAGGTACAAACAACCTCTACAATGATTACAACTCCGGCAGCAACGAAGAGATTGCCGAGGGCACCAAGAAAATCATTGAGCTGGTACAGGAAAAATCACCCGACACCAAGATTCTGCTGCTAAGCATGCTGCCTCGGCAAAACAAATACTTCTGCGATCGCGTTGCCGCCATCAACGGCATTCTCTCCACGTTCTCTTCACCCGATAAGGTGAAGTATCTGAATGTTGGTGGCGACTTCGCGGATGACAACGGCAATGTCAACAAGGACTTCTTCACCGCCGACCTGATCCATCTCAGCTCCAAAGGTTACGAACACCTGGCCACGCTGGTAAAACCGGCAATCGAAGAACTTTTGCGCTAGTTGCCACATACCCCCATGCAAGTACAACAGGTAGTTATCACCAGTAAATACGAAGTTGAGCTTCAATCGCTCTCCATCGACACAGGCGACCTTAAGGCAAACGAGGTGATCGTTCAAACCGAACGCACTTTCATCAGCGCCGGAACGGAACTCGCCACCTATTGCGCCGCCGATCCCTGCAACTACGTGCCAGGCAGCTGGTGCGCGTTCCCCTTCAAAGCCGGTTACGGCAATGTAGGCCGCGTACTGGATGCCGGCAGCCGTTATCGCAACTTCATCGGCAAGCGCGTTTTCACGAATGCGCCGCACGCTTCCGCTGCCCGCTACGAGACCGACGGCCGCTATCATATGCTGGCTGAAGTCCCCGCCGGACTCACGCTGGAGCAGGCTGTAACGGCCCGCATGGCCATGGTTTCCCTTGCGTCACTGGATGCATCCGCGCCTGGCTACATGCGCTGGGTCGTGGTCATCGGCCTCGGCATGGTGGGAAACCTCGCCGCCCAGCTTTTCCATCTGACCGGTGCGCACGTCATTGGCGTTGACCCGAGCGAAAATCGCCGGCAACTGGCACGCAGGTGCGGCATTCCCCACACCGTTGGCGGCACACAGGAGGAGATTGCGGCAGAAGTCAGCCGTCTGACCGGCGGCACCATGGCGCGAACCGTGGTGGATGCCGTAGGCCATAGCTCAATCTGCCTGCAGGCCATGGGGCTGGCAGCTCAGGGTGGCGAAGTCATTGTTCTGGGCAGCCCCCGAGCGGATGTAACAGGAAATCTGACCGAAGTCTTCCGCACGGCACACCAAAAGTGGATCACCGTTAAAGGAGCCCTGGAGTGGTCCGTCCCCGCGGAGTCTCATGTGGAGCATGACCATACGCTGGGCAAACGCCTCGCTGGTCTCTTCGCCTGGATTGCTGATGGAAGACTGAAGCTGGATCCGCTCATTACGCACGTTCTGCCGCCCCAGCAGATCAAGCAGGCCTACGAAGGACTGCTGCACGACAAAGAAAACTACGTCGGCGTGGTGCTGAACTGGGAAGCGTAATTCCCTCACGGAACAGCAGCGAGGGGAAGCTGCCGTTCCGTGACATCTCACTACTTAAGCATCTCCTGCAAAACCGGATACATGGCGGCATCCCAGGCTGTATAGCCAGCCGCCCCCAAGTGAACCTTGTCTTCTCTGTAGCACTCCGGCAGCACCTTGCCTTCGGCGTCCACAAATTTTGTGCTCATGTCCAGAAAGCGCACGTTGCCCGTGCATAGCGGCGCAACCTTGCTGTTAATGTTCCTGGCCCGCTCGGACTGTGCTGTATTTCCCAGGGGAAGAATGCCCAGAACGAGGACCTTGGAATTCCGAGACCTGGCGTGGATCTGCTTCAGAATCTCGCCGACGCCCTGTACGATTTCCTCATCGGTACCCGTGCCCGTAAAGATATTGTTCACGCCGATCATCAGCACGACGACTTTTGGCGTGATCCCATCCATCGCTTTATGGTCCAGGCGCCAAAGGGTCTGGCGTGTGGTATCTCCGCCAATTCCGATGTTGGCCGCTTTAAGGGGCGCATAGTTTTTCGCCCAGATCTCTTTTCCCTCCCCGCTCCAGCCTTTCGTTAAAGAATCACCCAGAAACAGAATGTCCACGCCGCCTTTGGAAGTCTGGCTGACAAAACCATAGTGCGTCTGCTGCCACGCCGCAGGAACCTTGGGCCAGAATCCCCAGCCCGGCTCCCATGCTTTTCCTCTGGGTGCCGGACCACTTACCATGGGATCGGCAGCCGCGGTATTGGTTGAGCCGGTTGCCGGAGGAGCGGCCGGAGTCTGGGCCCTTGCCGCAGTCATCGAAGAAAACGAGACGGCAGCCATGCCGAATCCGGCAACCAGCATGGCAGGGAGAGATTTCCGATTCAGCAGCTTCTTCATCATTATCATAAATAGTTGCAATACAGATTAGTGAGCGAGCACTGTATCGGCAATTGTCACCGCATTATTCTTATAAAAGCTCATGGATTTGTTTAAATAGTTTTAGCTTAACCAACGGTACAGAAATCCACATAGACAGGCTGTCGCCGCCCAATTATTTGGATATAAGTATAATAAAAAGTCTAAAAATTTAATTCCACCAATCTTGACACGACCTACGCTAGAGTTACGATGAACGGAATACATATGCACACGTTCGCGCGCCTGTCCGAAGTTGTAGAAAAAAACGAAAGTTCGCTTCTCGAAACCTGGATCTCCGAGCAACTCAACACAGCCTCCAAACAGGGCATACTGGAAAAAGGTGAACTGCGCAGTCAGTGCTTCGACTTCCTTAGCGGTCTGAAACAGAGTTTGAGCAATGCGAAATCAGACAGCGAATCCATCGACTCTGCCTTCAGTGACTTGAAGGATCTTTTGGCCTCCATCTCGCGCGCCCGCGCAGTACAGGGCTTCTCCCCCTCTGAGACTGCCATTTTCATATTCTCGCTCAAACGCCCCCTGTTTTCCCTGCTTCAGGCCGAGCTCGCCGGAGATCCCAAAACAATGGTCGCAGAAATCCTTTCTGTATCTCAGCTTTTGGACGATCTGGGGCTGTATACCACCGAAATTTTCCAGAAGACGCGGGAAGAGGTTATCGCCCGCCAGAATCAGGATCTGCTGGAACTTTCCACCCCTGTCGTAAAGCTCTGGGATGGCGTCCTTGCTCTCCCCCTCATCGGCACGCTGGACAGCGCTCGTACCCAGGTCGTCATGGAGTCTCTTCTCCAGAAGATCGCCGACACCGGCGTGGATGTGGCAATCATCGACATTACAGGCGTCCCAACCGTGGACACTCTGGTGGCACAGCACCTTATCAAGACGGTTACGGCCGCACGACTCATGGGTGCTGAGTGCATTATCAGTGGCATTCGTCCCCAGATCGCACAGACTATTGTGCATTTAGGCGTAAACCTCGGAGATGTCGTAACGAAAGCCAGTTTGTCTGAAGCATTTAAGATTGCGATGGCGAAAACCGGCCTTATGGTCGTCAAAAAATCTCAGTTGAAAGCCTGAGCGCACCACCAACATCACGACAATGGAGCGCATTCCTATCCTACGCCTCGGCGACATCCTCCTGGTAACTATTCAGGTTGACATGTACGACCAACTGGCGATGACCCTTCAGGACGATCTCACCAACGCCATCAATAAGACAAGGACACGCGGTGTCCTTATCGATATTTCCTCACTGGAAATGGTGGATTCATTCATTGGTCGCATGCTTGCCAACATCTCCTCCATGTCGCGCGTACTGGATGCGGAGACAGTAGTCGTAGGCATGCAGCCCGCCGTCGCCATTACTCTCGTAGAACTGGGAATGTCCCTGGCCGGTGTCAAGACTGCCCTGAACGTCGAAAAAGGGATGAGAATGCTCCGGGGCGCATTAGATGCAGAGTCGCCAGGAGAAGATGATGAAGATAGCTAAAACTGTCCTGCATCCCCTTCGTACTGAAGTCGATATCGTACAGGCACGGCACCTTGTCCGCAAATGGGCGGCAGACCTTAAATTTGGTCTGGTCGACCAGACAAAAATTGTGACCGCGGCCAGCGAACTGTCACGTAATACCATCGTTTACGGCGGTGGGGGAGAACTGACACTGCGGGTATTGGAAAACGGAGTGCGCACCGGTCTGGAGCTTACGTTCATTGATAAGGGCCCCGGCATCCCAGATCTTAAACTCGCACTTCAGGATGGCTACACTACAGGCGGCGGACTTGGCCTGGGACTTAGCGGCGCCAAACGCCTTTCCAACGATTTTGAGATCGAATCCAAAGTGGGCGAAGGAACCAGGGTCGTGATACGTCGCTGGAGATAAGCAGCCTGCTGCACTGGACCTCAATGCTTAAATCCCTCTCCATACCCATCACCGAGCCCAGCCAGGTAGGTGAAGCCCGCCGCCAGGCGCAACGTCTTGCTGCTAAGCAGGAGCTTAGTGCAACGGCCACCGGCCAAATTGGCATTATTGCCACGGAACTGGGTACCAATCTCCACAAGCACGCAAAGGGCGGTGAGTTGCTGCTGCGCAAGCTTGTTTCCGGAAAGCGCAGGGGCGTCGAAATGCTCGCCATAGACCGGGGACCGGGGATGACCGACCTGAATCGCTGCATGGCCGACGGTTATTCCACCACGGGTACAGTCGGAAACGGTCTGGGCTCAATCAAACGGCTGTCGCATGTTTTTGAAGCGCATTCAACCAACTCAGGCACCGCAATTGTCTCACAAATGTGGTCGGAACCCGCATCGTCGATCACTGGGCCAGACGCATGTTATCCCAGCCTGAATATAGGCGCTATCTGTATTCCCTATCCCCACGAAACCATTTGTGGCGATTCCTGGACCTGGTCTCCCGCCAGCAGTGAAGGCCACCACAGCCAGATCTTTATTGCGGACGGACTTGGGCATGGATACGTTGCTGCTGAAGCCTCGGATAAGGCAGTGGCACTCTTTGATGAAAGCCCGCTGGATCCACCGCAAATCATTCTTAAGCGCATCCACAACTCGCTCCGAAGCACCCGTGGGGCAGCCGGGTTGGTACTTCAATTCAACTACAAGAGTCGCAAAGTCATTTGCTCAGGAGTAGGCAACATCAGCGCCGCGCTTTATAAGAGCGAAACTTCCAAACATTTTGTCTCGATGAACGGCACCCTGGGACATCAAATGTCCCGGTTTCAGGACTTTGACTACGATTGGCCCGCTTCCTCCACGGTGATTGCCTTTTCCGACGGACTCCAGTCCCGGTGGAAGCCTGATGTTTACCCTGGCCTGCTTCTTCGCCATCCCAGCCTGATCGCCGCGGTACTCTATCGGGATTTCCGGCGCGAGCGCGATGATGTTACTGTCCTGGTTATTCGAGAATTACCGCGATGAAATTCCCGCTTCTCACCATCCAGATTCGCTCCGAGCGAGATGTCGTTCTCTGTCGCCAGAGGGCTCGGCAGATAGCACGAATGCTGGGCTTTGATGAGCAGGATCAGGTTCGAATCGCGACAACTATTTCGGAACTTACACGCAACGTTTATCAGTACGCGAAGCGTGGGAAGCTGGATTTCAGCTGTGACACTTACAATCGGTCGCTCATTACAGTTATCTCAGATCAGGGTCCGGGAATTCCCCATCTCAACAGCATTCTTCGCGGCGACTATGTCTCGGAAACAGGTCTTGGCGTTGGTTTGGCAGGTGCCCGGCGGCTGATGGACAATTTTGAGATCGAGACAAAACCGGGCAATGGTACCACGATCACCATTGGAAAAAAAGCTCCTGCTCCGGGGATAATCACCAGGAAAGAGCTGGAGATACTCAAGAACAACATTGCCAATCAGGCGAATGAAGATCCTTTCCAGGAGATTCAGCACCAGAATCAGGAGCTGCTGGCGACGATGGAAGAGCTGGAGAAGCGCCAACAGGAACTCAACCAGCTCAACCGGGAGCTCGAAGACACCAATCGCGGCGTGGTCGCCCTCTATGCTGAGCTGGACGAAAAAGCGGACTTCCTGCGGCGCGCATATGAAATCAAGACACGCTTCCTGTCCAATATGACGCATGAGTTCCGCACTCCGCTGAACTCTATTCTGGGCCTGAGCCGCATCCTCCTGGACCGCCTGGACGGCAGCCTCAACACCGAACAGGAGAAGCAGGTTTCCTTTATCCGACGTGCCGCCACCGACCTCTCCGAGCTCGTTAATGATTTGCTCGATCTGTCCAAAGTGGAGGCGGGTAAAATTACCATTCGCCCAACAGAATTTTCAATTTCCGACCTGTTTGGCGCTCTTCGCGGCATGCTGCGTCCTTTGCTTACTCACAATTCCTCCATCAACCTCATCTTCGATGAGCCACGTGATGTACCCGTAATGTTTACGGACGAAAGCAAGGTGTCGCAGATCCTGCGCAATTTCATTTCGAACGCGATTAAGTATACGGAGCGCGGCGAGATACGCGTAACAGCCTCTGCCAAAACGATTAACGATCCCGGGGCGGACAGGGAAGCGAAGCTTGTCACCATTTCAGTCGCGGATACCGGCATTGGTATAGCCGAAGAGGATATCGGTCGTATTTTTGATGAATTTACCCAGGTGGATGGCCCACACCAGAAGCGTATTAAGGGAACGGGACTTGGATTGTCCCTGGCGAAGAAGCTTGCGGAAGTTCTTGGCGGAGAAGTTACTGTGGAGAGCAAACCAGGCCAGGGCTCGCGTTTTTCCGTCACCCTCCCCGCGACGTACGACAGCCAGTCCGAAACCTCGCAGATCATCAACATCATTAAGAACGCAGACACAAATCTACTTCCCGTGCTGCTGGTGGATGACAATGCCGAGGCGCTGTTTATTTACGAGAGTTACCTGAAAGGCACCCGTTTTCAGCCTATCCCTGCGCACTCCGTAAAGGAAGCGCGCGAAGCACTGCGCGCCATCCGTCCGGCTGCCATCATCCTCGATATTGTGCTGCAGCACGAAAATGGCTGGTCCCTTCTTGCCGAACTGAAGCGTGAGGACTCGACGCGCGACATCCCCGTCATCGTCATCAGTATGGTTGAAAGCGAGGATCTTGCCATGAAACGTGGGGCCACGGCTTTTCACTGCAAGCCGGTGGAGAAATCCTGGCTGTTGAATGTGCTGACATCCAATGTGGCATCATCGACTTCCATAAAAGTGTTGCTGATCGATGATGATGACGTTTCGCGTTACCTCTTCAGGTCCCTGTTATCCAATTCCGGATATTATCTTCTGGAAGCGACCGGCGGACGGGACGGCGTACGCATCGCAACACGGGAAAATCCAGATGTTATATTTCTCGATCTGGATATGGCGGACCTTGGAGGGGCGGAAGTCATAAAGCTGCTTGCCCAGGAACCACGGACGCAAGGTATCCCCATCGTCATCTATACAGCTAATACGACTCCCCAATCCATACGCAGTAATGTTAATTGTATCGGTATTTTGTCGAAAGATTTATCTAATCGCGAGCATTCTCGGGCACGCTTGCATGATCTGGTTTCCAAAGCCCAACATTCAGTAAATAAAAATTAAATCCATTCAATGAAATCGGCCTCCAACATTATTCTCATCATTGATGATAATGAAGATAATCAGTATACATTTGGGCGATATTTGCGGCAAAGCGACTTTGAGGTGTGGAAGGCAACCACAGGCAAAGAAGGCCTTGCTCTGGCCGAAAAGCAGCCGTCGCTCATCATTCTGGATATTCAGCTGCCGGATATCAGCGGCTATGACCTCTGCCGAACGCTAAAGTCCGAACCAGGTACCGCGTCCATTCCCGTTCTGCAGACCTCCGCGGCTTTTACGGAGAGCAGCGACCGCGCCCATGGCCTGGATGAAGGAGCAGACGCCTATCTCATTCAACCGATTGATGCTCAGGAACTGATCGCAACTGTCCGCTCTCTGTTGCGCATACGCAAGGCGGAGTCTGCAGCCCGCCTTCTCGCCTCGCAGTGGCAGACTACATTCGACTGCATAGGCGACGCACTGTGCCTGGTTGACCCACAGGGTAAAATCGAGCGCTTCAACCGCGCTTTCCACTCTCTCTTTCCAGAAGCGATTAAAGGTCAGTTGCTGAACGTGGTGCTGATGGCTGCTGTCTCGCGCGATCCCCGCAATGCTGTGAGACAGAACCTGCAGGCGCAGACGGCGTTCGAACTGGTCTTGCAAAAGCGCTGGCATCGTATTTCCAGCAACCCGATTACCGATCACCACGGTCAGACTCTTGGCAACGCCTGGGTGTTCTCGGACATCAATTCTATTCGCGAAGCGGAATTGAAGCTGCAGAACGTGAATCAGGATCTCGAACAACGCGTCACCGAACGGACTGTCTCACTGCGCGAGGCGATCCATCAGATGGAGCAGTTTTCTTACACGGTTTCTCACGATCTTAGGGCTCCCCTGCGCGCCATGCAGGGCTACAGCAACGCCCTGATTGAGGACTTCCCTACCACGATGCCATCCGACGCTACCAACTATCTGCAGCGTATCGCCGATAATGCAGCGCGCCTGGATAAAATGATCATCGACGTGCTGACCTTTACCAGGGTATCCAAGGGCGCGGCGCTTCTCAGTATGATTCCTCTCTCCAAAATAGTTCACGACGTCATTGAGCACTATCCCGGCCTCAAAGAGCCTGCGGCCAGCATCACAGTTAATGTGCGTCACTCTGTGCTGGCCAATGAATCCGGCCTGCTTCAGGCCATTTCAAATCTGCTGGGAAATGCGGTAAAATTTGTCGCTCAGGGTATAACTCCCAAAATTCATATTTGGTCCGAAGCCCGCGGCCACGATGTGCGGCTCTGGATTGAAGACAACGGTATTGGCATCTCCCCCGAGTATCAGCATCGCCTGTTCGGGATGTTTGAGCGCGTGCTTCCCGCCACAAGCGATTATGAAGGCACCGGCGTGGGCCTTGCTATCACGCGTAAAGCTATTGAACGCATGGGCGGCAGCGTAGGCATGGAATCCGACGGCGAGCACGGCAGCAAGTTCTGGATTCAGCTTGCTGGCGCCAAAGTGGAAGAACCCGTGCCCCAGAAGTAGCAGCCATACTGGAGCACTATATTTTTCGATTCATTACTGGCCGATCAGTCGGAAACGTTCCATAGCGTTCAGTCTCCCGAATTCTGATTCGTAACGAGGTGCCAAAGGCGGTCTGTTGATTAGATTCTGCCATTTCCTGGCCATGAGAAGCGGCGGCTGAGGCAGCAGTGGCATGAGTAAGCCCAATTCGCATCCCCTCTTTGGCAAAAGCCTCACCCTATTGAAATCAGATTACTCGCAGTTCCGGGCTTAACCCGGATTCACCCAAACAAAAGGGACACCAGGAGCTTAAGCTCCACGATGTCCCTGTTCTTTGATTGAGTGATTAAATCAGCGCTATTCGGCCGGCAGATTAGCCGCATGCGGCAAACCGCCACGTGTCCATGGGCAAATGTGGCGATTGGGATAGGACAAAATCACAGAAGCATCCTGCTCCGCATCACTACTACTCAGCTCCAGACGTACTTCATGACGGCCCGGAGACGGCAGGTAACGCGTACGCGATCCACCCGGGCTGCGGTGGGGTGCAGGCACGTACGGCAGACCAGCCGGGCATTCAAGCACCAGCATGTCATCCACGTAGAGTCGTGCACCAGCGCGGGCCAGCACCAGCAGTTCGCGGGGCTCAATGCTGGTCACATCCCAGATCCAGCGAGCGCCGCCTGCACGCTTTACCTCGGCTGGTAACTCCCCGTTAGCCCACAGCACTGGCGAAACCAGCGCCTCACCAAGTTGCGTATCGGCGGGAACAAGCGAAATCGTGCCCGGCAGGGTCGCCAGATCGACTCCCTTTCCGTCGAAAGCAGCGTTCCACAGGGAGTTATCCCAGCGCTGGCGATCCAGCTTTCCGAGCAACGCCACCGTGCGATCCGTCAGCTCCGACAATGTCCTGGGCGGAGTGATCTCCTGAATGCCCGGGCCCACAAATATCTGCTCACCAATCGGCTCAATCCAGCGGGCAGGTATGCCCTCGGCGCCGATGATGAGCCCCAGCGTTGCACCTACCGTAGCGGCAGTGCAATCCGTATCATATCCGCCATTGACGGCAAGCAGAATGCTCTTCTCGAAATCCCCGCCCCCATAGAGCAGCGCCCACACGATCAACGCCACGTTCAGAGGCGCATGAGTAAAGTTATCATGACCATGCTTCGCCAGCAGATCAGACCAGCAGGCCCACTCTTCCACGCCGGACTCAAAATTGTGCCGAGCCTGCGCGATCGCCAGGGCAGTTTCGCAATTGCCTGGAATATAGCGCAGTGCCAGTGAAATGGCTGCATCCAGATCCAGCGCAGCCGACTCAATTCCGTCCGCTGCCGTACGTCCAGGGACTATGACGCTCTGCATGACCGCCAGAAACACTTCACCCGCAATGCCTTCCACGCCGTGATCCAGCGAGGCATCCATCGCGGCGTAGTACGCAGCGCTGTCGGGATCCCCGGGAAACAGACATGCCCAGATTTCCGAACGAATCGGCGAGCCCATGCCCGAAACAAATGGATTTTCAAAGGTGCCGACGTGCTCCACCGGCACCCCGCGGCGCAGGTTCCAGCGGGTGCGGCCATATTCATCCCACATATAGTGGATGTGATTTAACCACGCATTCGCGAAATCAGTCTGCGTAAGCGTGCCGCCGGGCGCGGCCTCCACCACGTGCAGCCATACGAGCTGAAGCTCCAGATCATCGTTCGGCGGCGCGATGGTGGGTACAGGGTTATAGAAAGAGAAGTGCAGCCGCTCCATTTTCCCCTCGGCGGGGAGGCCCAGTGTACCGCCGATGGATTTGCCGAGCCAGCAGCCCATGATTGTGGAATCAACGATGAGGGACATGAGAGAATTAAATCACTAATTTGAAATTAAGCCATTATTTTCTTGATAAAATGCGTGATTGATGCAATTTTAGCGACAGATGAAAGAGCCCACCGCATCCAAACAACACCAGATCCACGAGGAGCTCCGCAAGGAAATACTTGTCAAAACGTGGAAACTGGGCGATCGCCTTCCTACCGAAGCTGAGCTGGCGAAACGCTTCGACTGCAGCATCGGCACAGTAAGCAAAGCGGTCTCGCTTCTGGTGCATGAGGGATTGGTTGAACGCAAAACGCGGCTGGGCACACGCGTCATCAAGAATGCGGAAAACACCGTGGGAACCAAACTTGACGCTTTCGCCTTCATCTACCCCAGCGAACAGCACGAAGGCATATGGCGCACCGTGCGCGGTTTTCAGGAAGCGGCCAAGCAGGCCGGTCGCCGCGTCGTAATGCTCAGCACCGGCGCCGACTACGCCAAAGAAGCGGAATACCTTGCCCGGCTTTCCGAGTTCGATGTGCGCGGCGCTGTAATCTATCCGATCATCCCCTCGCCGGAAGATCAGATCCATTTCTCACAAATGCTTGTCAATTCGCTGTTTCCAGTGGTTCTGGCCGAAGTGAACCTCCCTGGGCTCGGCTGCCCTGCGGTGGTAATCGACGGTTTCCACGCTGGTTACACGATGACGAAGCACCTCATCGACAAAGGACTGAAGCGCATCGGATTCTTCTCCAATTACGCCTGGGCACCCTTCATGCGCGATCGTTACCTGGGCTACAAGTGGGCTCTGGGCGAACGCGGTCTGCAGGAGAACCCTGACTGGATTGTACGCGAATCCGAAATGCATCCGGATTTCGGCAATCCTCTGGCTGAATCCAAGCGCCTTGCACAGAAGCTCTTAGCCAAGGGCAAGGACATGGAAGGTGTCGTGTGCGCCAATGATTTCCTGGCTCTTGCTCTCATGGAAGCCGCTCAGGAGCAGGGAACACACCTGCCGGAAGAGCTTAGCATCACCGGCATGGATGACTTTCTTACCGCTTCAGCTTCAAATCCTTCGTTAACCACTTACTCAATCCCCTACGAAGAAATGGGCCGCAGAGCCTTTGAAGCCCTGCATTCCGTTACTGTTGCCAAGTCGGAGTCGTTGCCATTGGAAACTCTGGTTCGTGGCGAGATAGTTGTCCGTGCCAGCGCCTGATTTTCCAGTTCAGTCTTTCCCTTCTGATCGCGAGCCGCTGTTCGAGGCTGGACGATCCATGCAGTTGATTTTCAGCAGTTAATTGTCGCTCAGTTATGACGTCAGTTCACCACGTCCTCCAGCCTTTACCTTCTCCCTTCTATGGAACAGCTTTCCCCCCTGGTTCGAAACAACGGTCGTCGCAATGGAAACAAAAAGGCGTTCACTCTTATAGAGCTGATGTCGGTGCTGGCCGTGGTTGCGATTTTAAGCGCGACGGCGGGCCCTGCCCTTTCCGCCCTGGTGGGAGCCGGTGATATTAACCGTTCCATCACAACCCTTTCCGGCACGCTGGAACTGGCTCGCACTTACTCCATGACGCACCATACTTATGTGCGAGTTGCCTTCAGCACCATCCCCGTGGGTGGAAGCAGACTGACGCCGGGAGTCGGCGTCATGGTAATGTACTCGGCTGACGGCACGCTGGATGCCGATACGCCTGCGGACATGACCGATATAACGAAGTGGCCCGAAGCTAACAAGGCGCTTTTCCTTGAAAATCTGAGCATGGATGACTCCCTAAACTCCTCCACTCCAGCCACTTCGCAGGATGTTATCCCTTCGGCCTCAGATATCGGCAGTTTTAACCGAAGGATTGGTGGTATTGCTTCCGCAAGCTTTACATCTTTTGTACAATTTGGCCCTGATGGTGAAGCCCGCGTTCTGAAGGGCGAGCCGGCACGCTATATCAAGCTTGGTATGAATCGCCCCGCGCAGCAGAAGGGACGCAATCCCTTCGTACTGAGAGTTTCCGGAATCAACGGAACCATACATGTACTGCGCAAGGAAAGCCTTTAAGCCTCCCCTTACCTTTAACCAAAGCGTGCACGGATGAAAACCTCCGATCGCCCACGGGCGGCTTTCAGCCTCGTGGAAGTGGTTCTCGCTCTGGGGATTATGGCAGGTTGCCTCCTCTCGCTCGTGGCCCTCCTCCTGGTTGGAATCAAGAGTAACCAGGCATCCGCCGAAGAAATGCGGGCAGTAAATCTCCTCACGGTACTGGAAGCCGATCTGCGCAACACACACCCGGCCGCCAATAACGGAAAATCACGGTTCTTCGGGCTCGTTCTGCCTTACGCCACGAATTCCTCGGGCTTCACTGTCTACAATCCGGCCCTTACAGTAAACACTGTATCGACAGCTACTTCCACGGGTCTGGACGAAAACGAGAATCCACTGCCTTATACGTCCCTCGCTCCTCGTCCCCGTTGTCAGGCTTCTGTCATCTACACCAGCGTCCCTGCCGCGGGAAGTTTTACGCCGGTTCAGGCCCGCCTGATTGTGAACTGGCCCGCAACGAATGCCTCCACACCTCAAGCACTCATCACGATGAGCAGTGGCAGCTTTGTCGAAGTAAATGTCACCTTCCCTGCGCCATGAAATACCGCCTCTCCGCCTTTACACTGGTTGAATTGATGGTGGCCATGATGATCATCTCCATCCTTGGCGTGCTGACAATGTCCATCATTTCTGCGACTGACCGAAGCAGCAGTCTCAGCAATCGCTCTGTGGAGGCGTCAGCTCAGGCCCGGCTGGCTTTCGATCGTATTGGAATCGATCTTCGTGGCCTCCTTAAAAGACAGGATGTCAATTTTGAAACTGCGGTAGTGCCTGTAGCTTCCACTGGTGATGCTCTGCGTTTTGTCTCCATGGTTACCTCAGCAGGAGCTGCAGCCGCAGACAATCGCGATACCTCTGTCGTCACCTATCGCATTCAGCCAAACGTAGACAATGCGTCGCGTCCCTGCCTGGTGCGTGGGGCCAAGGCTATTCGCTGGGCGGATATCGGCTATCTGGGAGTACAGGCCAACGGGCTTCCTTCCGCAACTTTTCCCACAGCCTACCTACCTGTTTATCCTGCCGACTTTGATGTTCTGGCCGATGGTGTCATTCGCATGGTGATAGGCTTTCAGCTCTACCCTGATAATCTGCCCGTCACGCTGGCCGACGGTACCAGCCTGCCCGTCTCATACGGTGATGTTGTCTACAGTCCGCCAGTCCGCAGCGATACCGGTGCCGTCACCTATGTCGATACTTCTCGGATCAGTTCCATCATTGTGGGTCTGGTAACGATAGACCTGACAGCACTGCGCCAGGCGGATGCCACACAACTCCAGGCACTTGCAGCCACATTCCCGATGCCGGACATGAACCGGTTGCCCGTACAGTCCTGGGCCAATATTGGCAATAACGTTAATCTGACTCCTTCCAGCGTGCCGCTTTCCGTTCGACAAGCGCTGCGTGTCTTCGAGAGAGCGTACCCTATGACGCCTTTTGGCAAGAAGACCAGCGGCAGCAGGTAGAGCTAAACGATGCGCGAATCAAGAGGGCAGAGATCAGATTCACGCATTTATTCTCTATTCAATCATTCAATAAGTTATTCAGCGCATTTCCTCACGAGTGTCGTATTTCCTCGTCCTTTGTGTCCGTTTCTCTCAACCCATTTCTCTTACCTTAGCCCACGAAGATGAACTCCATCCTTCACGTTCTCTCCAGCCGCAAGGCGCGGCGCAGCGGCATGGTGCTGGTTATTACGCTGGCAGCGGTTTTGCTGCTCAGCATCCTGGTCCTCACGTTTTTTTCGCGGGCCAACCTTAACCGGCAAATCTCTTTTTCCGGCACCAATCTGGTGAAGGTCGATGTCCTTGCCCGTTCTTCCCTGGACGTCGTTGTCGGTGAACTGCGTAATGAAATTGCCGATCCCACAAGGTCGGATGTCACCACCATTTCCGGTATCTCTACCTACAAACCGAAGACCTCGGCGGAAGCATTCCCCGTGAAATCCGGCGTTGTGGCGGCCACGGGCAGCGTGCTTAAGGTTTCCGCCAATAACATCTCCTTTTACCCTGGCAGCACGCTAAAGGGTTCCAGCGTCCCCATAAGTCAGGCCAGCTTGAATGGCAGGCGCTACACCGCCGCACGCTGGTTTACGTCGCCGACCAGCCCTCAGTTAGGCAGTCAGGCTACGGTGCCTACGTGGCATTTTCTGACACGTGGCAGCGGCATCAGGACTCCGGCCATCGCGGACGCCCGCAACACTCAGCACAACGATTTCGTCGTGGGACGCTTTGCCTACACTGTCTATGACGTCAGCGGTCTGCTGGATATCAATGTTGCAGGATATCCCACCTCGGCAGCAGGAGCCGCCAAAGCAAAAGGCTCCGCGGTCTGGGCAGACCTGACGCGCATACCCGGTATGAACGATACGGACGGGCTGGCTCAGTGGATTCATGCCAGCACCAAGGCGGATTTTGCGAACTTCGCTACCCAGAAGTGGCCCGCCAGCGGCTTTCGCAAGGCGGCGGAGAACGATACCGCTTTCCTCAGCCGCGGCGATCTGATCCGCTATTCTCAGGCCAATCCTGGTCGCATCAGTTCCACGGCGCTGCCCTATCTCACCACCTTCTCGCGGGAACTGAATGCGCCGTCCAACAGTCCCGCAAAGGATCTGGGTGGCACCTATAATTACAAAACGAACGCGAATGCGGCTGCCAGTATCAACCGATACTTCCCCAATGTGCGGGTAAAGAGTGCCTTTACGCGTCGGGATGGAACCCCAGCACTCGTTGGAGAGCCTCTAGTCAGCCAGCGCTTCCCTCTCAGCAAGCTCTCGTTGCTTACGCTTACAGCCACCGCGGCAGCCGACTCTGATATCGAAAAAAACTTTGGCCTGACTCGCGCAGCGGCAAGCGACGCCTGGACGTATCGCAACAACGCAACGGCCATTCTTACGCTGGATCAGGTGGCGGCGCTAACCCCCGCCCGCGAACCCGACTTCTTTGAGCTGCTCCAGGCATGCATGCTGAACGGATCGCTGGGCAAATACGGAGCCCTTACACTCACCAACACTGTCGCACCAGACTCCAACTCCTATCTGCAGGTCATCCGGATCGGAGCCAACATTATCGATCAGGCCGACACGGATAATTACCCCACCATCATCTCCTTCAACAGCTACAAACTGGCCGGTATCGAAGACATCCCCTACCCCAACGAGGTGTTGATGAAGTGGATTTCCACAGCGCCTTATACGACGGGCTTTACTCCTGAAGTCTTCTTTGAGATGTGGAATCCGCACCAGCCCTCCGGAACGGCAGGCCCCGGCCCTACACAGTTCCGCATTATCCCCAACACGGGCGCCCGTTATCAGATCGGCTTCGTCAATCCCGTAAGCGGTGGATACCACTCGTATGTTCCGATCGGCACCATCCCTACGACTGCTGTCACATACACGGCAAGTTCGGGCACTTATGGAGCTCCCGGCGCCTATCGCGAACCGGCCGTTATCACTGGCGGCAGCCCCTCACTCTCTTTCCCCATCTCGGGCCCCAGGGCGAACGGCTATGTGCTGAGCGCGCCACCTATTACGCAGCAGGAGCTGAACTGGTATCTGGGGCTCAACGGCACTGTCGCCTCGAATCCCTACGGCAAATGGCAGTACTACTGGACATTTATTGATACGATCTTCAGCTTTCAGTATCAAAGCCCCAGCGGTCAATGGGTAACCTATGCGACAAGCGGCGGCTTGGAAGAACTGCCGACCACGGGTCTGAAACAGACCACAAAGTGGGTTGGCGGCGACAGCTCGGGCAACATTGCGCCGGCACTGACAGGGAACAACGACTTCGGCGGCTCCTCCATTATTCACAGCGATCCCCGCACGTGTCGTTTTGGAATGGCTACGGGCAAGAGCTCTCTTGTCAGTGGCAGTACCACTTACTTCTCCGGCGGCAGCTCGATCATTCCTGCGACGGGCGTGTACATGAATGCCGGCCAGGACAACCCCTGGGGTCCTTACACGTACGTGTTTCGTCTGGATCTGTGGAGTCAGAACAAATCCACCAGCGACAGCACGGTGCGCTACACTGACCGCGATAACGCGATGCGTCCCGGCGACTGCTATCTCAGCGACTCCAACCAGCCCATGATTCCCGGGCAGACAGCAGCGCGCTCCATCATTCTTAATCGTCCGTTCCGCTCGGTGGGCGAGCTGGGCTACGTGTTTCGCGACATGCCGTGGAAGACGATCGATCTCTTCTCGCCGGACAGCGCGGACGCGGCCCTGCTGGATGTGTTCAGCGTGGAGGACTCGCGAGTTGTCGCAGGCCGTGTGAACCCCAACACGCCGTACACGCAGGTCCTGTCCGCACTTTTCAGCGGAGCAAACAGCCGGGAAGTGGGTGGCACCGCCATGACTACAACGCAGGCAGACGCTACCGCTCTGGCGATTCTGACTTCGACTCAGGGTGCCGGCGGCCCCATTCTGAATGCAGGGGATCTGGTCACGCGCTTCACGACAGTCACCGCGGCCTTTCCTGCAACAGGCAAGATGGATCGAGAGGCGCTGGTCCGCACTCTGGGCAGCGCCGTCTCCACACGCACCTGGAATGTGATGATTGATCTGGTTGCCCAATCCGGTCGGTACGCGCCCAATGCAGGCAGCCTCAACGATTTCTACGTAGATGGCGAGCGCCGTTACTGGCTGCACGTGGCCATCGACCGCTATACAGGGGAAATCGTGGATCAAAGCATCGAGACTGTCGACGAATGATGAGTGGCCCGGATATCTGCGCTCACCCACACCCAGCTTTCACCACCGAATCCCATGAAATCAATGTCGCCTCTCCTGATGGCCCTAGGTTTTAGCATCGGAATCAATGCCGGTATCTTTGGCGCGCTGCCGCTCTCGGTTGCCGCGGCAGAGTCTGCCGAGAGTTCCACGAACCAGACCGCACCGCCATCCGTAGTAGGTGTCGTGCCAGAGAACGGCCGCTGGACCATGAAAGTGATCGCAGAGGATTCCGCAGCCTCATCCGCCCCCGCAGGCTATCCGACCGAGGCAGCCAGGCAGATCGTGGTGACAGAACTGAAGTACAGCAAAACCGGCGGCACATGGCGTGTGCAGACCCAAATGCAGGGCAAGGATGTGGAGTACTGGCGCGTTGGCCCGCTCCTCATCGAGCCCGTGGCAGGATCCAGGCTTCCGCTGGTTCTGCCTTCCATTTCCTCCACGTCTTCCCAGCCATGCTACTCCAGGGGATTCTATGGTCTCAGCTGGATAAAGCCGGACCGTTTTAAAGAGAAAACCAGCTTCAAGGGCACGGAATGCTACCACTACAAAGGCGGCATTCCCAAGAAGGCCACGGCATCAACAGCAGCAGCATCGCCCAGTTCATCGCCGGCAGAAGCCGCGGCAGAAGCAGCTACGATTCCCCCTGAAGCGTGGATCGACGTGAAGACTCTTCTGCCCGTCGCAGCGCGCTTCAACGGAACGCTGCTGGAATACACGTTTGATTCCGCCCCTAACTCTCCCCTCACCCTCCCCCCCGCTTATCAGGAAGCCTGGAATCTGTATCAGGATCAGCAGGCCCGGCTCAAGGCTCTGATGATGCCTTAGACCAATTCGCATGGTCTTAGACTCCCCCATCGCGGGATCCATCTGCTTCCGGTCATCCCAAACCCAACCCCCATACCGGCAGCACAGCGCAAAATGATCGGAAGCAGATGAATCCTGCGATAGGGATCGCAGCGCCTATAAGTCAGCATCCTGCCCATGTTCAGTGGCAGTCAGGCCGGGAATTCCCCTTCCAGCCTTTATTTTCCGTAACAGCTTGTTTTTGTCTCACCCTTACTTCTCCATGAAACGTATCCTCTCCTTCTGCCTGGCTACCATGCTTTCGGTCGGCGCCACGTCCCTGCATGCCGATCCGGTTACCATCCACCTTGCACCTTCATCCGATACAGCGCCACTGAATCGGGAGCTGTTGGGTTCGCAGTATAATTTCTTCTCCACGCCCATACGGAATCGTATTAAATCGGAAGCGCTCATCAGGAACTGGCAGGCCATGCCGGTGAAGGTGATGCGTTACCCCGGAGGAACCTGGGGAGACCATTACGTGTGGGATAATCCTGCAGGCAGCTATTTTGCCGCAGGTGATGTGAACTCCATCGTGACCCCGCAGGAATTTATCACCAACTGCCGCGCGGTGGGTGCCGAGCCGATCTTTCAGGTCAACACCAACATCCGGGGCGATAATCACAAAGACCTGATCAATCCCACAAAGATCGAGGATATACGCACAGGAGCCGAACGCGCGGCGCGCTGGGTGCGCGAAGCAAACAAGCGTAAAGGCTGGAACGTCAAGTACTGGGAAATCGGCAATGAGGTCTGGATATGGCTGAAGCCGGAAGAATACGCGCTGTACGTCGTAGAATACAGCAAAGCCATGCGGGCAGTGGATCCGACGATCAAGATCATAGCCTGCGGTCTGGCCGGCAATACGGGCATCTTTCATCCGAACTGGCTGAAATTCCCGGATGATCCTAACTGGTCTCGCCCGGACGTGCAGAACAACGCCGAGGAGTGGAATCAGGCGCTGTTTGACAAGGCGCTGGGCTCTTTCGACTACGTGGCTCCCCACATCTACATCGAATCTGGCGACGGCAAGATGACGGCCCGCGAGCGCTTCGACAAGAGCAACGCGATGATTCTGGACAACGAAAAGCTGGGCGGTCAGGCAGTGTGGGGCCAGAAATTTCAGGGCAAAGCGCGCATAGCTCTGACAGAGTGGGCGTGCAACTTCCGCCAGTCCGTGCCCGTGCTGCGTAATACCAATGAGCTGGAATCGCACTATTACTACTCTCTAGGCAACGGGCTGAACACCGGTCTCTTCTTCGGTAAGGTGCTGGAAGTCCGGACGATTGATATGGCCATCCTTCATGCACTGGACGACCTGCAAACGCTCTGGTACTGGCCTAAAAAGGAACTGGCCAAGGATGGACCTCTTGATCATCCCATATACCTCGCCATGAAGATCTGGGGTGGCCACCTTGGCAAGACTCCCATGCAGGTTGACGCCAGAAATATCCCGAATGTCGAGTTCAGCGGAAAGGCTCGTCCCTCACTCTATACATACGCTTCCGAGGATGCCTCTAATGTCTATATGGTAGCCATTAACCTGAATGCGGATAAAGAGCTGGATCTGGATATCGCACGTGACCCGAAGTGGTCTTCATCTCCCGCCGCTTTGACATGGATGAAAGGCGCGGCTCTGGAAGACACAAATTTCAGCGCCTGGAACGGCGCGGCTCCCCTTAAAATCATGCTGACTACAGATTCCGTGCCAGTGACGGGCGAGAACATCAGGATAAAGATGCCTCTCTACAGCATGGTAGGTATCATCATCAAAAAGCAAACAGCACAGGCCAATGCACACTAACTCCCTGCGTCGCTTACTACGGCAGTTCGGTTTCCACATCATGAGCTGCCTGGCGCTGCTCATGATGGCGGCTCTGACTTCGTCCCATGCCGCTACCGTCTACGAGTCAGACTTTGCCACCGATATCGGAGGATGGAAGGGACGCGCTGGGTATGGCAAGGAAAGCCCCAGTGTAAAGCTTGGCAAGGATCCCAAAGATCCCAATTCACTGAGTCACGTCATCAGCATTACGACAGATCAGGCTCTGGGAACAGGCTTCCGCTTTGCCCCTCCCGTGAAGCTGGTTCCGGGGAAGGACTACGAACTCACCTTCTGGGTGCGGTCCACGGCGGGCATTAATGTGGGTGCGCGTATCTCTACGGAAGACTTCACCGGTTATGGCGAAGATGTAAAGGGATGGTTCAACATACTCAACTTCAAGCAAACTGATGAATGGATAGAAGTGCGCCGCTTTTTTTCTCCATTAGCCGAAACCATTGGTATAGAAATAGGAGTTGGCGAAGCAGAGCCGGAGATCGCGGAACTTAGTATTAAAGACGTAAAGATCACCAACTCCGATCCGGTTACGGCAACACCGGCATCCGTTACCGCGCCATCGCCGGTCGATCCGGTAAAACCAGTTGTATCCACAACATACGCCCGCTGGCTGGCTATCGGCGACAGCATTACCCAGCATGGCGCCAAGGCAGATCTGAAGTGGGAAGGCGAAACGCGCGGCATGGCGGCAAGCTCACTGGATAAAGATTACGTGCATCTTCTTCAGGCAATGCTGAAAAAAAAGAACCCCAACTATGCGTCCGAGATCAAGATCGTGGGCCGCCTGGGCAAGCTAAGTGCAGGCACCATCGAACAGATGACAACGGTTCTGGCTGAACTGAAGACGTGGAACCCGGATCTCGTCACAATTCAGCTGGGTGAAAACGACAGCCTGAAGGAACTGGGCGAAGATGGCTTTGAGAGCCGGTATCGCACAGTCGTCGATGCGTTTGTGTCTGGTTCTGGAGGAAAGCGTCCTGTCATTCTGTGCACGGGAGTATGGTCGCCCGGTGCACCCGCACCAGGCGCCGACACGCGCCGCTACCCGGCCGCCAGTGCCACGGCAATCAAGGAGCGCATTATCGAGAAAATATGCCAGGAGAAGGGATTGCTCTTCGTCAGCATCGCGCCAATTGCGATGAAGTCCGGAAACGCCGGCACCGGTCAGACACCGGGTGTGAAATGGCATCCCAACGATGCCGGCATGCAGGACTATGCCGACGCAATTTATAAACGATTGTTCCCGTAAAGCGCGTTTGCTAACATCGCATTCCAACATATGAGTTGCAAGATCCTTGACCTGCACGGCAACTGGCTGCTGCGCAATAAGAATAATACCATTCAGGTGGCGGCCACGCTGCCCGGCGATACATTCAGCGCGCTGATAAGTGCAGGTAAAATGGCGGATCCCTACTGGGCTGATCAGGAAATGGCCGCCCAGTGGGCTGGGCGCGAAGACTGGATCTACGAGCGAGAATTCACGGTCGACGCCGAGTTCCTCCAGTCCGGCGACGTCTCGCTCTACGCCGAAAGCCTGGATACTATTGCGACGATCCGCATCAACGGACAGTACCACGCTACTTCCCGCAACGCCTTTGTTGCGCACAGGTTTCCAGTTCGCAATCTGCTGCACGAAGGGCTCAATCGCATCGAAATCGAGTTCGCCTCGCCGGAACGCGCCGCCAAAGAAGAAGCTGCGCGTCTGGCTTATCCCATTCCCTACACCGAATTTCCCGTCCAGTCCCCTCACCGCAATTTGATTCGGAAGGCGCAATGTCATGGCGGCTGGGATTGGGGTCCGTGCCTCATGGTTTCCGGTGCGACCGGGCGGCTCGAACTCGTTGCAGAGACAACCGCAAGCATCGACTACGTTTACACGACGCAGCACCACACTGACTCGCGTGTAGAGGTGACCGTCATATGTGAGCTGACCAGCCATACCAGCTCCGATGGAAATCTGGAAATCATCCTTGATGGGCAGACATTCCAGGTACCAGTTCAGTTCCGCTCAGGTGCTCTTACGGTCCAGCATACTGTGGTGATTTCCGAGCCTAAGCTATGGTGGCCTAATGGTTTAGGCAATCAGCCGCTTTATCCGCTAACAGTTCGGCTCGAAAACTATGAAGTTCATAAGAAGGTGGGCCTGCGCACGATCAGGGTGGTGAATGAAGAAGATGCGCATGGTTTGTCACTGGTCTTCGAGGTCAATGTGGTCCCGGTTTTCTGCAAAGGCGCCAACTGGATTCCCACCGACGCACTGCCCCAGCGGCAGACGCGCGAGGTGATGGAGGATCTGCTTTCCAGCGCGGTTGCGGCGCACATGAATATGATCCGGGTGTGGGGCGGCGGGCAGTATGAGTCCGACGCCTTTTATGAGTTGTGCGACGAGAAAGGTCTGATGATCTGGCACGACTTCATGTTCTCGTGCGCTCTTTATCCGGCTTCACCGGCCTTTCTGGCGGACGTGCGCG
>JBGGNE010000431.1:0-2607 GCA_041287705.1 Methylacidiphilales bacterium | reverse complement strand
TCTTCCGTCATCCGCCCCAGTTCTGCGGGGGATCCGGCGCCAAGCTTATCCATGATAGCGGCCCGGTGAGCCTTGATGGTGCGCTCCGTCGCGGAGAGGCGGTCGCCGATCTCTTTATTGAGACGTCCGGCGATGACATGGCGCAGCACTTCTGTCTCTCGAGCCGTCAGGCGCTGAAAGCGCTCGCGCATGGCCGCTTCGCGGGTGCGGCGCGCGGCAGCCTGCTCGTCCCGAGCGAGAGCCCGGTCCACGGCGTTTACCAGATCCGCCAGAAGAACCGGTTTGGTGAGAAAATCTTCCGCGCCGCCTTTAAGCGCGATTACCGTGGATGGGATATCGCCGGTGCCGGTAAGGAAGATGACGGGCAGCGGGTTGTCCGCAGTGGCCAGGGCAGTTTGCAGTTCCAGGCCGCTTGGGCCGGGCATCTGCAAATCGGCCAGCACGCATCCGCGCGCTTCGTGCTGGCGGCGAGCCAAAAAGTCGGTGGCCGAGACGTAGAGCTCCACGGTATAGCCGGAGGCTTTCAGCGAGCGCGCTGTGGCCCGGGAGAAGGATTCATCGTCATCCACGATATGGACGATGCGCGTAGCGACGCTGATCATGCGGGCAACGCCTCCGTAAGTGTCTTCGTATTTGTTTTGTGCTCATCGACATTAACCAGGGCATGCACTGGCAGCCTCAGTCGCGCGGTCGCCCCGCGATCAGCATTATTCTCAACGGCGAGACTGCCGCCGTGCACCTGGACGATGGACTGCGATATGGCCAGGCCCAGACCCAACCCGCCGCGCTTTGACGTATAGAAGGGCTGGAATATCATGGGAAGCTGACCTGCCGCAATGCCGATGCCCGCATCGGACACGGAGATTTCGACCCTGCTGCCGTTGTCGCAGGGGACAGCGGAAAGCGTCAGCCGCCGCAGGGCCAGCGGAATGGATTCCATGGCATCCATGCCGTTCACGAACAGGTTCACGATTACTTGCTGGAGATGGACGCGATCTGCATAAACCATCGGAAGGTTTTCGGCGATATGGAGGCTGACCGTCGTCTTTCGGGAGGCAGCGTCGGATGAGATCATCCGGGCCGTTTCGCGGAGAAGATCGCCGAGTTGCAGCGGTTCAAGGTTCATCGACTTACGGCGCAGAAAGGAGCGCGTGCCTTGCACGATATCGCGTGCGCGAAGTCCGTCCTTGCGGATGTCGGCCAGGATCTCTCGCACTTCGGCCACATCGGGTGTAGTGCGCCCCAGGTAAAGCTCTCCGGCCTCCGCGTTGGCCAGGATGGCGCCGAGCGGCTGGTTCAGCTCGTGCGCCAGGGAGCCGGAGATTTCGCCCAGTGTCGTCAGTCGGGCGAGATGCATCACTTCGTTCTGCCGGGCCTGCGCTTCTTCCTCGGCGCGCTTTCGCTCGGAGATATCGACCGAGATGCCGCGCATGCGGAGCGGGGCACCTTTGGCGTCGTACTCCACTCGACCGCGCGCAGCGATCCAGCGAGGAGCGTCAGTACCGTTGCCATTCCCTTTGCCAGGCATCGGCGAGGTCATAACACGATACTCCGCATGAAACTGCCCACCGCTGCTGCTCTGCAGAGCGCTCTCAATCCGCTGCTGAAGCGGCGCCCGATCCTCCTCCATCACCGACTCCATAAAGCGCGCGAAGCTGAAAAACTCGTCATCGGGAGTCGACGGCACGCCGTAAAGTTTGTGCGCCTGATCGGTTCCCCAGATACGGCTTTCCGGCTCGCCGCTCCCGACTGCACTGTCCCGCCCTCGGGATTAGCAAATGCCTGCGGCAGATGGAGATGCGATGAGATCCAGGCCACACACCATAGTATTATGATCGCGCTTGAGAGACGATAAGCGGGGTGTAAATATATATGCATATTATCGATCCTTGGATCTCACCATATAAATCATATTGATCTACACGGAAGACAGCAAATTAGGAAATAGCACATCACTCTACCCTGTAAAAGCGAAAAATGGTATACCCCAGGAATTGTTATTTCTTTGCATATACAATCAACATCGATAAAAAATAGTGTAGATTTATCAATCACTCTAAATTTTTGATGCGATTTCGTCTGGCAAAGAGACTGTGCGACCATTAGGATAACCAACATAAGAGTATGTAATGACTGCATATTCTGTATGCTTTAGACTGACAATATCCATTTTCCGTTGTATAGGTTTCGAGTATTGCCGCTAATAGATACGAAGAGGCTGTACTGCAGGGGATACGGTTTAACACATTTTGCGTGCGATTGATATATACTGCCCGTTATTGAAGCTAAAGTTGGTGATCCGCGTCATGACAGTATGGTGTCTGACCTGGATTGCGGTGCCGATGAATCTGTCGATGCTGGGCAATCCATCGGAGGAACCATAACGGGCGGGTCGGCCACAATTACGTCTGATGGCGGCAGGATGACCGTGCATCAAGGAAGCCAGCGAGCCTTTGCATCTTACATTAAAACCTGCATCTGTAGTGTCCCTGGTGAAAGAAGCTTACGCGTTGGCAAACGATATTTCTTTAGAGGCTGTTGATACAGCAACTTCTATGTAGTTGACTTTCATCAACGGTTGATGTTCTTGAAGTCAACGTTTCCAAG
>JBGGNE010000430.1:0-9326 GCA_041287705.1 Methylacidiphilales bacterium | reverse complement strand
TGGGGGTTGTAGATGCCGCGAACGTGGACGACAGGAATCTTGCGCTCGCCAAAGAGGGCGGTCTGCAGCGTCATGGAATCGCCGTCCAGGAATGCGGTGAAGACGGAACCGTCGGACAGTGCGACGCGATAGCCAACGTTGCCGTCTTCCATGGGACGCAGAGAAATGATCTCCTCCAATGAGGCCGTGCGTTCGCCCCAGGGCGTGCGCAGCAGAAGCTTGAGCCACGTGGTGACACCGCCGTTGACAATGCTGAGGCGGTCCCCCGTAGTGGTGTCGAGGAGGGTGACGGGCATCTGAGCTTCGGCGCCTTTTTTCTGGCGCATGACGATGCGGTCCAGGGAGTTGATGGAGAGATCCACAACGCTGCCGCTGCTGAGGGTGAAGCGAACGCCGGTGGCCTCAATGGTGCCGGTAAGGATCTGCCCGTCACGCAGAAAGGCCTGAGTGAGATGGCCCGCGGACTGAGGGCCGGTGAGCGCCGCAACTTCCTCTGGCTGCAGGGTGCGTTTCCCGTGGGCGGTGGTAATGGCCAGTGTCTGCCAGGTAAGGGTGCCGGTAAGCCGGGTGTCTTCACCCAGCGCCAGAGTGTCGGTAGGAGCGGGAGGAATGTTGAGCGACTCCAACTGGCCGGCACCAAGTCGGCCGTTGTCGCTGGGGGCAGCTCCGGCGTTGAGTACAGTGCCGCGCAGATCGCTGGGGAGATCGCGGTTAACGCGGGCGAGCGTAAGCGGCTTAAAGAGAGGCGCCAGGATCTGTGGCGTGGGCGCACTGCTGTTCAGATTGCGCTGGGCCACGATAGTCGCGATCGAGATACGCTTGCCGGGCTCAATAGTGGCGCTGTAGTTGATCTGCAACTGATAGTTCTGGTTGCTGACAATAGTCGGGCGCAGCCGCGCGTTTGGCGCCGAGAGAACGAAGAGGGCGGAGGGGCGGTTGCTGTTGGGGTTATGCAGAGCCAGCACACCGGTATCGCGGGCGGTAAGGGAGGAGATGCCGGGAGTGCCGCGGTCCGTATAGAGTGACTGGAAGCGATTGGTAAAGGCGCTCATGAGGGTTATTTGCACCGGCACAGGCGTCGAGCTGCTGTTGGTGATGGTATCGACGTAACGCAGGCAGCTCCCCTTCAGGTCAAACTTGATACGGCGGGTCACTTCCACCTGTCCGCCCGCGTTTCCGGTCAGGATATACTCAGTGCCGTCGGGCGACATGAGCCCGGCGCTGGTGGGCTGAAAGTTGGCGGTATTGATCATCAGACTCATCGCCTGGGTGAAGCAGCCGTTGCTCCCCTGATTGATACGACCATCGTTGTTGAGATCCCACGAAAAGCCGAGCGCGTCGGTCTGCGTATTGAAATTTGCCGGGATGTAGGAGGAGGGCTGGCGCGCGCCGAGCGACACAGGTCCGCCACCGCTACCAAACCCAAACAGTGCAACCATCAGCAGCACAGGCCACAACAGAGCCGTCGAGGAAGCACTAACCGGTGGACGGCAACGGCGAAAGCAGGAGAAAAGTTGGAGGCTCATGAGCGTGAGTGCGTGAGGCGTAAAATTGGAGCAGTGGCAAAAAGTGCAGTGATAGAGGGCTTAGGGCGGCGGATGTTAGATAGGCAGTACGCCCAGACAGCCGAAATGAGATTTTGCCGTGGGATAAAGCACGCTCTTATGGCCCCTCTGGTATCGGGTTAGCAGGCAGTTCCTCCATAGAAGGCAGTTCGCCGCGGCCTGAAGTTCCGGATCCTGGAGAGCCCGATCGCAGTTCTGTGCCGGAACCACGCATCAGGACCGATCCGTCCGGCGCCGAGCCATCGCCGCGTGGTATGGCGCCAGGTTGCTCGGGTATCTGGTATGACATGAAGTGCTCAATGGGAATCTGCAATACCGTGCCTGTGCCGGAACCGTGGGCGCCAAAACGCACGGAGAGAGAGGGCTCTTTCAGCCGTCCTGTCCATTTCGAGCCATCCTGCATCTGGACGACAAAATTTTGCGAGGTGGCTGAGCCCGTGCTGGTGTCATCCATGGGTCGTTCAATCAGTGAGATCTGCGCCGAAGGAAGGCTGCGAGGACCTGAGACGGTGAGCAGTTCCAGCTTGTCAGCCGCAAGGGTGCCGCAGATCACATTTTCGCCGATCAATTGAAATGTCGGCTTCGCCTGATCGCTGCCCGAAATGCCCGGTCCGGAGCCAGGCGCGCCGTTAAGCAGCACATTGCCACCACCTTCGTCACCTTCGTTCGGGTCGGCGGCTGCAGTCGGCTGAAAACTGCTCAGCTTCAACAACATCTGCGGTGCAAGCTTCATGGTGCCCGCGCGCGCCGTCTTCAGCTCCACATCGCCCGTTTTGGGGAAGACCAACAGGCTAGTTTTATCGCGCAGCACCAGACGGAAACCGAACTGAGGCTCGCGCACAGCACCCAGCGTATCGATATCGGCAAGCTGCACCTTCAGTGGGCCCCAGGCGCAGTTCAGCTCCAGCGTGGCGGAGGGATCCACCAGTCCCAGACGATCCTGCGTGGCCAGTTCCGCGAAGGCCACGACGCCCGGCATGGGCTTGCCTTCCAGGGCTGGATCTTTACGAGTCAGCACGGCCAGCACCTGATCCGGATTCACATCCAGGGACCACGGAGCATTTGCATTCGCACCCGTCGTCAGCGCCAGCTTCAGATCGCGAAACGCCAGTGTGCCCGAGAGCACCTCTCCGTCCCGAAAGAAGACTGTCGGCATCTTGCCCAGACCGCCGCCGCCCACAATGCCAGCCACTTCCTCCAGAGGGAAACTCACTTTGCCCCAGGTCGTTGTCAGTTCGCCACGACCGCCCGTTAGCTTGCCGGCCAGCTTTGTGTCGGCGTTCAGCACCACAATATCATCCGGACCTCGCTCCAGCTGCCAGTTCTCGCTCATCAGCGCCTCCAGGCGGGTCAGCAGCGGACCGGCCGGGGCCAGGGCAGTTGCGCCCAGCATGCTGGGCGGAAAGTTCGAGACCACGCGCCGATACTGCAGGGGAATCATGTCCGTGGCGGGCGCCGTGCCCCGGCCCAGCCAGGCGGCAAACATCGTGCGCACATCCTCCTGCTTCAGCCGCGAGCGCTGCCCTATATAATGCAGCACCGCCACCTGCCCTCCCGCGCGCAGCGGCAGGGTAAACTTCACTTCCGCGGCAATGTTGTTCGTCAGCACTATTTCCGGCTTTATCCGGCGGCGCGGGCCGCTTACCAGCCACAGGGCGGAGGTGCGCGTGCGGGGCGCCACCACGGCTATACCCGAGTCCCCGCGCTCCAGGCCCTTGGTCAGGTCCAGGCCGCTGGAAGTCAGCACTTTATCCCAGCGTGAACCGAATTTGGTCTGAAGCGTCAGGTTGATGTTAAAGTCATTGCGATCCTTGCTTTCGATCACCTCGTAGTAGCGCATCATCCCCAGCTTTTCATCAAAGCGAATGCGCCGCATAACGCGGAAGTTGCCCGCATTGCCAATAATGACGAATTCCTTGCCATCCGGCGTCATCAGCACGCTGGAGAAATTGAACGGGCTGCCATTAACGAAGAGCTGCGCCGCGTTATCAAAGCAGTCGCCGGACCCGTTGGTAACAGTGCCGAAGTTAGAGATATCCCACTGAAAACCAAAGCTGTCCTCTCGCGGCTGAAAGTTGCCTGGTACCAGTACTTCGTCGCCTGCCGCACTACCCATCCCTGGTCCGCCTGGCACGTCCTGTGCGCGCACGTGGTCCGGCGGCAAAGCGCTCAGCATCAGTGTGGCAAACAGCAGAACGAAAGGAACCGGGCCCGGCCAACAACGGACCGCCGCAGACAACAGTGGAGCAACGCCGCGCGCAATGCGCGACTTCGACGAAGGGGCGTCGGGAGAAACCATCGACCCTACTGTAGCACTAAGGAGGCGCGGCGTCATCACAGGAATGCAGGATAGCAGGTTTAATTCCACAAACGGGCAAATTACTGACCACTGCCAGGCTTTTCCCATCTATTTAGGCGCGAATACGGCTATCGCGCACGTTAGCGCAGACAAGCGTTCCCGGCGATAAATTCGCCGCGCGTATGCCCCTTGACTGCATCGACACGTAAGCCTGCCATATCAATGCTATTTTACAATGAGGGCTGAAAATAAATCCTTTCTCACCGCACAGATGGAAGCGCAAGCCAGTGTTTGCGCTGGTAAAACAGAGCGCGGCTCGCTTTTTCATCCACTTCCGACGGCGGAGGCGCTACAATAGCTGGTACGCATGAGCATCTACACCTTCCAGCCGATCTACCAGGAACGCATCTGGGGCGGCAATCGCCTGCGACGCCTCTACAAACGCGACGCCCCCGCCGACAAAAAAATTGGCGAGAGCTGGGAACTCGTCGACCGTCCCGAAGCCAACAGCCTTCTCACCACTCCCGAAGGCGAATCCAAATCCCTGCACGATCTCTGGACTGGCCCCAATAAAGTCAAGATCTTCGGCAAGGGCGCGCCCAAGACTGAGCGCTTCCCCATCCTTATCAAACTGCTCGACTGCGTGGACAAGCTCAGCGTGCAGGTTCATCCGCCTGCAGCCAAAGCCGCCGCACTGAAGGGCGAGCCCAAGACGGAGATCTGGTACTTCCTTCATACCACTAAGAAGGCCACCATCTACGCCGGGCTGAAGAAAGGCGTCACCCGCGCCAGGTTCGAGAAAGCCATCGGTACGCCCGAGTTGGCCAACCTGCTTCACACCCTGAAGCCGCGCCGCATGGAAGCCATGTTCCTGCCCAGCGGCCGAGTCCATGCCATCGGCGGCGGCAACCTGATTCTGGAGGTTCAGCAGAATTCGGATACCACCTACCGCGTGGATGACTGGAATCGCGTGGACGACAAAGGCAAGTCGCGGGAGCTGCACATCAAGGAGTCGCTTGAGTCGATCAACTTCAACGATTACGAGCCCATCTTTACCCAGCCGCACTCGGAACGCATAGTGGAGTGCGCTTACTTCTCGCTGTATCGCGCCCTCATTTTCCCCGGTGAGTTCCGCAGCTACATCCCCGATGGCCGCAGCTTCCAGTACCACTACGTGGCCCGCGGCGAAGTCACCGTGCTGGGCACCAAATACCGCTACGGCCAGGCCTTTATGTCCAGCGCCGACAGTGAACCCTACGAGCTGGAGCCCGGCCCGAAAGGTCTGGAGCTTCTGACCGTGGAATTCGGAAAATAGAAGCACGAAACGGCAGCCGAATTCCCCGGCGTCCCCGCCTTTTGCCTCTGCCTGCAGCCCGTTGTCATCCTGACCACGGGCTGCGCAGGCGGAACAACGGTACGTGAAATGCATGTTCAATGGAACGTCCGGCATACCCTTCGGTTATTCCCTTGACAGTGATCACACGTCACAGTAAGCCCTGAACATGAAGCAGCCCGACTACGCCCGCGTCTACCCGGAATATGCTTTTGGGAAGGTGATGGCCTGTGACGGCTCCCTGCAGTTCTACAGCCGCATGCACGCGCTGGTGAAGCCCGACTCCAGGGTGCTGGAAGTGGGCAGCGGCACCGGTTTTCATCGCGAGCTTTACGATGGATTCCACCGGGACATGCATGTTTTTCGCGGCAAGGTGCAGCATGTGCTCGGCATTGATTTTGGCGATGAAGGCGCAAAGAATACAGCTCTGGACGAGTTTCGTGAACTGAAAGGCGCCGGCAAGGAATGGCCCGTGGAAAGCGGTTCAGTTGATCTGTGCTTCTGTGACTGGGTGATTGAACATGTTGAAGATGTGGATGGTTTCTTTCAGGAAGCCCGCCGTGTGCTCAAGCCGGGAGGTCACTTCTGTTTCCGCACCCCGAACCGTTTTCATTACAGCTCTATGGGCGCTTCCATGATTCCAGCCCGACTGCACTATAAGGTGCGTCAAATCCTGGGCCATCCCCATACAGAGGATGATGTTTTTCCCACTTACTATCGTGCCAATACCCGGTGGCGCTGCCTTTCCCTATATCGGCGGCATAAGTTCGCACCGATGGTAATTGCCCACCGTGGCGCAAGTCACCTTTTGGGCATGGGTTATGTACCGGGAGTTCTGGGCAAGTGGATGGAAGAACTGAGCCCCTCTTTCTTCTGGCATGAGATCCATGCTTTCGGTCGGGCAGTGGAGTGAAAACGAATGCTGGGGATAACATGCGTGGTGGCCGCATTACTTAAGTCATCTTAAGCTACATGGCAAAGACAATGCTCTTGTGCTATCCTATACCACAGCCTGCGCCCGCGCTCTCAGACTGATTTAATATTCTCATTTAATCTAATTCATACAATTACGGCGGGTGGGCTTACCGAACCTTTATCCGGAACCCGCCATGAAATATCGATCCGTTTCTCTGTCTTCAACTTCGCTCATATCCAGAGGCGGCCTTTTGCGAAGTGTTTGCGCTCTGATTCCTCTTACAGCGCTTTGCCTGGCGATTTCGACGCTTCTCTGCCTCCTCCCGCAACGATCCGCTGCCGCCGAGGAAATGGTCGCCATCTGCTACTTCCGGCCTGACACGACCAGGGATAAAGCAGTGAAGAAGCCCATCTCTCACGCGCTGGGAATCTTTCACCTGCAGGATGATCAGGTCGTCAACCAGAAGGTCATTGAAGCCAAAGGACTGCTGACAGCCTGCCTCGATTCCGCCGGCACTAACGTAGTGCTTGTGGAAACTGTGCAGGAGAAGAAAGAGGCGCTGGTCCGCATTGTCAACACGCGCACAGGCAGCGTGGTGAAAAGCTTCTCTATTCCCAATTTCATTCCGTCATCCTTCTACTACAAAAGCCCGGTGCATGGCGTTCCCGGGCCTTCCCTCACGCTGGCTCGTGCGGGCGATACCTTTGTGCTGTGCGGCATGGATGCAGATGCGAAAGAGGTGAAAGCCACGCAGACACAGGGCGAGGATAAGCAGGAAATATCTCTGGGTTACCCGGGCACGCTTGTTCGCTTTACCTTAAAGGGCGACGTTCAGCGCCTGCAGTTGCCCGACTTTGTCTCATGGGGCCTCCATATGGTGACCGACGAAGCAGCGGGCAATAAGATCATGCTGCGCGGCATTGTTCCTTCTCAGCGGGCGCCTTCCGCCGCCTACACTCCGGAGCAGCGCTATGCGGTGTACGATCTTGATGCGCCGGAAAAGCAGCCACGGTTTTATCCGGAGGAAGGAACTGCGGATGTGCAGTATCCGCTGGTTTCCGACACTAACGGCAGCATCCTGGGAATCAGCAAAAAGAAGCTGGTTGGGTTAAACAGTAAAGGCGAACCAAGTCGCTCCAGGGACGTCGCCAACTGGCCCACACATCTGGAGGGCAAAGGGCAGCTGGAGGTTCATTTGCCATTCAGTCCGGTGCTGAATAGCGACATGCCCGTCTTTTTCTACAATGATACCAAAACGGACCTGCGCCAGACTGACCGCTCAATCCCCGCGGTACTGAATCTGGAGACATCCACACTGGCAATGAAGGATCCGCTGGAAGCGGCGGTACGTAAGGTTGTGCCGGTGATTTCCCGCGGCATAAGCGGCACAGGGAATGAAAACGCAGGCAGCTATCAGAGCGTCTATATTGCCGATGCGGGTGCGATGTCGTCCGGCTACAACAGTATTTCCCCGGACGCGCAGCCGCTTGACTTCAGCCGCACGCCCACCATTCAGGCTCTCACCTGGCCGGATATGAAAGAGCGTGAGGTTGACCTGCGTCTGGCCAATGCCGCCGCCTATGACGTGGTCGCCGTGGCACTTCCCATTCCCGCGCCTGTTTCTAAGCCGCCCGATGCGAAGACCGAGACCGGGAACTCAAAGTAACGCTGGGAAGCAGGCTGATTTGCTTTCATTCCTCACGGTTGTCACGTTAACCGTGAGGGTCCGTGCGTTGTTACCGTTGCGGACAGTTTCGTGGTTTAATTCAATTCGTCGTACCTTGCTTTTGATATCGCATTGAAAAATATTTGTGAGATACTTCGCAAAATGAGACGAGCTACGCCATAGCCCGGATGGCCGGGTCAGCGCGACCGTTTTGCCCTAACCCGGATATTTTGCCTGAGTCCTGCCACGCTATTTCGCGTAGCGCAGCGTCTCGTGCAAAACATCCGGGTTAACCAATACCCGGTGGCGGCCCCATGGCGTTTAACCTATTTATTCCCTTTAAACGCAAGCACTTCCGTTTTCGGACACACGCACCATGGGTGACACGTATCTTTGGATTGACCAGCCTGATTCTCTAGCGCGCCTGGTGGAGCACCTGCGCGATGACACGCCCATCGCGATCGACACCGAAGCGGACAGCCTGCATCACTACCGCGAAAGTGTCTGCCTGGTTCAGCTCACCCAGCGCGGCGAGCATTTTCTGCTCGATCCCTTTGCCAAGCTCGACCTGACCGATCTCTGGGCGCGTCTGCACAATACCGTGTGGGTCCTGCAGGGCGCCGACTTCGACCTGCGCATGCTGCGCCGCCTCGGCGCCCGCGAGCCCGCCGCCGTTTTCGATACCATGCTGGCCGGTCAGTTGCTCGGTCTGCCCGCCGTCGGCTATGCCGCGCTGGTGGAACGCTACTTCGGCATTGTACTGTGCAAAAAGAACCAGAAAGCCGACTGGAGCCGCCGCCCCCTCTCCCAAAGCATGCTGGAGTACGCCATGCAGGATACCCAGCACCTGGAACCTCTGGCCGCCCGGCAGCAGGAAGACCTGATAGCTGCCGGCCGTCTGGAATGGCACCGGCAAAGCTGCGCCCGTGTGGTGCGCCTCAGCCTTATTCAGCGTGGCGGGGATGAAGATGCCTGGCGCATTAGCGGCTCCAACAAGCTTTCGCCCGGCGCGCTGGCCGTACTGCGCCGTGTATGGGAATGGCGCGAAGGAGAAGCCGAGCGCATGGATCGCCCGACCTTCAAAGTCTATGCCAACGAGGCACTGCTCTCTCTCGCCATCTGGGCCGATGCTCACCGCCGCCTGCCCCCGTACGCGTGGGCTCACTGGCCGCATCACATGCGCCAGGGGGGCAGCACCCGTCTGGCTACTGCCGTAGAGCAGGGTCGCGAAGATTCCCCTATGTCGCGTCTCTCCAGCGGGTCGCGCCCCCAGCCTAACCCCGCCGCCGATCAGCGCCTGGAGAAGCTGCGCGTTAAACGCGAGGAAGTAGCCGCCCGCGAGAAGCTGGATCCCAGCCTCATCGCCGCCAAAAGCATCCTGACAACTATCGCCCACAACCCCGATGCGGGCGCCACGCAGCTAATACAGCAGGACCGCTGGTGCCCGTGGCAGGCCGAGCTGATGGAAGTCCCGTACGATCCGCCCGTCACGGATGCGGTCACCGTCGCCCATCCGCTGGAAGCGCCCGTGCCTTTTGCGACAGAGC
>JBGGNE010000429.1:0-32206 GCA_041287705.1 Methylacidiphilales bacterium | reverse complement strand
TTTTTTTTGATAAGAAATGCGTGCAAACCGTCGGAGGAGCACTATTATACGGGCTTTCCATCGCTCCGGCGCCTCGCAAACAGACGGCGCGGGCTTTTCACTCATCACTACCTTCCATGACGACTCCTTCGCCTTGTCCTTCCCCGCGCAGCTCCACGGGCTTTCGGATTCCCAGGCTGCAAATCCTTGGCGCCCTGATTCTTACTCTGGGCTGCATGCTGTTTGTCGCCGGCTGTCAGTCGCTGCCGAACAAAGGCTCCTCCACTGCCTCATCCGGTCGCGATGATTATGATGTGCCGGCCTACAAGCCCCACAATCCTGAAAACGTCGTGGTCAAGGTCTCGCTCGATAAGCAGATGATTTATGTGATGGAAGGCGGCCAGCCCCTTCTCGTCACCGCCACCTGCGTCGGTACTACCGCCAAGCCCACCCCGCTGGGTAACTTCCGCGTTACGGGCAAGATCATTGACAAGCGCTCCAACACCTACGGCTTCTGGAAGAACAACGACAGCGGTCAGATTGTTGGCGGCGAATCCAGCAAGCGCCCCGCCGGCAACTGGTCTTATAAGGGTTATCCTATGGGTTACTGGGTTGAATTCAGCCCTGGTTACGGCTTCCACCAGGGTTATGTGTGGCCCCAGCCCCGTACCCATGGCTGCCTCCGTATGCACCATCGCGTGGCACCCAAGTTCTATCAGCTCGTCAAGGTTGGCACGCCGATCAATATTGCCCACTCGCAGCCCGAAGATGCAACGCTGGGCGCCAATGCTCCCCGCCCCACTGATTACCTGCTGCCTGATCCGCCACTTAGCGTGATGGTGAGCCCCGAAGCATTCTCTGGTGGTCAGACCGTTCTGATGGAACGCTAAGCTGCCTATGCCTGGCTACGACGATACGCCGTTGGATCAGTACCCGACACCAAAGCAAAAAGCGGTGATTTGGGCTGCGGTGACATCGTTAAGCTGGGTTATTATTCTTGCCATAGTCGCAGCGGGCGCGTATCTCGCCATGCTGCTCATGTCTCTGTTGTACCCCGTGCTTCTGCCGATAGGCGTGGCCGGGGTGCTCGCATTTCTGCTCGATCCTGCGGTCGAGGCACTGGTGAAACGCGGATTCTCACGCTCGGCCTCCATCTGGACGCTGCTGGCTGCGGTGGTGCTTGTCCTTTGCATCATTCTGCTTTTCATCATTCCTCCGCTTATTGAGGAAATCATCAATTTCAAGACTAACGCCAGTCAGTACTGGACGCAGGGCCGTGCCGCCGTGGAGCACTACCTGCAGGTCAACAAGGCGGTCAGCGGGTACATCACCGATCACCTTACCGATATCCAGAATTTCATCTGGGGATCGCTAAAGAATGTCTCGTCCCCGCTCCAGCATATTTTCAGCTGGATCGGCTTTGTTGTCAGCTTTGTCTTCGTTCCTGTGTTCGCCTACTACTTCCTTATTGAGAAGGAAGCGATTGAACAGAACTGGGAAAAGTACCTTCCCCTGCACCGTACCTGGTGGCGCGAGGAAGTGGTTATCGTTCTTAAAGAGATTAACAACTACCTGGTAATCTTCTTTCGGGGCCAGGTGGTGGTGGCCATGATTGTCGGTGTGCTTACCTCTATTGGCCTGGAAATCATCGGGCTGAAGTACGCGCTCATCATTGGAATGATAGCGGGTATACTGGGAATCATTCCCTATGTTGGTATCGCAACAAGTCTGGTCAGCGCTCTGGTGCTCGGCTACATCACTCAGGATGCAGGTACTGCCATCTGGCTGATGCCGCTGAAGGTGATCACCGTCTTCAGCATCGTGCAGTTTGTGGAAGGCTTCTTTATTACGCCGCGCATCATGGGCGAGGCTACCGGTCTGCACCCAGTGGCGATCATGATCAGTATCCTGGTCTGGAGTATTATTCTGCCTGGTTTCCTTGGACCTCTGCTGGCCGTCCCCTTTACTGCCACGCTCCGAGTTCTGATGTACCGCTACATCTGGCTGCCTGCCACGCATCACGACGAAGATGATCCCAATGCACCGCCACCAGTCGTGCTGGCGGACGGTTCACCCGCTACGCAGCGAGTTGCTTTGGTCCCTGTCAAAAAGCCTGCAGCCAAGAAGAGCGAGTAAGTTCAGTCCTGGCCGGCTTGTATAGTGAATAGCTTGAGCGGCGCACGGGCTCCGCTTTAACCTGCTTCCATCATCGTGACCAGCGCGATGGCCTGCTCCACGCTTTCGCGGGGGATGCCGGAGATGAGTTCTGCGTGGCCGATTCGATTGCTGAGAACCCAGCGTATCGTGCCGGCGAGGACTTTCTTGTCGCGCGCCATGATATCCCACAGCTTGGAAGGAGCCAGGCCGGGGGCGCGCAGCGGCAGGCCGTTGGCGGCGATTGCTTTCTCGATAGCGCGCACTTCATGAGCCGGCATGCCGGCGTGGCGGGCGCTGAGATGGGCGGCGGCGCGCATGCCGATGGCGATCGCTTCGCCATGACGCAGTTCGTACTGAGCGGCCTGCTCAATGGCGTGGCCGAGCGTATGGCCGAAGTTGAGGAGCGCGCGTGTGCCTGTCGTTTCAAATTCATCTTCAGCAACGACGTCTGCCTTGATTTCCACACATCGGCGGATCATCTGGCCAATATCAGAGGGGAGTCCATCTGCAACGGTGGCGAAGAGATTGGCATCGGCAATGACGCCGTACTTGATGATTTCCGCCATGCCGGAGCGGATTTCGCGTTCGGGCAGGCTCTGAAGCAGCGACCAGTCCGCAAGCACCAGCCGCGGCTGGCAGAAAGCGCCGACGAGGTTTTTGCCTTCGGGCAGATTCACTCCCGTTTTGCCGCCCACTGAGCTGTCGACCATGGCGAGAAGCGTGGTGGGAAGCTGCACGAAAGGAACGCCGCGCAGGTAGATAGAAGCGACGAAACCGGCCAGATCGCCCGTCATGCCGCCGCCAAGGGCGATGACAACGGAATTGCGCTCCAGGCGATGTTGGGCCAGGAAGCTGAGCAGACGCGCCACTTCGTTCATGTTCTTGGAGCCCTCACCCGAGGGCACCGAGACGAGCAGGGAGCGGATGCCGACATTCTGTAAGGAAGCCATGACCTTCGGCCCAAGATGCGGCGCCAGGATTTCATCGGCAATGACGACAGCTGATTTGCCCAGATTAAGCGTGGCCAGATCGGCCCCGATTCCGTCAAGAAGCCCGCGTCCGATGCGTACGGTATAAATTCCTGATGAGGTGCTGACTTGAACTTCCTGAACTTCCTGATGTTGGGGCATGAATTCCTTGGAGAAGAGTCGGGCGAGGGCGGGCGGCCAGGCCTGTTAGGATAGGATGGAAAGAGTGAACTTAAATGAGGCCGCGGTCCGTTGCCACCTCGCGAAGTGCGACCAGCGCGCGGTTGCCCAGAACGCCTTTGGCCTTCATTTGAGGAGCCAGGATGAACCACAGACCGGCATCAGGCAACTCACCGGAGGCCGGGGCAAAGAGGAACCAGGAGTCCTCACCCACGTTGCCGACCAGAAATTTGCCCTCTTTATGCAGATCGACAAAGTCGTAGAAACTTTGATCCCACGGAGTCCACTCGGCGGCGCCGGGTGTGGGGAGGTCGATAATATCGGAGAGATTTTTCGAGACCTTTTCGTACGGCCAGGCCTGTATGGTTTCTGCAGCTTTGTGCTTGCGGTAGACAAATAGTTCCTCAGCGTCCATGGCGTCGAGTATAGGTGCAACAAGAACCCGCGCTCCATCAAAATCTGAGGCGACGAAACGGATTGTGGGACGCAGAGTAGCATAACGGCAAAAGAGGAAGCACCGCGCGGGTGATCCTCTTTTGTGTCGGGTTGACTGACCTGCTTTCCTGATTAGTCCAGGTTGGCGCCGGCAATCTTGGGCGTTTCCGTGGCAGGCTTAGCGGCCTTGGTAGCAACCGCGGGCTTCGGCGTCAGGGCGGTGCGCACTGCGGCGACCAGCGGGCCGTCTTCGGTAAGGTTATCGAAGCGCTTCAGTTCCTGGCCATCCTTGAACACTACGGCGCGGAAGTTGGGGCTTTCTTCGGGCCAGGAGAGCTGGGCGCAGATGCTGCCGTTCCAGTCGGGGATAACGGAGATATCGTTGCGGGGGTTATCCAGGTTGCCTTTGGCCGCGTAGAAGGGCTTGATACGGACCGCTTCCGCATCCAGATCGGTGCGCATGCGCTTCATGACGTAGCCTTTAACTACTTTGGCCATGGAGGAGCGGAGGTCCACCAGCACGATGAGGCGGAAGTTCTTGTTACCCTGAAACGTGTCCAGCGCCATGCCGGCATCCCGCGTGCGCCACTGGGTGGTGGGGTTGCAGTTCAGGACTACAACGGTTTTGCCTGCGGGGTTGAAAGTAACATTGCGATCGTCTGCATCCTTTACCGTGATGGCGCCAGCGTGCAGCGGCGCGGCCATCAGAATGGTGGAAAGGAGGAGGACGCAACAGGAGATAATACGTAGTCTCATAAGGTTAGCCCTGTTCGCTTCACCGGGATGAATTCGGATGCTCCGCCAGGGCAGCGGGAATAATTACGGCCGAAAACTTTGCATAGCGTCGCCATCAGAGCAAGCTCTGAAGTAGCGGTAATAGTAGGGACGGGCGGATGAGCAATACTTGTGAAAGAGATTAGCTTTGCCAAACTCGGCAAAATTAATCTAAAGAACCTACTTATGCAGAAATGAATGCAAACCTTTTTACGGAAAAGTGAAATGCCAAATCATCCTTAGCTTTCGATTGACGTCTCCTACAAGCGACAAAAAGAATTTCATCGCTATTAAATACATCTGCAGACAAGCGTACGCTAAACCGGCCTTTGCGGGCTAATCTTGTTTGTCCTTTGGGCGATACAGGCCGTTGAACGGAGCCTGAGCCGCAGATTTAAGGATTCATCCACCATGTTAATCGCAGCGCACGCATTCTCTCTTACAACTGCGTGCGCATGCGCTGCGAGGAGCGGTTTACGATGACAATCTGTTTGGCGCAGCACATTAGCATTAGACCACGATGCGAATTGGTTTTACTCCACCTTTTCCAGCAGCGTGCCGCGCAGGTACTCCGTTTCCGCCACGGTGGTAAGGATAGGGTGATCGCGTGATTGAGTGAAGCGATCGCGCAGGCGGAGCGTGGAGCCGGTTTCGCACGCCGCTTCGTCCAGCATGCCGCGCCATTCGCGCTCGCCGATGTGGTGAGAACAACTGAATGTGGCCAGCAGACCGCCGGGCTGGAGAATACGCAGAGCCCTGAGGTGGATGTCTTTGTAACCACGCATGGCCGCGTCCACCTTCGCTTTGGTTTTGGTGAAGGAGGGGGGATCGAGAATGATGAGGTCGAAGCGGGCGCGGTCCTTCTCCAGCTCGCGCAGCTTGTCGAAGACGTTGTCGGCAAGGAACCTGATGCTGGTTTTGGCCTGATCGGGCAAAGCGCTCTGCGCCAGGGCTTTGGCCTGCGCGATCGCCCCCGCATCCTGGTCAATACCAAGCAAAGAGACGGCGCCTGCCTTCATGGCGGCCAGACCGAACGCGCCGCAGTTGCAGAAGCAATCCAGCACGCGCCGGCCCTTTGCGTAGGCGGCGGTGCGGTCGTAGTTGTCGAGCTGATCCAGGTAGAAGCCGGTCTTGTGGCCCTCCCACAGGTTGAGATCCAGCGTCAGACCGGGGTAGAAGGGCAGGGGCGTCGGGGCCTTATATTCGCCGGCCAGCGTAACCCGCTCCAGGGGAAGCCCTTCGAGCTGGCGCACGGGAGCGTCATTGCGGCCAAGAATGGCGGTGGGGCGAAGGTTCTCCTGCAGCCAGCGCACAATGATGTCCTGGCGCAGGGCCATGGCCAGAGTCAGCGTCTGCAGGACAAGCACGCTGCCGTACTGATCCACCACAAGGCCGGGCAGTCCGTCGGATTCGCTCCACACGATGCGGCGGGCATGCGGAGAGACGCCCATGCCATCGCGGAAGGCGACGGCGGCGGCGAGGCGGTTGCCGATGAAGGGCGCATCCAGGGGGGTGATCTGGCGGCTGTAGCGCCGCGCGACGATCTGGGAGCGGCTGTTATAAATGGCGCTGCCGAGGAGTTCGCCGCGGGGGCCGCGCAATTCGATGGTCGCGCCGTCCTCGGGCGCGCCTTCTACGCGATCGACTTCTGACGCATAGACCCACGGGTGACCGTCCAGGATGCGATGCCGGACGCCGCGGTTGAGATGGAGGACTGCCTTCATCCGGAGATCTTATAGCGGCATTGCGCGGGGACTGCGCGGTAAATCTTAAGGATACGGCCAGATTTTGACGAAACGGACTTCTGCAGTCTTGTCATATCGTGTGTTGAACCACATCTTGTTGTAGCCAGAAATATTACTTTAGCAACAGGCTATGACTTCAGACTCTGATATCACGATAACGAAGCCTTCCTGGTGGAAGCGCTGGTATCCCTTGTGGATCGTGCTGGGCTTGATCCTATTAGGGGTGGGGCTGTCAGTCTGGCGCGTCACTGCTTTTCTGTACAATTCGCAGCCCAGAATAAGTGAGCTTTGCTGGAGCCCTGACGGAAAATCATACGCGACTTCGCATGAAGATGGCTCCGTGCTTATCACCACCCTTGATGAGGCGGGCAACAGAGCCATACGAACCTTAGTTCCGCGGCCAAAAGGGCGTTGGGATGCGCCTGAAAACAGTGCATATAGTTTGGAATGGAGCCCGGACGGTAAATATATAGCTGGGCAGGGATTGCACAAAATCAATATTTGGGAGGTAGCTACAGGCAGGGAATCAAGAAAAGGAATAGGACAAATCGCATTCTCAAGAATGCTTTGGGCGGAAAATTCACGAGATTTTCATATTATAGTCCATCATATCGGCAAAGATAGAAAAGTGATAGGTTATTCAATTGAAACATACGATGCATGCAGTGAGAAGGAGGCAACGGTAGTAAGCTTAAAGGATATCGTAGATTACAGGTCAATAAACAGATCTAGCTGGAGTCGGGATAGAAAAAGAATTGCTGCGATTCGGAAAAATACTGAATCCTTAGTTGATATAGTCGATGCAGTAACAGGCGAGAATTTAAACAGCTGGACAGTGCCATTCGAGGTGCAAACAATCAGCTGGAGCCCCGATCGTTCACGAATAGCGATGGTAAAAGAAACATCTATTGCAGGAGAATTAGCAGTGATTGAAATATATGACGTTCAACAAAAGGGGAAATTGCTGCATACGATGGTGGTAACGAAATCTTTGGTCCACAAACCCTTAGTGGCTGATTTCAGTCCGGGCTGGATGGATCTGAAGTGGTCTGAAGATGGCAAGCAGATAGGTTTTGCTGTCTGCTGCTTCAGGAGTAATATTTTGGCAGCCGAAATATTAGGAAGGACATGTCTTATTACTTTGTGGGATGCCGATAGCGGAAAGCTCAGCGCTTATTCGCAGAGCGATCTCAAAGGGGCTGCTTATCAGATAGCCTTGTTTGAAGACACTTCGTACGTATTTGGCCTTACTGTATCTCACATGAATCCACCGGTATGGTCCCCTGACCTTAAGCATGTAGGTATACCCGTTGAACACGGTTCCTGGTTGGAACAACTGGGACCTGGATCAGGAGTTCCCGGTTCTCCATATTCACGCTATGGTGAATACGGCACGGTGATCATTGAAAAAGCTCCTGTCGCTACGACGACTACTTCTGGTCTATAAGCCTGTGATGAGTGAATCTACAGAACAATCCGAGATTCGTCCGCCATTCTGGAAGCGGTGGTATCTGTTGTTTATCTTCCTTGCGGTACTGGCTGCAGGGCTTGGTGTGGCGGGCCATCGTGTACACCAGGCTATATATGAATCCCAGCCGCAGATCGCTGGCTTTGGCTGGCGGCCGGATGGTAAAGCATATGCTACCTCGCAAATGGACGGTTCTCTACTGATTACGGTACCGAACGGCGCATTGCCTGCAACGGTAAAGATGCTGCGTCGACCGGATGGCGGGCGATGGGATACATCAGATGAAAAATACTTCAGGCTGAAGTGGAGCCCAGATGGTAAGTACCTGACAGGATACAATGGATCTTTGCTTTCGGTTTGGGATGTAGCAGCGGGTAAAGAGCTTAACCATAAACTGCCCATAAAAACCGGGCATACTTTTAATTATGAATGGGACGCAGACAGCCGAAATATATGGTTTGTCACTGCACCCAGGGTTAATGGCCCAGGGCCCTATAACATTAAGAAATTTGACGTAGAAAAGGGTGATCTTGCTCAGGATTTAAATGTTCCACATTTGCTTGTTGATCCTGGTTCTGTGTCTACTCCCATATGGAGTAAGGACCACTCGAGAATTGCCATTCGGTTACCTAAAACGGAGAAACCGGCTTCTCTCGCTATTGTAGATACACAAAACGGTGTACAGCTTCATAAATGGGAGCTGAAACATGCATACGCGCAATTAGAGTGGAGTCCTGATGGATTGATGCTGGCCATGGTCCGTAAGTTGAAATCAGCGGCTGCATTTGCGACTATTGATATTAAAGATGCGGAAACTGGCGATATTAAGCATGCCCTGGAAATACCTTACAGCCTGATTCCACTTTCTCTAAGTGCTTCAGCCTATCCGGGACGTTGCGATTTGGCATGGTCTGAAGATGGCAAAAGGCTGGGGTGTGCCATTGCTATTTATAATGGTACCTATAGAAATACCGAGGAATGTCTTCTGACCTGGTGGAATGCAGAAGATGGAAAACTGCTAGCAAGTAAGTTGGTCCAGATAAAAGGCACTGCGTATAAGCTTGAGTACTTTTCCGGCACCCCATATCAGTTTCCTCTCTATAAGTCGTGGATGGAATATGTTTACTGGTCTCCTGATCTTCAGTCGATTGGCATCAGCATCATGCACACTTCATGGTTGGCGGTAATGGGTTCGGGGAAAGGTTATCCGACCTCAAGTTATGGAGATTACGGCTCAGTTATTATTGAAAAAGCGCCGCCTGAAGCCGGTATTTCGTCTTCTGGAGCAGCTAAGCCATGAAGGAATCTCTGCTATGGATGCAGAAGCATCCTTTGATTACGGCTTGCCTGTTGTCTTTCTTTATTTTGGCGATGCTAACTGCGTACGGTATACGCAGGTATATGTTGTTTATGGAGACAACATCTGCTCCCATCGCTTGTATTTGCTGGCATCCGGATGCGCGGCATATCTTTTCTTCGCATATAGATGGATCTTTGGAAGTTGCTTCAATAGGCGATGATGGCACGCTTACCGGGAAGACTTTACGGGAGCGTCCAGGCGGCAGATGGGATATATCGCAGGAAATGGTGCTTGCATTGTCTTGCAGTGCGGACGGGAGTATGTTGTGTGGACATACTGACCGTACCCTGAGGATCTGGAATGCCCACGATGGCACAGAAATTGTGCATCAGCTAAGTAAGTTTTCCTATGACCAGAAGTTTGTCTGGAACGGCACTAAACATGAGATATTAGTCTTTGATACTAAATCCAAGCAGGTTGAGTTGTGGAATGCTAAAGATGGCACTCTGATAAGCAGCAAGCATCTGACAACACATCCTGCGATCGAAAGTTATTTTGAGTCAAGATGGAACAGGGATGGAAGCACCCTCTTTCTTGGTTCCAGAGGCACTTCATCTACGCCAAAAAACTCTTTTGTAGTGCAGATATACGGTGTGTCTGAAGGCGAAATTATCTCTACCCTTATCAGACCGCTGAAATCATACAGGCATTGCCTGAATCCCATGGGCACGCGAATCGTATTTGTAACAGAAAATCCGTCGCCTGGTGTGCTGATGAATATGGAAATCATAGATCTTAAAACTGGCGCTATTGACCATACAATAGCCGTACCTTCTACATTGATTGATCCAGTGGCATCGCCCGACTCTTATCTTCAAAGCAACACCATGTGTGCGTGGTCTTCGGATGGGAAGCGTATAGGAGTCTTAGTCTATCATAATCTCAAAGGATTTCATTGTACGTGGTGCGATGCCGTTAATGGCAATTTGATCAGCTGCTGCAAGCTGGAGTTCAACGATCCCAAATATTATCGAATGTTAGTGGAAACCCCCATCAGACTTCCATTGATTGACAGTTTGATAAGCTACCCCATGGTTTGGTCGCCAGACTTGGATTACGTGGTAATTGTTCTCCAGCATCGCACGCTTCCCTGGTTCCTTTACAACTTCAACGTCTACAAGCCCACGGCTGGTTACGGATGCTATTCGGGGCTGCACCTCTTCCGAACGCCGCCGGCTGCAAGAAGCGATGCGTCTGCAAAAGGCGTGCCCGTTTCGGTGACGAATCCATAAGGAAGGCTACTTCCCGCGATATTCTATCTTCTTTTGACCGAATGCCATTGATCCGAGAGGCGCAATAGCCGATCATTGCAGTGTATGAAGCAGTACGATATTGCCGTTATCGGGTGTGGAGCAGGAGGGGCCGCGGCGGCTCTCCTTGCGGCAGAGCGGAACGCGCGCGTGCTCCTGATCGACAAGGGGCCGAAAGGTGGCAACTGGCTGCACGAAGGCTGCGTGCCGGTGAAGACGCTGATGGCGTGCCAGAAGATGTATCGTCACCTGCAGCATGCTCAGGATTACGGTATACATGTGTCTCATATCCGCCCCAGCATGGCGGAGTGGCTGAGCCGTCAGCGTGCCGTCATCTCCAAAGTAAGCGAAGACCTGGACCGCAAACTGGCGGCGCGCCACGTGGAAACACTGCGAGCCAGCGCGCAACTCATCGGTAACAACCGCCTTCTGCTGACTGAAGACGGTCGTTCACCGTGGGAAGCGTATGCGCGCAAGATCATTCTGGCCACGGGAGCCCGTCCGGCCACGATGCCGGGCTTTGAAACTGCGGACGGCACAACCGTGGGGTACAGCCATCATTTTGTGCACCTGACGCAGGCTCCCCCCGAACTGGTGATTGTCGGCGGCGGCTATATCGGATGCGAGCTGGGCGAAATTTTTCATGCGGCAGGGACTCGCGTTACTGTGATTGAATCGCAATTGGAGCTTCTCCCACAGATGGATCCGGAAGCCGGGGCGTTTCTTCGGGCAAAGTTTGAGAGCGAGAATATGACGGTGCTGACCGGCGTGAAGGTGGAGAAGCTGGAGACGGAACCGCCGTCGGTCGAAAATGGCTCGACCGGATCCATAAGCGATGCCCAGAACGGAGGCGCCGTCGGGGTGCCGCGAGCGGTGCTGCACCTTTCGAACGGCAAGGTGCTGCGGACCGACCGCGTCCTGCTGGCAGTAGGACGCCGCCCTAACGTAGCATTTCTCAACCTCGATGCCGCGGGCGTTCAGATGGATGATGAGAATGGCGGCGTGCTGGTGAATGACTTTTTACAGACGACCAACCCCGATATCTATGCGGTAGGCGACATCAACGCGCGGGCTCCGCTGGCACACAGCGCCGCAGCGCAGGCGGTCATTGCGGTGGATCACGCTCTTGGCGGCAGCCGGGCTATGCTTTGGGACAACATCCCGTTCTGCGTCTACACCGTGCCGGAGATCGCGTCGGTAGGTTACAGCGAGGCGATTGCGCGCAGGCGCGGCCATGAAATTGTGACGAGCCGCTGCAGTTTTCGCTCGGTAGGCAAAGCCGTGGCGCTTGGGGAACTGGAGGGCTTCGTGAAGATTATTGCGGATGCGCACTCCCGGAAGATTCTGGGCGGGCTCATTGTCGGTCACGAAGCCTCGGAGCTCATTGCGCAGATCGGTCTGGCCCTGCAGTTCCGCGCCAGCGTGCAGGATGTGGCGGATACGATCTTTGCGCATCCCTCTTTAAGCGAGGCAATCCAGGAAGCCGCCCGGTCCCTGACAAATCAGCGCCAGCGCGACCAGCAAAACCAGCGCGATCAGCGTGATTCCGGGGCCGGCTTTGGGGATGCAAACGCGGTAAATGTGGCGCAGGAATGGACGGTGTGACGAAGCCGTGCCGGTTTAATTGGCGTAACTGGCCTGGATTACCTCCAATATCAGGATCTTCTGCAAGATGCTCCCTGTGCGCTGCGAGTTTCCTGCATGATACAGCGAGGCATGGCCTGGTTGGGCAGCAGAACCTGGAGAATCGTGGGGGCGATAGTGCTGGGGGCTACTCTGTTTGTCCTGACCCTCGGTCTGTGGGCGTGGGCGAACTCGCCGGTACGGGTGCGGTGGTTTATGAGCGTGAGTTCTATGGCGTGGAGCCCGCGTGGCGATGAGCTTGCGGTGGGATATGCGGATGGCAGTCTGGAGATTCTGACGTGTCGCGCATGTCGCGTGGTAAGCAGTCGCAGTTTATGGATCTCCGGCAACAAGGAGGGGTCCACAAACAATAAACTTCTGAAGCGGCTGGAGTGGAGTCCCGATGGCTCCATGCTGGCTGTCGGTTATCATGAAGGTGCCATGATAGTGGACGTAAAGGATGGATCGATCGTGCAGGATTCTGTCGTGGAGATAGGGGAAATGCCGAGCTGGAAAGGTCGTGACTGGGCCTGGAGTCCAGACAGTCGCAGGCTGATAACCGCATGTCAAATCCATGATGGCCATAGCAGGCCCGTCCCTCCGCATGACCTTGTCGTATGGGAAAAGGGGAGCGGACTTGCCGAGCCTAAAAATACTTTGGTTCAGTACGAGAGAAACTTTCTCAGTACGTTTAGCTGGAGTCCGGACGGAGAGTTTCTGGCGGCAAATAGCTCAAAGGGTCTTGCTCTCCTTAACATGAAAACTGACAAGGCGCAAACGCTGGCCGGCAGCAGCGAATACTGGCACGGGATTTCCTGGAGCCCGGATGGCACCCGCATTGCGTGCTGCGTGCCTGTGGATGAAGGCGGCTATGTTCCTCAGGACAGGCAAAAGTGGCTTCTGCAAATCTGGAGCGTGGATCGCCGGGAGTCAAAAGTGACTTTGCTTCACAGCATGTCCATCCCGCGGTCGGAGAGTATGGAAGCCGGGCCGCTTCCTGAAACCCGCTGGAGTTCCGACGGCAAGCTGGTTTCTACCTTCATGTCGACCAACTACATCCTGGATGCCAGTGGCGACCGAGTTCTGTCAGAAGACATCGTTCAAGTCTGGATGAACAGCACTACCGGCAAACAGGAGAAGGAAAAGAGGATTCGCTTGGTCTATGATCTCCTCGGCTCAAAGTCGGCATACTTTTATGCGATAGGCTGGCAGGATGCTTTCGACCCATCGCCCTCTCTTGATCGCCTGGCTGTTGGGATGAAGTACAGCGTCAGCCTTCCGTTTGCAGAAAGAGACTTTGAGTTTTGCGTTATCAGGCTGCATCCTTCTCCTTAGACAGCCGCGTGAAGATTGATCCAAAGGCGCTCGATATCAGCCCCGGCCTCGACAGGTTGGCCATGGGGATGAACTATTCTCTTGTGGTTCGGGGGTGGACAGGAAGTTTCCGTTTAGCCTTGTCTGTATTCACGCCAGACCTTAACGGCTGACGCTGCAGCCACTATCAGACTTGATTCGTGTCCAGCGCCTTGGTGTCCGTGGAAGGGCGGGTGCCGGGGGCGCGCGCCAGGAGGGTGCCGCCTATATCGGGGGGCTGAGGCTCGGCCATTGTGTCCGGGGTGGAAAGCGAGAGAACGGTGACGGCAGCCACTGCGGGAAGGCCGGCCCGGTGCGCTACGTTCACGTGATCGCGGCGCTTGTCCGCAGGCCAGAAGAGGCGGATGGCGCCATAACCCAGCACGCCAAACATCAGGCCCAGCACCACTGCACCCAGATAGAGCGGCAGAATGGCGTGAAGGCCTTCATTCCAGAAATAGGGAATCCACTTGGCGACATCGCTGGGAACATCATCCGGCCAAAGCTTTCTGCCCAGCAGGAAGTTGCCCACCACATAGCAGGGCGGCAGGTGAATGGGGGCGGTGAGGGGAGTGCTGGCAAACTGCAGCGCAAAGGCAAGGGGCATGTTACCGCGGACATACAGGCAAAGAGCGCCGGCGACCAGGGTCTGTCCGGGCATGGGAATCGCGGTAACGGGGACGCCTACCAGCCACGCGCGTGCCAGCGATTCCCGGCGGAATGTCCACAGATTCTTATCAAGTACTATGTCTCCGAATTTCTGGTGGAACCAGCCGCCCTTCAGCTTTTTCCGGGAAATTCCCCATTTATGGAACATTCGTGAGTATTTGAGCGACATGACGTGGCGGTTATTGAGCAGGTCGTAACGTGAATAAGGGCGGCTGTGGGCAATAAAATCCGAATCAGAGGGGAGCACCCGCCTGGAAAAAATCTAAGGTGCCCGGCCCATATTTTAAACTGGAATAGATAATGGTCGAGCACAAATCACGAAGGAGAACTGTTGCGGCGATTTGTGCGCTGACCGTTGGTTAACGTGCCGTCCAGATAACGTAAAGTTTTTCGGAATTTGTATGAACAAGCTAACCGGGCAAGAAAATTGCTACACCCTCGTTCGCTGTCGCCAAAGTGTCGGATATTACATCTACGAATAACACAGATTGACTGTGTCTGCCTGAAATTTTTTCACAACTTAACATGGACATCTTTGATATGTACCGCCAAGTTGGGGACAGTCGGCCATGGTTAAAAGCGGTTTATTATCCTTCCGCAGAGGCAGGTGCGAGACCGCTTACCCACACCACTTTTAACCCGGCAGCCCCGGCCAATCGCTGCCCTCCGCCCGTGCTGTGAGACGTGATCGCCGTACCGAAATATCTGGATCATGACGATGCGAAAGCGCCCTCTATGGGGAGCGCCGGGGCTCAGCATCATTATCTCTCGGCACTTGACGTCCTGCAGGTCGTGTCTCAGAGCAAGGCTTCTGTGTTTATGCAGTTGCGGTACGGTCAGGACTCAGCGCATATCTGGATCTGCCGCGGTTTTCTGTACAAAATCGCGACACTGCGCGATGATGATGTCTCCGCCACGGCACGGGCGGATTTCCTGATTACCGAGCCCGGGGTGGATATGGCCATCATGCCGCTAAGTGCTGCGCCCTACCAGGCGGATGAACGCACTGCGCTGCTGATCGCCATTGAGGATCTTGTGCTGCATCTGGCTCAGGCCAAGGATCTGGGTTTTCTGGGCGACTCCGGCACCGCCTCTCCAGGCGAAGAGTATGAGGGGGGCTTCACCTTCATCTTTATTAATGAGCCGCGGCCGCCCATGGAGATCACCTCCCCGGCGTTCACTATCGGCCGCCACGCCGCCTGCGGTATTCTGCTGACGGACAGCAGCGTCTCCAACTTTCACTGTCATCTCCGGGTCCGTAATGACTGTGTCTTCGCGGAAGACCTGGCCGCCACCAACGGCACCTTTATCGACGGCCGCCGTATACTGAGCGGAGTGCTTTACGTCAATTCGCTGCTGACTGTCGGCAGCACGATGCTGAAGCTGGTCCGCACGAAGTAAACGCGCGGCCGCTGTGTCGCCCAGAAGCCTGATGAAGGGTCATCAGAATCAGGCCTGCGCCAGCGTTTCGTTCGTATAGCGGGGATCCCCCGATACATCGTCGCCCAGCCAGTCCGGCATATGAAAGCGCTGGCAGGCATCCGCACTGGGGAAAGTGAGCGTGGCGGTGACCAGACCGCCGAGTTTGCCCTGGTAGACATCCACGACAAAATTGTCGCAGCCGGGCACCGGGGCTGTGTAGCGCACTCGGGTGAGCCGGCGCCCGGAGCTTAGCAGCCACAGCTTGTCGAACTGCGGGCGGGAGATCGGCATTTCTTCCTCAAGCTTGAGCTGCTGGCCTTGCTTCTTCAGAAAAGTCAGCGTGCACTCCTTACCGCTTTGGCGAACGCAGATCTCCACGCCGTGGGGATCCAGCGAAAGCCAGCCCTGATAGATTACGCTGGGGATAAGGCGTTCCACTTCCGGCGGAACTCTCAGTACCAGGTACTTACGCTCCACGGGGACGGGTTCGAAGTACGGAATTCCGCCGGGACGTCTTCCCTTGCCGGAGGGCATGGCAGGGGGTTGAACTTTGCGCGGCGAGGGCATTCCGATACGCTGAAGAAAAATTTCTTGCATATCAAGCAGCAGTTCATGCGGAAAGGTAGTTTTTTACGTGGGATGCCGTAAGATGCGGGGGGCTCAGTTACAAAAATATTGCGATTCATTGCAAGCGAGCCAAGTCGAAGAGTCTAAGTCTTAGTAAGCTATTGCACATTACGCGGTGCGAATGCCATTAAGACCATCAATCGCCGGAGTTCAATACTCGCAGGCTGATCCGAAGTAGAATTTTCTCTCGATATTGTGGCATTTCCGTTATATACACCGTACACGCCCAACCATTCTTTCTCATTCATCCGATTTATGACTCATCCTTTTAATATTTTATCCGACTTCCTACAGCGGACAGAGCAGGAAGTCGGCGGGCGCGAAGCTGCCACGCTGAGCCCTGAAATGCGCGAACGGCTGGATCGTTTTTCTCGCGGCGAATGCAGTGCCGACGAGCGCCATGCTCTCTGTGAGGAAATGAAGCATACCCCGCTTTTCATCGATCATCTGGCCAGCAGCGTCCGACGTCGCCGTGCCGAATCCCCCGCAGAGGGAGCTGAGCGCCAGGCTTAAGCTGTCCGCTGAGTTGCGGCAGAGGTCGGTGCAGTCATCCCTCCAGGTCGGCATTTCCATCACGCTACGGCTCTCTCTGCCCGTTACCGTATGATGTCGGGTCTTTCGGAGAAAGCTTTCTCTCTGGCCTGTATATACATCACGGTGCCCGGCAAGACGTTTCCGCTCCATCATTTAAATCATTCGTCAACCTCCCCTTTTCTCTCTACAAAGGTCTTCGCCTGCGGCAGGATTAAGCTAGTCCCACGGCTGTTTATTTCCTGGCACGCCGAGCGCCGCGCCTTTCCATTTTCCCCGCCTTTCCCGCCCCCATGTCACGGCTAAAGTTTCTACCCGACGAGCGCCTGGCTCAACTGAAGCCCACCCTGGATGAACATATCCAGCAGGTGGCGGAGAGCATTACGCCCGAAAACTTCGGACAGTTGGCGGATGTCCTGATTCGGCATGTCCTGGAAACCGGCGTGAGGCTTGCCCGCGCCCACGACATCATGGTGTGGCTGCTGGATGAAACCAAAGAGCATCTGGTGCCCTGCTACGGCGTTGGCCCGATTGGCCGCAAACTGATTCTAAAGCACAAGCAGCCGCTTCGCGAAGGCATCGTGAGCATGGTGATGGTGAGTGAGCAGCCCTTCATCGAGAACGAAGTCTATAAGAACAGCCGCCACAGCAAGATGGTGGATGAGATGCTGCGCCAGCAGACCTACGCCATGATTGTGGTGCCTTTCTATTTTGTGCGTCAGTGTCGTGGCGTTATCTCCTGCGTGCAGGTGAAACGGCCTGGTTCCATCGAGCCCGATCCGCCTGGATTTGGTCAGGAACACCTGACAGCGCTGCAGCGCTCCTCCACACTCCTGACGGAGCTGATTGATTATCGCCTGCTGAAGCAGAGCATTTACTGGTAGCCCAAGCGAGGCAGGGTGCCCCAACGCCTTCATCCACGATAACGAAGACGGACGCCGATAGGACGACTCTAAGCAGTTCCGCTTATTTTTTACCTGACCATGTTACCCCTGCCGCGCATGGAGGATGCCCGACAGGCCCTTGCCGATGGAAGCGGTAAAGGCGTGCGCATCGCTGTACTGGATTCCGGGATAGAAACCGCCCACCCCGCACTTGCCGGGCTGGAGCTGTCAGACGATTTGCAGATAGTCGAGCGCAACTTCCGCCTGGCAACCGAGCCCGGTAATGGAAAGGACCTGTACGGACACGGCACTGCGATCGCTCATCTTATCCGCACAGTCGCCCCGCAGGCCACTATCGGCAGCATACGGGTGCTCGGCGAGCGCCTCTATTCCCGAAGCGCGATTATTCAGGAAGGCGCGCGCGTGGCGATTGAGCGAGGTTATCACATTCTGAACTGCAGCTTCGGCTGCGGCATTGAAGACCACGTACTGCTTTACAAGCAGTGGGTGGACGAAGCGTATGTGCGGGGTGTCCACATCGTTTCGGCCTGCAATAACCTGGACTTTGAAACGCCGGAGTGGCCGGGCTTTTTCCCCTCTGTCCTGACGGTGAATGCGGTAGCCGCACCGGATCCCGCGCTTTTCTATTCCCGCCAGAAGCACATGGTGGAGTTTGCCGCCGGCGGTATTGAGGTTGATGTGCCCTGGCTGGGTGCCAGCACCAAACGTGTAACCGGGAGCAGCTACGCCGCGCCGCGCATCACTGGCATGCTGGCCCGCCTGCTCAGTTGCTACCCGTCGCTCACCACCCTGGAAGCCAAGGTGCTGATGCAACGTCTCGCCCTGCCGCTCCCTCCCGAGTGGGACGAGCCCATGGATCTGGTCGGGGAGCCGATTTAAAGAAAGGGCTTACTGAGCGGGGCGGTATTTTAAGTCTGACCCGCTTACGATTTGCCCGACACGATGTAGCGCAGGGCGAAGAGTCGCAGATCCTCCGGCGAGTGGCCCCATGCCTGGTCCCACGTGGCGCGGACTTTATCTGACTTGGCGAGGGAATCGCGCAGCGCAGGAAGTTGCTCCGCAGCGGGCGTGCAGACAGCTTTGCCGATGACGTGCTGCAACTGGGCGAGTTCCTCGGTGCTTAGCCGGGAGAGAAGGCCTGCCGTTTCACCGCTGAGCAGCGGCTGCTGCAAGGGGATGGCCCAGGTAGAGGCGCGGCCTTCGCCGGGCGGCAACGCGGCGTTGCGAATCAGAAGCAGCAGAAGATTGGCGATATGGTGAGAGCCGGCGGAGCCTTCCGGCAACTGACCCAGGGCGGTTTTCTTGTCTCTCAGAGTCGTTACAGTCTCGGGGAGCGCGGTGGTGATTTTCTTCCATTCCGTGAATGTTGCCAGAGCGCGCTGGAAGCTTTCGAAGAGCGGAGCCAGAGCGGGGCCGGCCGGTTCATCGAGCCACTCCTGCACGCGGGGCTGCAATTGCTGTAGCTGTCCGGGGAGCTCTTTCAGGTTCAGCTCGCCTGGCAGGGGAATTGAAGCGGCGGTAACGAGCTGCAGCGTGGGCGCGGAAGCTTCGTCGCGGATAGAATCCAGCGCGAGGATTGCGGAGAGAATCTGCTGCCACGCGGTTTCCTCAACAGGGCGCGGGCTGAACACCGGTTGAGTTCCTGCCGCATGGTGGCTTGCGAATATCTTACGCACAGCGGGCTGCAGCGGCGCCAGCGACGTGGCTGCGTCACGAAGATCGGCGAACCAGAGCGTGGCTTCTGAACGCGTACCCTCGGAGAGGCTGAGCTGCTCCAGCCTGCTGTGGAGTGCGGCGGCGAGAGGTGCCAGCAGTAATCTGGGGAATTTGCTTTGCGGTAACAGCTTCTCCAGAGTAAGGCGGCGTGCTTCGAGTCTCGCGACAATCCCGGCAGTCCTGCCAAAGATTTCTACGACCCCACGGAGATACGACGCGATGGCCGGGCGGAGATAATCCGTATCGATCGCGGGATCGTCCAGGTGACTTATGGCGAGATTTGCCAGCTCTTCCGTTTTGGGCAGCAGCTCTGCCGCTGCGAACGACTGGCGATGGAAATCGCGGTAAGCCTGAAGGTAGGCGACCAGACGCAGGCGATCGGTAACGGCGGGAAGTGATCCCGTGCCCAGGATTAGTCCGGCCAGAAAGCGATCCAGCACATTGCCGGGAGGAGTTACCGCAGCCAGATCGAACCATGCTTTGGTGATTTCCATGCTGAGGAAGCCGGCCCATTCAAAGTGCGCGATGCCACGCGGAAGTACTGTGGCCAGGAAGGGGAAGTTTGCCTCCAGAAACGAAACCGACCCGGCGCGATGTTCCTCCGACTCGTGCTGCACGGCGAAGGCGAGAGCGGCGGCGGAATTCTGGCGATAAAACTCGGTGATATCCGGGAACGGACTTCCGTTGGTCGCAGTCCAGCCGGGCAGGGGATGGCGGCGCAGTTCCTCGAATAGCGGGAATGTGACGCGAAGCGGCGTGAAGGGTGTGGGCTCAATCTCTCCTGGCGCGGAATCTGTACGCAGTGCACAAAGCAGGGGACGCAGCAGCGGCTCGGTAAGACGCACAGCCTGCGCGCCATAGTGCAGATGGAGCGCATCACTCAGCAGCGTGTAAAGTGTGCGGAAGATGCTGTGCGGGCGGGGCGAAAGATGGGGCTCGACCAGCGCGCTCCACTCGGAACTGAGGAATTCGGCGCGACTCTCCACGTCCGGGCCGAGCGACTGCGCCAGTCTGCGCAGAAGCCGTGCAACATCCCGACGAAGCGCGTCCGCAGCATGGTCGTCAGTGCGAAGCTCAGCAAAGTTCTGAGTAAGCTGGGCCGTCACCTTCTTGGCGATTTCATCGCTGCGCGACCAGACAGCTGCCTGAAGAGCGGCGGCGGGCGCTGATTCTGCCAGAATGCCACAAAAGGAACTGAAGGCGGGATCTTTGGCGCTTTCTTTAAGAGCGGCGGGAATCTCCAGAGCGTCATCCTTGACCGTAGCTGATGCAGGGGCAGTCTTCGCGGAGAGCTGTGCAGGACGCGTGGAGGGCAGGGGATAGAGCTCTGCCAATGCGTGCAGCGCTGCCGCCCGGGGCGTGAAGCTGAAAGGATAGAGCGCAAGCGCTGCCTTTTGGGCCAGGGCGGCGGGTGTCGAGCCGGATGCGGCATCGAGTTGCGCCTGCGCGGAGGCGGAAAGCTCCGCAGCGGCGACGGTGGCGGGCAGATCTTCCAGCAGTTTGCAGGCGGCACCGGATGCGCCCGCGGCGGGGTGCTGCTGCCAGTACTTGCGGTGTGCCCAGTCCTGGCGGATCTGCGTCTGCAGCGCGCTGACAATAGTACGGGCGTGACGCCAGTGACCCGCAGGCGTATGCAACAGCAGAAACCACTGTCGGAACGCAGTCCGTGCGGCGCATTCGGAACCATGCAGCACGGCAACACGCTGTGCCATGTGCAGTGCATAGGCCAGATCCTGCTCCAGATCGGCCACGCCATCAAATATTCCCAGACCCTGGCGTAGATGTGTTGCTGCTCCGGCGACAACGGCCTGCACGCGAGCCGTGCCTTGAGACGCTTCTTCCTCCACAAAACCCAGAGCTGTTGCGGATCGGGACAATGCTTTCTGCAGACGCGCTGCGCCCTCGCCCTGCTGCGCTTCCGTGCCGGCGGTGGCCGTCACGCCATTCAGCGCGGAGAGCACGATTTCTGCGAACGCTTCGAACTTGTCGGAACTGATGCCGTACAGGAGGGTCGAATTTTGCAGTACCAGCCAGGGGAGACAGGCCGGGGCGGATGCGGAGTCGTCCAGCAAGACTTCGCTCAGTGCGAAGGACAGGATATCGCGCCATGCCAGCGAGGTATCCGACTCGGCGGGAAAGAGCTCGGTGATCTGCTTTTCCAGCGTTTCCGCCTCCGCATCGATCAGGCGCGTTACGGCACCCGTGTAGTTCAGTCGATAGCGGGCTTTGGAAAGCAGTTCAAAATACGGTGGCAAAGGCGCTGCTGCGGCAGCTCCGATGGCGTCCTCAATATGGAACTGCAACGCCCCCAGCAGATAGTGCCACTCTTGCGGTGTCCCCTCTAACTGAGACGCAAAGATCTCGGTCACGCTGCGCGAGAAGTTCAGGCGAATCTCCGCGTCACTGCCCAGCGCAATAATCTGGACGAACTGCTGCAGAAAAAGTTCCGAGAGCGAGCGCACGTCGGCTTCCGTCACCGTTGGGTAAGGCTCGGGCTCTCTGGGCTCTTCGCTCTCAGCGGATTCAGCGCTTTCCACTGCGGGCGGTGCATCTTCCGGCTTCAGATTTTCATCATGCAGGCGGATGAACATTGCCGCTGCGCCGGCTGCGATAGTTCCGATGCACTTTTCCATTTCCAGCGACGCCCGGCTGAGGGCCAGGATGTGGCGGGCTTCCTTAAGGCGCTGAAGAAAAAGAGGGCAGGCGCGAGCGTCCAGCGTAGTCGGAGCGGATTTGCACAGCTCTGCCAGAACGCGCTGCCAGGCACCCAGCGTGGCTGCATTGGTGCAGATGTGGGTGGAGATCCAGATGCGTGCTTCGCTGGAAAACGCCGCAATGTGGAGCGGCCCGGCTTCCACGGCCTGCGCGATAAATTCCAGCAGTTGCCGCACTTCCTCCGTTTCCGGCAGTGGTCCGGATTCCTCCGGCGACAGATTGCGCGTGTTTCCCGCATTTGCGCGGGCCAGGGCTGCCGCTTCCATGGCCGCGCTGATGGCGGTGTCCGCCAGTATGGCGAGGTTGGCGCGCAGTTGAGCTACCGGCTCCGCCAGCAGGGCGCTTTGGTGCGCTTCCGCGGCGGGATGGGCGTAAGAGGTTGACGACGCGGCGGATGCGTCAGATTCCGCGCCTGCTTCTGTGTCCCCTGCGTATTCCAGGTAAGCCTGGATGTCGGAAGGGAAGAAAGTTTGTGTGGTAAACGGGATGCGCTTCATGCAGTGCACCAACCCACGCGGCGTTGGATCCTAAAGGAATAAGGGGTGATATCGGAGTCTCAGGCGGAAAGGAGGCGCAGCCCCTGCATCAGCAGGGCGCGGGTATGCAGACGACCGTTCACGGCTTCGGTAAAGCGGCGCTCGGTCGGCAAAAAGTAATCGCCCACGCGAGCATAGCGATCCAGGTACGTCTCCACTTTCGTTAGCACGTCGGTGGTTTTGTCGAAATAAAAGACTGTGTAATGACTCGCGGCAAAACGGCCGTCGCACTCCTGATGCTCGTCAATATGGATGACAAAGCGCTGCTGCCCATAGCTTCGGCCTATCTCGACGATCTTGTGGTCACTGACGCGGTAGTAACTTTGCATCCGGTCCCCGGTAAAGCTGATCCGGGTGCCATACACCGCGTGCAGATCGCCCCGCGTAGCACCGGCCTTGCTGGCCATCTGGCTGACGGCGGGGTTTTCCCGGTGGGCGATGAGTTCCTCAATCTGGCTGCGCGCCCACGTGGTCAGCTCCTCACCCGCACCCGAAGCTTCCATGCGGATATTGCGGGCGTTGACCGCATGAAGTTCGCCATAGTGACGTTCGGTGCCATCCAGCAGCAGCAGCGTGGCTTCAAAGCCGGGGAAGTTGGAGGGCCAGTAATAGACATGCGCCCGGGCCTCCTGCAGCAAGGCGTTGGCGTATGTGTCTCCCTGGTCCTGAAAAGCTTCGGTTTCCTTGGCGGCCTGTGCGGCCTGATCGGCAAATGTGGAAGAGGAGGAGGACATGGCTGCCTAAGATATTTTATATTGAATGGATAAGATGAGACTGAGATCGGCTGACTAAATTGTGATCACAGAATTGATCGAGCAGATGCCTGAAAGCTGTCGAATCGTCGTCACACGCTCCTGAAGCTGCTGGAGATTGCCCTGCTGGCGCGTGTAGAGGTGCAGACCGTAGAAGCTGGGCGACTCATTATCCAGCCGCTCTGCCAGATAGCCGAAGTGCCGCAGGTGCTCTGGTGAAAGGTAATCGCGGACTTCCCATGTGCAGATCACTTCGTCATGCGGGTACATGGGGGGAAGGTCATCGGCAATGCGCTCATACTCCAGGATTACCGTTACCTTAGCGCCTTCCGGCATGGTGAAGCGGAAGCTATCCAGCAGCTCGGCGTAGGGCCGGCCAAAATTGGCGGATGTATTAGGGAAGATGACCGGGTACACGCGGCCACGATCGCGCAATGGCAGCAGAAGCTCATTGGGATCATACCGAAGCAGACCGGATATCCCCAGGTAATCCTCGGGAATAATGCAGCCGAAGGACACGGTGGTGCCGGACTGTCCACTGACGACAAGAAAAAGCGGCGGCTCCGCATCAGGATCGACGGTACGGAAGCCCAGCTTTACGCCATCAACGGGATGCTGAGTGATGAGGTAGCGATAGTGGCAACTCATGGGCGATCAGACTACAGCATTTGGGGGGTGCAACGCACCTAATAAAGAGCAGTAGTTAACAGAAAATGACATCGCGTCTCTCAGGAAGACTCCTTGCCGCATGATAAGACGTGCAATGGAGAAAAGTTTGCAAAGGCGTTGCCGAGCATTGCAACCTGTCGCCAGGGTAAGTGTGCAAAAAGAAAGGCACTCCCGTCACGATGGACAGAAGTGCCTTGGGGGCTAAAGTTTTATTCAGGTAATCGGGAGTGGATGATTGCCGGAAGGAAAAGTGAAAAGTGTAAGGTGAATCAGCAAGGGTTAAGTGGATGTGGCAAAACATCGACCCTGAGTTGATTTGGTAAATTAACCATTAACCATTAACCATTAACCAGCAAGCGCAGGTGAGAGGGAGAACAGTGCGGTATTACTTCAGATGATAATCTACCGCAATCCGCACTGTCCCTTCTGCTAATTCGCTCCGGCCACACCGCCCATCCCTGCGACGAACTCCCCATTGAGAGCGGAGCCGCCAGCCAAAGGGTCCGGCGATACACCGGGCTGGTGATTAATCGTTGCTGGCGGTGGCGGCGGCGAGAGCGCCGGCCACGGTACCACCAACGAAGGCGCCTGCGGGGCCGCCAAGTACTGCACCGGCAACAACACCGGCCATCGTGCCACCGGTCATCAGGGCAACGTCCGAGCGGATGCGGTTTGCATCACCCGTATCGCCGCTGTGAGCCTTGAGGATATTGGCCGCTTCGGTCGTATTCGCCGCGGCGACAGCCACGACAAAGTGCGGGGTGTTATCTTCATCGCTCGTATCGCCGTCGCCGTCCGTATCAACCGGCTGGGACTCGACACGTGCTACCTCAGGCGAAGGCGCCAGGGTATCCACGGGGCGCGGATGCAGGGCATCGCCGGGATAGGGAGCGGGAGGCAGGGTGGGGTCCACATAGTTGGAGGGATGGACCACGGCGGTAGGCACGGAAGTCGTGCGAACCGCATCGCGTTCGCCGGCAGGGCCATTCGGCACTTCCAGCGTCAGACCATGCCACTGCCAGTCAGAGGGAGGCGTGATGTCCAGCCCGCGAGCATCGCGATAAGCAACGCCGATGTGTGAACGGGGGTACCCTCGCTCAATCAGATCCTTGATTGCGGCATCCGTGGAGGACGCATCGTCAAAGTATCCGATTACCACATGTTCAGTGCTTCCGGGTTCGCCGGGCTTAACGAAATCATTAGTTTCGACAGAGTTCTCATTGATATCAGCCATGGTAGTTACTCCTTTTGATGTTTGAATGTGATGCAAGGCGTTATTAGTATTGCCCCGCTCTTTGTTACTTAGTTGTGGATGTGAAATCGCAGGTGCAGCACTAAATTCGACCCATCAGGGCCAGAACGATCAGAATGACAAGCACGAGACCGAGGCCACCGCTGGGTCCGTAGCCCCAGGCGCGGCTGTGAGGCCATGTGGGCAGGGCGCCGAGAAGCAGCAGAACAAGGATGAGGAGAAGTATTGGACTCATAGTATTTTGGAGAGGTAGAGGAAGTTACTCTTCAGTTTAGCAGCTGGCGCTGAGACCGAGGAGGTAGTTGATTGTGGGAGAAATAAGGTATTTACTGACTTACTGCCGCGCTTTCTGCTTTATGAGAATAAGATGAGGTGAGTGGGTATTGGCAGAAGCGGACAGGAAATATTATTTTATCGGCAAGGCGCAAAGGGTGGCTTTCAGAAGAAAAGGGGAAACCCGGAAATTTTTTTAAACTGGCGTAAAGTATATGTGGGTTTCCGCCTTTTCTTCCTGAGTCCCTTCACACACTGCATACCGGAGTATTTTCTTTCTGAACTCCAGTTACTGGCTTAGCATGTGTAGGTATTATTCTACTCTTCGGTTCCAAGGATTTATTATTCCCTTTATGAGGGGTGGGAAGAGAAGAGAATTTGTTTTTGTAGAACCTTGCTGTTTTAGATTCAGTTCGGTTCTTCCATATACTGTAGCAGTGGCCGTGCCAACTCTTGTGTAAGAGTTTCAACTTACTGATGCAGAGCGTGTTGTGTTTGTCTGGCTTAATTGACCCATAGCGTGCAACCCCTGGATTCAGGCGAATTGCATGAAGATGCAAAACGCAATTTGCGCTATGCGAGCGCGCAAGACAGAATTCATAAAACGCTGAACTGAGCGGTGACTTTATGCGGCGGGGGCGCTGGAGATCGTCGACTTCATAAGCTATGAGACAGCTGCTGCTGCGCACCCGCTATCCGGAGGCGCAGAAAGTCATCCTGGTATGCGACGACCTCAACACGCACACCGCGACGACGCACCAGCAGGCAACTTATCGTGCGTATAGCCTCGACACTGAGGGCACGATAAGTGATATGACATCGGAATCATCAGAACGCAGCAACAAAGCCACCGTTGGGCTTCAGGCTAACCTTCAGTTTCTTGTCTGCACCAAGCGTGATATTCTGTTGGGTAAACTGGCCGCCGTCACCATCGGTAATAAGGACTCCGTTGGAGTTGATATCCGGAATGGAATCGAGATTGAGAGTAAGCTCCTTCCCCGTATTCTCACCGTTGAGTCCGGCGACGAGCCACCGCCCGTCTCCCTTGCGGGCGAGAACAACCAACTTGCCGGGATAGCCGTCAATAAACCTGATATCGTCCCACACGGATGGGACCTGTTTCATAAAGGCACGGACATAGTCTGGTACTTTTGCCATACCCTGCGGAATTTCTGCGTAGTGCTGGATGCCTGATGTGAAGATAACGGAAAGCGCCAGCTCAAAGGCACCGGTGGTTCGGCGCTTCTTATTTCTCGGCAGTTTATCAAAGACCACCGGCGTATAATCCATGGGGTCGAAAACATTCCGGGTGAATGGCAGCATTGCGGCATGGCTGGGAGCCTGGTCGGCGACTTTTTGTTCAAACGTAATATACTCCAGACCCTTGACGGCTTCTGCTGTCATAAAATTCGGGCAGGTACGCTGAAGGCCGCGGGGAAGTGTTGCGCCGTGGAAATTAACGAGCAAGCCGTACTGGGCTGCATCATCCAGTATGTCACGGTAATATTTCATAACGGCCTGGCCGTCTCCTCCGAAGAAGTCAATTTTTACTCCGGCGATGCCCATTTCCTTCAGACGATTAAACTCATTCTGCCTGTCCTGGTGAGTGAGCAGCTTACTTCGCGGCGTCATTTTTACGGTGTTCCAATCGCCTGCGGAATTATACCAGAGGAGCAGGCGAACCTTTTTGGTGCGGGCATAGTCGGCCAGTTCTTTCGTGCGCTCGTAGCCGATCTGCTTATCCCACCCGGCGTCGATAAGGCAGTAGGCCCAGCCCATTTCCGCCGCGTAGTTGATGAACTCTTTCTGGGTATCAAAATTCGCGGAGGGATCGCCCAGCAGCGGCCAGCTCCACGCTGCCTTACCGGGGATAACGAAGGCATCAACGGGTGTCTTTGCCGGCTCGGCGAGGTCCGTGCCAAGTGTGGACTCCGCAATGGTCTTAAGGGTTCCTATCGCGATTATGCGCCACGGCGAAGCCCATGGCATCTTTGCGGACGGGATGACAGGCTCACCGTTCATCGTCTGCAGTTGGTCGGGGAATGCGATCGAGTACTCACCGCTGGGCGACTCATGCCCAAGATGAGTGGCGCACCAGCCGGCAGGCAGCGCAACTTCGGAAAGCAAAAGCCACGTTTCCCCGGATCTGAACAGGGACGGGTAAACCCAGCCATGTCCCAGGGCAGAGGGAGTTCCCGCAGGTATTTCCTTTTGATAAAACTCTTCGTAGGCAGGGTTTGTCTTTGCAAAACCGGTCTTCGCCTTTTGCATCGGCTGCAGCCATGCCCTGGTTTCCGGCAGAAAATGAAAAGAGGTAGCCTCAGCCGTTATAGAAACAGCCTCTGTCTTCGAATCCGGAAACAGATAACGAAAGGCAACGCCGTCGTTCGATACCTGAAATACGATATCCATGTTCGCACCCTGTTGTGAGTTAAGGTGGAATATGCGGCGGTTGGCACGATAAGTATTAGAGCGGCGCTTAGACGTAAGGATGTCGTAGCGATCCTCCACCATATCTACAGGTGAACTGCTTTTTAATGAGAGCAATCTGGAGAGATCTGTATCACCGCGAACAATTCCCAGCCTGGACTCCGCCATAACTGGAGTATCGTTCAGAAAAACGGTGTATCGAGGCTCACCCGTTCCTTCTATTTTGAATCGAACACATATTCGGCCATCAGGACTCTTTACTTCATCTTCATCTGCATGTAGCGATGGCGTTCCAAGAAAAACAGCTACGAGAAGCGCCCATGCAATCCTATTAAGGACGCCGCGTATAGATACATGGTGCTTTCTGTATGGTATGGGCACCTCTAATAAATAACGATTTTGGGCGAATTTAGAGTAAGTCAAAAAGCGCTCCCCTCTGAAGATCGAACTCGCTGGCCTGAAAATCTATATTTTTTAGAGGTGCCCGTATATAATTAAATTGCGACATAGTAAATAAAAGCGGCGTCATACTGCCTCGGCCCGGAATTGGGAGACCGACGACAGGAACAAGAACATCAGAACGGCTTAACTGCCTGGATGGTAAGCCGGCGCAGAGATTCGGCACGTTCTTTAAGCAAAGACTGAACATTGGGCGGGAGGACAAGAGCGCTCGTGGGTGGCTCTTTCCATTCGAAACTCATCAGCTCATCCCCCCTCTGGATGGCCACGGGCCTTCGAGAGTCCACCTCCACACACGCGGTTGCGGTGATGTATCCTATCGGTTTTCCCAATTCATCCCATGAGCAGACCTGCGATTCCTGATAAACAAGGCAGGGTTTGTCGGCGTATGTGGCAATAGTACGGAAATTGCCAGGTGCAACCCACTCAAAACCAGGAAAGTCCGTGACTGATGTATTGAAAATAAAGGGGTTAGAGGCCCCCATACCCCCCACAGAAGGGGAGATAGCGATCTCCGCGCACTGAATACCATCCGGCCAGACGAGAATCTGCAACTGCCCCTGTGCCCAGGTGGTCCAGTTCTGGTGGGAGGAGCCATTCACTTGCTCTACACGTATCATGTCTCCGGTTTTGGTCACAGTTAAGACCTTAAGAAGGAGAGGTTGCCCGCCGGCCTTCCCCGTGTTTCCTTCGGCTTGCGCTGTGCCTTCCTTCCCTTCCTTGTCGGGAACCGTCTGCGTTGACATGGTCCATTGCGCAAACGATCCGGCCCGCTTCATATAGGGCGGTCCGCCGGGGTAAACCGGCTTCTCCGCGGTCGGGGAGGCTGAGGATGTGACCAGGGACTCGAGGGAGTTAGCCTTGGAAGGTTGCCCATACAAGGGACCGGATGTCAGCAGTAACGCCGATATCAGCAATGACATCGAGGTGAGGAGGCCGCAGCAAAGGAGAGATTTCATAGTGGAGCGCATTCTTGGGGTTATGAAGAGAGGAGATGCGGGAACTATTCAGTCACAACTTCAATCTGCTTATCGAGGATAGCACCGGTGTAGCGATCTATCGCAACGTGAACCCAGTAGCGCTGCTCGCCTTTGACGGTGAACTTGCTGAGATCCGAGGCGTTTTCCGTACAGACACCCGTTTGCGCCACCACATCAATCATCAGATTCCACACACGCATCTGGCCGCCGGCGGAGAGGCTGCGGATCACAGACTCACGGTAGCGCTGGTTCGTGCAGGCAGTGTATCCGTCCTTGGAAGTGTCCGCCACCAGCACGGACGAGAGGTTGGGGGGGGTTGCCAACGGAGCTACCGAGGTTGTCGTTGTGCCGCTGAAGCCAGTGTACGAGGCGCCGCCGTCGATATTGAACGGCGCGACGGCTGTGGGAATCGCCTGACTCGCATTCCATTTCCCCACCAGCTCGCTGATATTTTGCAGGGGGCCTGCTCCAGGTGTGGAGTTATCTGTGGTGCGGGAGATCAACGCCCTGGCAATCGCGTCCGCGGAGCCGCTTCCCGATATCGCCTGGAGGCGGGTGGTGGTGGAAGACGGGGAAAACGCATCCTGATAGGAATTGGCCATAATGGCGCGCAGAACGGGCGCATGCCGTGTGTTCAGGTTCGTCCTGCCGTCCGTCAGCGCGTCCTCGTTGTCGTTAACATCAACGCAGAAGACGTCCAGAAAGGCGCTGTTTCCGCTCTCCGGGGTAAAGAAATCCACGTTGCGCCAGGGTGTACCGCTGAACACGTAGCCTAACTCAGCGACGCTGCGGAAGGGACGGTTGAGGATGACCGGGCGGCTCGCGGCTTCACCGATGTCCTGGATGGTTCCGGAGTTGTCGGCGGAGAACACATACGCTGTGCGCAACGGTAAGCCTGTGGCTCCGCCGGAAGCGGGCTTACCTAAGCCGGGATTGGCCGGGGCGGCGAGGGTCACGTAAGCGCTCATTCCTCGACGCATGACGCCGTCGGGATCTGCAAAGCCACGCAATCCCGAAGGAGAATTGAGCTGGCCATCCGTCAGGAAGCGCCACACCTGATTGGTGACAGTACTCGTCGCCGGGTTGTTCTGGCAGGTCATACCCGTAGGCGTCGGATCCTGGCCGTTTCTTGGATACCAGCCCATGTCGGAACGGCCGGGACCTGACGCTAGCCCCCCTTGCCCATTGGTCCAAGTGCTAGTGACATAGCCCGCGCATTCATCCGGCCGGTTCGTCCAGAGCGTGTTCTGATTGGCCGATCTTTGCATATACGGCAAGATGAGTGCTTGATTTGAACCCGCCGCAGGGGAAGGAATGCTCCACCCCACGAGGTAGGCATTGTTGAGCGGCACGGCGTAGGCGTTTCGAACAGCCACGGGGAAATCGATCGTGCCGCCCCCCTGGGGTCCGTTTTTGCCCATGAGTATCATCCCAAAGCGTCCGGTGCGGGGGTCGAAGCAAGTGCTTCCCCACTCGTGGCCGATGTTCAGATCTCCCCAGGAATAAGTATTGGTCTGCCCGTTACTCGTATTCGACTGCGTTGGATAGGTATATGCACAATTCACGGGAGCGAATTTCTCATCATAAGTAACCCAGTTTCCGTTGGGATCCTTGTATTGCATACGGTAGGTGATGCCATCACCGGCGATGAGAAAGTTCATGCCGGTGGGTAGAACACCATTACCATTACTGCCACCACCAAGGTTGGGGATATTAAAAGCAGCCGGCAGGTTACGTGCAATTACCACGCCGATGTACTGCAGGTTATCAGTTACTTTGTTTCCAGGAATGTAGCCATACCAGGATAGTTTCTTGGGTGTCAGTATATAGTCCGCTGCCAGTTCACTCTTGATTGTGTGTCCTGAACCTATGCGCAAATTGCTGTTGAGGGGTATTCCGGGCTTGGTCAGGAGGGTTGGCTCACGAAACAGGTTGTCGAAGTTCTGCTTGATATCAAAGAGCATTTCTGTGTTTACAGAAGTAAGTGTCTCCGGAATCGGCGTCACTGGTGGGGTAGCGTGGGTTTGCGAATAACGCCATCCGGCGCCTGAATAGTTGTATCCACCGCCTATCGAAATCGGAGTGGTAGCGACGCCATTGGGATCCTGCGTGAGCGCGATGATGCGGAAGTCCGTCGGTCGAAACAGCGTATCCCCACGGATGGAATTCCACGCATGCGGGTTCCAGATCTCCGGCTCCTGGAGGCCCATGACACGGCCCGGATCCGTCACAGTTGCATTTGTCCTTGGAAGATTCTCCATGAGTGTTAAATCTGCGCCACTGGACGGCTTTACGATGGGCTGCTTTACCATCACCTTACCCTCCCGCACCCGATAAATGTAAGGGAAATCCGCCACACCACGATACTGCTGGATTTTACCAAACAGCCCGTTGTTGAACATGATGCGAACCGGGAAGCCCGAAGTGGAGGACTGCGACAGGATATTGGCTCCCATTTGGACGACGGCGGAGTCAAAGTCCGCATCTTTCGTGCCGGCATACACACGGGCCTTGACAGCAAACGAGCCCCAGGTGGGGGCCCATGTATCCCCGGGAGTCGTGTAGGATTTTGCCATGGAACCCGCATGCACCGACGCCTTAAGCAGTTCAAAGAAGTCCGCTTCACGACCCGAGACGTTATTGCTTCCCCCGGTCAATGTGCGAATTGTGGAGACGGGAGCAGAACCTGCTGTCGTCAGCGGTGCCGTCCCCTGATGGCTGTATACCCATAACTTTGAGGAAGGATTATCGGGATCCGCTACCCAGCTCAGGCCGAAGTATTTGTGAATATTGGCTGCAGTGCCCAGCCGGAGAAAATCCTCCGTCACCCCATACTTATTTATCAGCAGCCAAAGATCATAGTCCGCACCACCCACTGTCGAGCTCGGAGAACTTAGTCCGGAGCGATCCGCGCTTGGCCCCGCATAGGTAATCCACGCCAGCCGAGCCAGCGCAAAACGCTTTTTCACCAGAGGCTC
>JBGGNE010000428.1:0-18122 GCA_041287705.1 Methylacidiphilales bacterium | reverse complement strand
TGGCAAGAAGCCGTTCGAGTATTTCACGCCGGCAGCGGGCAAGGTGGCGTTCGAATTCGTCGACGACGTTCCAGGCGCAAAGGTGGATCTGGTCAAGACCGGGAACGATACGGCGGGGCAGTCCGGCTACGTGGCGACCTTTGCAGTACAGCGCGCCTTTCTGGACTTTGAGCTGAAACCGGGCGTTACGTTGCGCGGCGATATCGAGGTGCGCCTCTCGGGAGATGGCGGCCGAGGCCTGCAGGCCACCAGCCGTAACTACCTCTTCACGCCCGGCACGTCGGAAACCACGATGACAGACGACGTCCCTACGGAATCCCGTCTGTTCCCCCAGCACTGGGGTGAGGCGCTGGTGAAATAGGGGGAGATTGAGGAGAGGATGCCATCGCACTATCGCGGACGCTTTGTAAGATGAAATTGATAAAGCGCGAGTTTAGAGCGGGCGGTTTTGCGAGCGCCCCATCCTGAACTTATGATACGTCGATCGCTCCCCTCTTCTTATTCTTCGCTGCGGCTTCTTGCTCTTCTCACATCCCTTCTGGTGACCGCCGCGCTCACCGGCTGCGCAACGACTCCTCACGGGGATGGGGAATCCGGCACCGTAACGGGGCCGTCCATGTCTTCACAGCCACCTGTATTCACCAATTCTCCCTGACTGCAAGTCTTCTGCAGGCAACGCTGTTTGTTGGGCTGACACCGGGCGGGCAAGGACCTTGGAGTCACGGCAAGGAACTGTGCTACAGATGGCAGTTTTCGCATTCCTTTGCACCTCGCGCTCTCCTAATCTCCTGCTATTCCATTCATCTGCATAACTTCGGCTCGCCGAAACGCTTAGGGGATGCTAGGGTTCTGGGGAATCTTGCCTATGCCGACCGAATTCCATCTTTACCTGGCATTTTATACAGCGGTATTGCCCGGACTAATCGCCGTGATTCTGCTGCTGGAGCACGAAGTGCGGCTGTGGCTGCGCGCTCGTTCACAGGCAGCTTCTGTTCAGGCTGCTTCGACACAAAATCCCCCGACGGCCTCGCAGGATTTTCCCTCGCTCCTAGGCGCACTGCGGGGCGGTAATGAAACAGAGCTCGCGGCGGCGCTGCCCCGGCCCAGCATGAATATCGGGCTGGCCGTGGGCGCCGGCGTGCTGGCGGCGGTGATTGGTCTGGATGGCTTCCCTTATTTTGTACTGGGCTTCCTTAGCCGGCTCGGCATTGAAGGAATCCCCTACTCGGTGCCCAAGAGCACTCAGGTGGCGGCAATTGCCATCATGGGCGGCGGACTGCTCGGCATGGCGCTGACACAGCGCATCAGCTTTCTTACCGCGCTGGCCGGGACGCATCGCGTTAAGGATACCGTGTCGCGGGCCGCAATCATTGGGCTACTGGGCGGAGCTCTGCTTCTCGCTCAAGTGCTGCGGCGTATTCCCGATGACTGGGACGCGACCTCGTGGATTATATTTTCCCTGCTGCTGCTGGTGTGGATCGCCCTGGCCATAGTGCTGGATCTCGCTTCATCCACGCCGGCGGCGTGCGGATGGTGGCCGCCACTGCTCTTTGCTATCGCGTTTGGGATGGCTTCGCTGCAGCTTGCCCTGGTGGCCAAGATTGCGATCTACGCGCAGCTTGCCACGTCGGCGGCGGTTGTTTGCGGCGTGGCAATGCTGGTGGGTATATGGCGCCCCGGCTATCTCTTCGGCCCGGGCGGAACCTTTGCATCCATGCTGGCCCTTGCTACGCTGGCGCTTAACGGCCAGTTCTATTCCACAAGTGATTTCCCCGTATACGCCGCGCTGCTTACCGCGCTTGCACCTGCGGGATTGGCACTTATCCTGCTACCCCGCCTGCACGGCGCCGGTCGCTGGGCCGCGCTGGTCCTCGCTCTGGCTATACCTGGAATTCCCCTGCTCTTTTCCCTGTTCACAAAAGTTCCCGACAACGCATATGGTTACTGAATCACAACAACGGCAGTCGTATCGCCGTAGCTGTCGACAACAAACCTTCGGCCTGTTCAACCAGCTTATCCAGCCCAAACTCCAGCACGCGATCCCGTCCTTCGCACCGACCTCCCCTGCTCTGCTCATGCCCGCCATGTACCGGCTGCTTACACTTCTTATTCTGTCCCTTCTGCTGGTTTGTGCCAACTCGCCCCGCACTCAGGCACAGACACAGCCCGGCGCCAGCCCTCAGGCAGGAACGCCAGTCGCCCCCGCGACGCCGCCGATGCAAATGCCCGTTCATGCCAATACCCCCACTGATGTTGCCCGGGTCTGGATGGAGCTCAATCTCGTCCAGGACCTTCCCCGCGCCACTCTTGTCTCGGACTCCGCCTTTCGCGCCAGACTCAACGGTATCCCCACTTCCAAGCTTATTCTGATCAAAAGCATCCGCGAGCGCGCCGACTTTCAGCAACTCGCCCTGGAGATGCGCAATCGCATGCGCGAATACGTCACCTTTGGCACGCCCGAAATACTGCCCGACGGGCGGAATGCCCGCGTCCCCATCATCATTAACGAGAAAAACTTTAACGAATGGATGCTGCAGAACGAGATCGCCTCCGAATTCATTCAGCAATACGTGCGGGCACTCAAGGATCCCAGCAACGCCACTCGGGTGCCAACGGTGGAAACGGTCAAATCCTTTATTCTCAGCGAATCTCAGGCATTAAAGCGAAAGATAGAGGACTCCCGCCAGCGCTTTAAAGAACAGCCGGATATCCTGGTTGTTCTGGAGCCTGTAGGCTGGCGCGTTAACGTCACCGCCATGGAAACCGAGCGAGCCAAACGTATCGCCGCCAAGGCCAAAGAAAAGGAGGATAAAGAGAAGGAACGTGAAGCTCAGAGGCTCGCCGCAGATAACTCTGCGCATCCTTCCGACGGCAACGGCAGCAGCAATCCTCCTCCAGCGCCGCCGGTTCAGCCCCCGGCGCCTGAACAGAAAACGCCCGCTCCTGTCGCTCCTGCTCCATAAAAAAGAGCGCGCCATTTGTTTTCGCAAACAGCGCACCCTGGAAGAGCGAAGCACCACAGTGGATGCTTCGCGGGAAGCTCATTTTCAACTGACTATGCTTAGGGAGCCGACGGCGACTGAGGCGCTGCGGGAGGTGTCGGCGTAGGAGGAGCCTGAGGTGTCGGCGCACTGGGAGGCGTCGGCATCGGCTGCGTGGGGGCCGGAGTCGGGGTCGGTGTACCAGGCGTGGGACTGGGGCTGGGTGAAGGATTACCCGGGGACGGTGCCGGTGTCGGACCCGACGGGTTAGGATTGCCCGGTGTAGGCTGCGCCCCCTGTCCGGGAGTAGGGTTGCCCGGCGAAGGTCTGGACGGAGAAGGCGTTGGGGATGGAGAACCGCCGCCTGGCGTAGGAGACGACGGAGACGGCGAGGGAGTAGCGCCACCGCCGGGAGCCTGTACCTGCTGCATAATGGGATGCGCCGCGTGTACGGAAATTAAAGGTGTCGCCAGAGCCATGAGAGCATAGGCGCTGTAGCGCAAGGATCTATTTATATTCTTCATAATGAAAGGGGACCAGCCGGAAAGCTGCATCCGCAATTTGGTTTATTTCTTTGGAGATTAAGGAGTCTCTGGAGAATCCTAAGTATAATGCCGGCAGCAGTGGGAACTGCGTCCAGTAACGGGAAGCGACTCGCCTTCCCGTGACAGGTTCAGCAAATTTATATTTAATAATCAGCATAATGGATGCCAGTAATTTATCATCACCATCATCAGCCGGTACGCGCTCTCTGTGAGACAGCGCCTCGTAAAATCTTGCCATGGAATGCCGATTACTCCTCTTGGGGGAAAATGCAATCCGACCTTGCAAATCGCGTCCCCTCCGTTCGTGGTTGTATAAGAAACAATTCAGGCTATCATTCACACGGCTTTTACAGGCCTCACAGGTCTGCTACGCTACGACTCTTCCCCACACTATCTTTTCCCTCACACCTATGAGTTCCGCGCCCGCTGCCAATCTCTCGCTTGTACCGGACGACGTTGCTGCCGTCCTAGATACGCCCGCCGCCCCTCACTGCCACCCGCATCCGGAGCGCGCCGTTCACCTCGAAGTCGCTCCCGCTATTCCTGACCGCTGGAAAGGCGTCGTGCGTAACTACACCCCGGAACAGGTGGAGCGCCTCTCCGGCAGTGTCCGCGTCAAACATACAATCGCGGAACTTGGTGCAGCCCGTCTGTGGCAGCTCCTTCACACAGAACCGTTTATTCCTGCACTCGGCGCACTTACCGGCGGTCAGGCCCTGCAGATGGTGAAGGCCGGACTCAAGGCCATCTATCTCAGCGGCTGGCAGGTCGCCGCCGACGCAAATAACGCCGGACAGATGTATCCCGACCAGAGCCTTTACCCCGCCAGCTCCGTACCCGATGTCGTGCGCCGCATCAACCGCACATTCCAGCGTGCCGATCAGATTGCTCGCCTGGAGGGTGATACAAGCACCAACTGGTTCTCCCCTATCGTAGCTGATGCGGAAGCCGGTTTCGGCGGTCCGCTTAATGCCTTCGAACTCATGAAAGCCATGATCGAAGCAGGCGCCGCTGGTGTTCACTTTGAGGATCAGCTGGCCAGCGAAAAGAAGTGCGGCCACCTTGGCGGTAAAGTGCTGGTGCCCGTCAGCCAGTTCATCCGCACGCTCAACGCCGCGCGCCTGGCGTCGGATGTCGAAGGCGTTTCCACTATTCTGTGCTCCCGCACCGACGCGGATTCCGCGCAGTTTCTCACTAGCGACATCGACGAGCGCGACCGCCCCTTCCTTACCGGCAAGCGCACTCCCGAAGGCTTCTTTGAAATCAAGCCCGGCGTTGGCGCTGAATACGCCATTGCCCGCAGCCTGGAGTACGCACCCTACGCCGATCTGATCTGGTGGGAAACAAGCGAGCCCAACCTGGAAGCCGCCACCCGTTTCGCCCACGCCCTGAAGAGTGCCTACCCCGATAAAGTGCTGGCCTACAATTGCTCCCCTTCCTTCAACTGGAAGAAGAAGCTGGATGCCAAATCGATCGAAGAATACCAGATCGAGCTGGGCAAACTGGGCTACAAATATCAGTTCGTTACCCTGGCGGGTTTCCATCAGTTGAACTACGGTATGTTCAAGCTGGCCCACGCTTACAAGACGCGCGGCATGGGCGCCTACTCAGACCTTCAGGAAGCTGAATTTGCCGCCGAAAAGGAAGGCTATACCGCCACGCGCCATCAGCGCGAAGTCGGCACGTCTTACTTCGACGCCGTGGCCAATACGCTCGCGGGCGGTCACTCCTCCACCACCGCTATGGCGGGCAGCACCGAAGCGGCGCAGTTCTAGTATTCAGTATCAGGCAATCAGTCCATCAGCTCAAGCCAGGGCGGCTCGACAACAGCCGCCTGAGACCAGCAATAACCCTCACCGGAATCCATTACCATGCCCGAAATTTCCTCGCACATTCAGCCGAATTTCAACTCCCCGGCCGGATTCGAAGGCATTTCTGTCGCACCCGATATCGCCGAAACGCGGTTACCTGAGCCTTCTCCTCTGGTGCCCAGCGATGCGGCCATGGATTCGCCGCTGCAGGCGCTGATGGACTCGCCCTCGCATGATAACCAGCTGCTGAAAGATATCCGCCCCAACATCACGCAGCTGGAGATTCTTTCGCCGAACATGTACCACGGCCTTTGCCGGGATACGCTGACGACGTTTGCCACGCTGTCCAGGCAGGAGCAAAACCCGGACCGCCTCGCAATATTTCAGCGCGCCGCCGCTCTGTTGAAAGATGAGACTTCTCATCAGGATCTGCTCTTCGCCTACCGCAATGCCCTGCACAAGGGTTAGTTGATTTTCGTTCTCTCGCTCCTTCCCTCCCCGCGAGGACGGGTGAATTTGGAGGTTTCGTGATCTGTGCTATCTTAATGATGTATAGCTCGGTATCTCCCTATTTCGAAAATCAATCAATTTATCCAATCCTTAAAGAAAAGGAACGAAGACCATGAACCTTGATCCTAAAGAATTCATCTCTGCTCTCAGCACTCGAGTGGCGCAGATATGGCGCTGGGAAAGCCCCCGCAAGGTACGCGCCCAGGAAAATGCCAGGGCAGAAGCCTGCTTTGACATAATTCAGGCCACCAGATGGGACGGGGAATCTCCGACGTGTAAGCACAAGTCCAGCAGCATATAGGAGCTTCAACGACCGGATTCTGTCCCGTCCCGATAAGCAAAAACAAAGCGCCGCCTCTTCGCGAGAAGGAGCGGCGCTTTTTGCGTTTGTTGTCGGATCAGCCCTGAAAGGGAGACCCGGTGTCACATGCAGCTACCCGCGTCGGGCCGCTTTTATCGCCTGATCCATCTCGCGTTTCTGGACGGCTTGCTTCAGCGTTTCGCGCTTATCCTGATGCTGCTTACCAATGCCAATGCCCAGCAACACCTTGATCTTGCTGTTCTTCCAGTACATCTTCAGCGCGATCAGCGAGCGGCCTGCGATCGTGACGCTGCTGTGCAGCTTGCGGATTTCGACACGATTCAGAAGCAGTTTGCGCTTGGTCTTGGGCGTGTGATCAAAACGATTGGCGAACTCGTAGCTCTGGATATCACTTCCATAAAGCCAGACTTCATCGTTTTCGATACGCGCAAATGCTTCGTTCAGATTACCTTTGCCAGCGCGCAGCGATTTTACTTCGCTGCCGCGCAGAACCAGGCCGGCCTCGAGTGTCTCCACGATCTTGTAGTCGTGATGCGCTTTGCGGTTGGTGACGACATCGCCGACACCCGTGGTGCGAATTTTCTTGGAGGCCATAGCATACCCTACGCCAGGAGGCAGCGCGACGCTGCGCCCATGTTACAAATTGCTGATAATCAAATATTTATTGTCGCACGCCGCACCTGCTGAACCATTAGGTCAAGCCGGTCTGCGAACCCGGACGTTCCAGATCGGGTTCGATCGGCAGCGCTTCGAAGGTTAGTTTGCCATCCGTGATCTCACGAAGCGCAATAACCATGAAAGTCATACGGGGATCGGTGTGGATCAGCGGCGCATAGCCCTGGCCCAGTTGCTTCACACGCTTGGAGACGAGGTTGACCAGGGTCTGAGGCGTGCCGATTTTTTTGAGAGCGTCCTGGACAAGAGTGTTGTTCATAGCAAAGGGAAAAAGAAGGAGCGGGAGCTTCGATCGGGCACACTATATGCTCACGGTGCCGAATCAGGCGAGCCTTCCAGAATGCCGTTGCACGCAAGCGAATGCAAGCTCTTTTTGTGCCAATCTTCACTTTTATCAGAGCCCCTTCGAACTTTCCACTGAGGTCGTTCTTTCGACCCGTAATCCATGATGTAATAGAATAAGTCCTGTTCCCACCCCGAATATCGCGATTGGAAAGTATGGGCTCAGGATCGCCATCGGCTGCCGCTCTGCCACCGGGCAGACATGGGTCAGCACTGCCACAATCATCAGCGCGAAGCCACAGGAATCCAGCGAAGCACTCTCCGTATTCGCAGCAAAGGTACGACCAGCCTCCGCAGCTAGAATCAGAGCAGCCGCCAGGACTATAAAGCCCAGCGGTGAAAAGAGCAGAGGTGCCAGCATCCAGTTAAACACCAGGTAATAGATAAAGGACAAGGTCATCCAGGCCCCTGCCGCGACTTTCTCCTCATGCGAACTCTCGCGCTTTCGATGATACCGCCATTTCATATACATCAGAACCAGGCCATAAAAAGCCATAGCACCACCAATAGAAACCAACCATTCTACAGCAGGTGCTTCAATATAAAATAGTGATACATTAAAACCACCCAATGCAAGCTGGCACCCCGTCAGAATAAAGAAACCAAATGGAGAATAATAACGTTGCGACTGCCATGAAGCAGCCAAACGCCGGCAAAGGATACAAGTGAAGAACAAAGCACCTGTTATCATGAAGAGGCCCTTTACAGAAAAAGTCCGCTCCACCACGTTATTAAGCAAAAAGAGCAGGAGCCACGTAGCCACAGCCAGCAGCAGCCAGGGACGCGGCCACCAGAAAGGTGTGCCGTCCACAACGGGGTCGATCCGCTTCTTTTTCATACAATTTCAGGATTTGGCCTGAGCGACCATAGTCCGCCGCCAGTCCAGCAAACCCTTGGTGGCCAGGCATAAAAAGATTGCATAGGTAAACGCCAGGAATCGCAGATCCTGCCACATGTAAATGACAATGAGAATGACATCCACGACTATCCACAGGATCCAGTTCTCGATGTATTTGCGCGATAACATCCATTGCGCCACTACGCTTAGAACATTGGGCCACGTATCTATATACGGTATTTTGGCATCTGTATAGAGCGCGCGCGGTACGGCAATAGCCAGCACCACTACGGTAGTGCCGCTCAGAATCCAGGCCCACATCCATCGCGGCGTGCTGGTCACCGGCAGATCGTCAATGGCGACGCCACCATATTGCCAGTGGTACCAGCCGTACACGCTCATGGCGATAAAGTAGATCTGTAAATCTGCGTCGGCGTACAGCTTTGCTTCATGAAAAGTAATCCAGCAAAACACGGAAGCAATCATCCCGACAGGCCAGCACCAGATGTTGCGCTGAACGGTAAGATACACACAGTACAGGCTGGTTATAGAGGCAATCAGCTCCAGCATGCCGTTTTCGGACATGGTGAGCAGGCCGCTGATCTGGGAAAAGAGGTAATCCACGCGTCCCCGCTCATACACGTTGCGGACCAGTCAGACGAGAACAAAATGACAGCATCTGCCTGCTATGAGCACTCTCTAACGGCGAGTGACATCCTGTAGAAATGATAAAATAACGGTTAAATATATCCTCGGTCTTTCCTCCTTTTGACTTTTACTTATTCGTTCCCTACACCAAGTCGTCGCACCCTTTGGGTATAACAGATTTCTTGCGGGCATGAGAATGGTATGCTTACGTAAGTGTTGCGCTATGAGGCATGTGCAGTGCATGGCATTTTTAATTTCCCATAGCGTGCTGCATTTGTGCTGGGCAATCGGCATTTAATTCCGCTATTTTACACCTGTAACTAGCAAACATCTCCATAACATCGTATATTTTTCGGAGCTTCATCCGTCTAATACCTAACCCGCTGGATTTTCACGCTTTTACTTAAAAAAGTACCACGCCGGGCTTGCCCTTCGGTGAAGATCCTGTAATATCTAACGTACATGCAAGAGGTTTCCTCCAGCACTTCCAGCAGCCGCCTGGCATCGCCTCCGCCGTCATCGCGGATCATTCAGGAGCAGGCCGCACTCATCGCACAGCTACAGGATGAAGTGGAGCGCTATCGACAGGAGGAAACTGAGTGGGCGCGCAACAAGCTTTTCTTCCGCATCATCGCCGGCAATGTCACGGATCTGATCGCCATTATTGACCGGCACGGTCATCGCCTGTGGAATAACCCCGCGTACTTCAGCATCCTCGGTTTCAGCCCTGAAGAGCTTGAGGGCACTTTCTCCCTCGGCGACGTACATCCGGAAGATCAGGCGCGCGTGATGGAAGCGTTTAATACTCTTGTGGAGACCGGCAACGGCCAGCGCATTGAGTACCGCATGCAGCACAAAAACGGCAGCTGGGTTTACCTGGAAAGCCAGTCGACCGCCGTACTGGATGAGGAAGGCGCCTTTGAATGCATGGTGCTTATCGCCCGCGATATCACGCGCCGCCGCCTCATTGAGTCCGAGCTTATCAAAGCCAAGAAGATCGAATCTGTCAGCGTGCTGGCAGATGGTGTCGCCAAGGAAATCGCCGATGTCATCACGAAGATCCTCGGCTACAGCACGGTGATCAAATCCGTGGTGGGACCCAATCATCCGGCCAACCCGCGCATTTTTGACATGGAGCGCGCCGCACAGCACGGCCGCGAAGTCGTGGAGCGCCTCGTCGCGATCAGCCAGCGGGAGGACGCGCCGCGCAAGACGGTGAACATGGTGAATCTGCTGCGCGACGTGGCGAACGAAGTCTGCCGCGGCTCGCGCGTTCGCCCGGAATTCATGATGTCGGATCAGTTGCCGACCGCAGAGGTGGAGCCTCTTTCCATGCGGCATGCCTTCTCCAGCATTCTGCATAACGCTCTGGAAAGCATGCACGAGGGCGTGGTGCGCATTACCGCGGATGTGTGCGGCGTAACGCCGGACAATCGCATGCCGCTGGAGCCGGGCAACTATCTGCGCATCCGTTTCCGCGATCAGGGCCAGGGCATGAGTCCGGACATTGCTCATCGCGCATTCGAACCCTATTTTACCACCAAACCGGCCGGGCACGGGCTCGGCCTCACCACCGCTCTCTCGGTTATCCAGAATCACCAGGGCAGCATTTTGCTGGATAGTAACGAGGGCGTGGGTACGACGGTTTCGGTCTACATCCGACTGTATAAGGATTCTCGCAGGAGCAACAGCGTTCTCAGCGATGGCTCATCCGAGTCGAAGAGTGGTTCGCAACCGCTGGGTCTCAGCGACAAGCAACGTATTCTGTTGATGGATGACGACCCTCTTATTCTGGACGTCGTAGGCCAGATGCTGGAGATGCTGGGCTATCAGGTAAAGAAGGCGAAAGGCGGTGCGCAGGCTATCGCGATGTTTACCAAAGCCAAGAGCGCCGGCACGCCCTTCGACGCTGTCGTCATGGATTTGATTATTCCGAACGGCGTGGGCGGTCAGGATGCTGTGCATACGCTGCGCAAACTCTCCCCGGGCATACGCTGCATTGCGTCCAGCGGCTACACAGATCACCCGGCCATGCTGGACTACCGCTCGTTCGGTTTCGTGGCCGCAATCCCCAAGCCGTATAAGCTTGAGGAACTGCGTAAAGCCCTGGAGACTGCGCTATCGGGCTCATCTTCCGGAAAGACAGCGTGAGACCATTTCGCCTCGTGAGTTGGGAGAAAAGCCGGAACTGATTTTGCGACGCATGCGCCCAAAAGCAACGCCTTACCCGATGGGCACTCCGTCATTGGGAATATTCCCGTCGGGATCAGAATCAGTTGCAAAGGGCAAAGGCAACGGAGTGCGCAGGTAAGCAGCCAGGGCTCCGGAACTTGCTGCAGCACCAAGCGTGATGACGTACAGACCGGCCCAGCCCCACGTGGCGATCCAGCTCATCCAACTGAGTTGTTTATAGACTGGATCCGGCTCATTGCGATACTCCAGTGTATGCTTTCCGGGCGGCAATGTCAGCGCATAGACCAGCGCGTGACGCTGCGGAGTCCTGGGGTCGAAATCGTAACGGCGCACGGTGAGAGTTGAGACATCGCGGTCTGCACCATCTACCCGGATTATGTTCCAGGGAAATGGGCAAACATTCGTCATGACAAGGGTAGGCTCGGACAGTTCGATCTGCAAAGGTGCCGTCGTGCCGAAGGATCCAGGAACAGCAGGCGAAGGAGGGCGGAACAGGGCAAACTCGCTCTTCATTGGAGTTAAAGGCTCTTTTGACGTACCATAGGTAACAATAAAACTGCTTTGCCCATAGAAAGTAAATGGGAGGTCTTCAATGTGATCACCCAGCTTAAAAACTCCCGCCTTCCACTCCTCGGGAGGAACGACTCGAGGAATCCAATTCTTTATATTCGTTTTATTCACATAAAACAAATCTGCAATAGCGTCACTATGTTGTAACTTCACATATAGCGAGCAAACCGAAATTGTGCAAGCTACAGCAATAACCACTGGCATAAAGAGGGGCGAAACGCCATATTTTGGCGGAGATTGAGGAGAACTCCTCACCAGCCCCAGCAAGACGAAGGATAGCAGAAAAATCCCCAGATTAACGTACGTTACCAGACGATACGAATATTGCATGGGATGTACAACCCGCCAGAGAACACTCGACAGAAAAGGGAAAACAATCAGAACAGCAGAAGCAATAAAGATAAGGACTGCTACGGGTAAGAGATACAGGCAAAGCTCAGCACCTTTCGCAGGCCGCCCTTGCCTCCACCAGATCCAGGCAAGGCCGGCGCACAGCACCAGCAGAGGAACCATAGCCTGCGTCTCCAGATAAGATGTTTCCTTATAAACACCCATGTAAGTTGAAGCACGGTCCCGTGGAATCAGGGAGAAGAGGTCCGCAAAGACGGGCCAGCCGTAGTTAATACTTTCCCAGAACAAATCTTTCGCCATGAACATTTTGTCATTTATGGGAAGATAGCGATTAAACAGTTTAAGTACATACAGCCAGGAAGCCAGACACAGCACTCCCATTAATGCATTCAGCGCCAGGACAATCAGGAGCCATGCGCTACGCACATACAGAATTCCCACCGCTGCTATCATGGCAATGCAGACACCCCCATAGACACCTGTAAGGGGGTGAGTAAGTGTCACGAGCAAAAAGAAAAAGCCTGTGGCCACCGCATCGCAGTAACTCTTCACTCCGGTGCGCAGACGGCAAAGCAGCACAAGAAGGCTGGCCACGCTGCAAAAAAGAAATGCCACGGCATAGAATTCCGTAATGGCGCTTCGAGCATACAAATTAGTGAGCGGATACGTAGCCCACGTGACCATAGTGGCAATTACGAACGCATAGCCGGAATGAGAACTCACTTCTCTTATCGCGCGCTCCACACAAAAAAACTGGACTAACAGTGTGATAAGGGCCAGCAGGCGTACAACTACGGACGAACCAATCCAGATACTTAGAATGCCTGTAAAAGTATGAAAAAAATTAGCGTAAAACAGATAATTCGTTATACCTGCTACAGCAGTGGTATTAACAACAACCGGAGCCTCGGAATGCTGTTGAAAGTAGGCGCCAAAGTACTCAATAGCCCACAGGTGATTAAACCAGTCGAGCGCATACATTGCCCCGAGATCCATCATCAGACTGAGCGGCACTGCGCACACCATAATGCGCAATACCAGCGCCGACAGCGGGCTCATCGACAAAGTATTCTTCATGCTCTACGGGCACGCTACCGGTATACGCGAGCCAGGGCAAGAGAATGCTGGAAGCCGGCTACGCCAGTGCGGCGTTTTCATCTACCGAGGCAAAATAACGCAGCAGCAGATCGGTAATGCCCACGTCGATATCTCTCACACCAAGACGGCCGATAAACAGACGCATCTGCGTCACGGTGCAGCGACACATCTCAAAAACCGCATCCTCGGCCATAAAACCACCATATACAGCGTGCACAATGCGACCGTTTTCCAGGTTAATGCTTCCCTCGCCTTCGCTGGTCGAGACTTCGAGAACGCATGTCTTGAGCTCCATACTGAGCGCCTGCAGGAAGCTCGGCAGGGCAATACCACTCACTACCGCGTCGGCGGTTGTGATCCAGACAGTGGAGACGTGATTGCAAAAACTATCGAGATCAACAGGATGCGTAAGGAAAGTGAAGCGGCGCGAGCATGCAAGCAGCCACTTCAGTCCTTCCTTAACATGAGGTTGCCCCAGAAGAACGAAACGCAGCATGCTGTTGGTATCTTCCAGATTCTCCATGATGGTGCTCATCATGTTTCCGTCGTGAAAGGTAAAATCGCATACCACAATTCCGGCCGTCATTTTGGAAATCTGCGCGCGTATTTCAGCGATCGATTCCGCTTTCTCCAAAGGCCATCGCGGATGTTCTTTTTGTAAAAACTTGTGCAGCCAGTATCCTTCGCGGTTATCTGCACATGCGATGAGAATGGATTTCATGTATAAGCTATTCTTTATGTATACAAGTGCGTTCCGCCGGATTTCTGCGGGCTGAAGTCTTAACAGATTAAAAGTACTCTAGTTCTTCCCAAATCGTCCAGCAGAGTCTTTCAATGTAGCAGCAAAAGCTTTTCTGCGCCAGTGCCGTCATCACCGCGACCTCCATTCGCTTGCTCTTGGCGCGCCAACTCCATTATCGTCCGAGTGTGAAGCGATACGACCTTTACCAGCCATGAACTCCCTCCTGTCGAAAAGCCTGACTTCGCCCCCCGTCACCCCTCTGGCTCTCATTCTCAGGCTGCTGGTCTGCGCCGCACCGCTCTGGCTGCTCGTGCAAAACTGGGGTGCCATGTATGTGCTGGACTGGCATAACCACCTCTGGCTGATGGAATACTTTGGCGCCTACATGCAGCAGCATCATCAGCCGCCGCTTGTCGTCAACACAAACGTACTGGCCGGCATCACCAATACCCTGTTCTACGCCAATTACTTCTATACGGTTGGGGGCCTGCTCAGTATCTGCCTTGGTGCCTCAGTAGCGTTTCGTCTGCTGGCTATTCTTACGCTTCTCATCCAGTTCGTTCATATCGAGCGGGCTATTAAAGAAATCGGGGCATCTCCGGGCTACGCTTTCTTTATTGCCACACTGGTAACATGGACAACCTATCCGCTTACCAATCTTTACTCCCGTGGTGCTCTTACGGAGTTTATTGCGGTGGCATTTTTCACAAGCTCAGTCTGCTGTATGCTCGTTCTGCTTTACAGGATAAGCCTTGGCAAGAAAAGCCTGTACGATGCCATCGCCACTGGCTTCTTTTTTCTAATTGTGGCCCGCGTTCATCCCCTTACCGGAATGTATGGCAGCGTCTGTATTGGTCTGCTGGGCGTAATAGGTCTGTTCTATACACGCAGTATGTGGCTTGGCGTTGTCTTTGGATTAAATGCCCTGTCTGGGGCCCTTGGCGTCCTGTCCTGGCTGTATTTGTTGAAATTATTCGGCCGGCAGCTGGCGATCAATCAGATTGAGAACCAGCCACCTGATGTTTTCTGGATCAGCGATTACGGACTGTCTCCTCTTCTGAATCTGTTTACGCCGGTTCCCTACCACACATGGTCCCTTCTGGTGGGCACCTATCAGGAAACACCTTTTCTGGAAACTCAGTGTCTGGTTCCACTGCTTATACTCTGCGTTGGCTTTGCTTATGCAGTCTTTAGAAAAGGATTCGAGATATCCCCGAAAAACAGGCTGTTTTGTTACATTCTGGCACTGGGAGTTCTCATCTTTTCTCTATCTGTTCTTGTTATTGCATTCCCGTTCCTCTCCAACTTCATGGGGCACGCATTTCATCCGCTTCAGTACTCGTATCGACTTGTCTCTTACGTTAACCTTGGGATTCTGATATCAGCATGGGCTTTAGTGGGATTACGGCCCCATACGAGTCATGATGAAAACGCTGAGCATGCACAAAGCTCTGCAATTATCAGGGCGGCTTTTATCAGCATTGCCATCACTATTGCTGTTTCGTCACTATGGATAAAGCTGCTTCATAGCGATGCCCTTACCAACATCTACTTCTACGATCGCACCAAAATGACGGAGTGGACGGCTAAAGAGTTAAAGCCGGATGAGTGGATAGCCGGTGTCTTTCGTCTCGGCCCCGCCATAGATGAGCTGCCGTGGACTATGTATGGCCAAGGTGCCTTTGCCGTTACGACGGGTACGATGAAGCCGGGCGCCACGCCGCCCGCGCGCGAAGTGCAGGCGCTGTTTCGGCGTAGCGGATCTTCGATGCCCTTTGGTACTGTGGCCCCCGTTGAGCTTGATTTGGCGGAACCATCCCGGGTCGTCACCAATCTGCTGCCGTTCCCCTGGAACAAGCTCCTCGTTAATGGAGTTGTGCGCGATGTCTCGACTCTCATGACGCTGGATTATCCGGCTGCCAAAAAGGCTTCGAGGAAGCTGCTGCCGACCTGCGCCCTGGAGCTCCCCACCGGGAAGCACACCCTGGAGTATCGCCTGGAGCCTGACCATGTCTGGCAGTGGCTTAACACCATGGGCTGGGCGGTAGCGCTGCTGTGGGGAGCGCTCTGGATGGCGACGGGCGTCGCGGCGCTTCGGCAACCTGGACAGACTGCATAGCGCAAAATTCTGTGCTTTCCCCGTTGTCAGCCGCGGGCAAATGGTGCACGGTGGTCGCTTCATTCCTTTTTTATGAGCAGCACTTCACTTCCTTTGTCCGGCAAGGTCGGCGTCGTTTTTGGTGTGGCCAACAAGCGTTCCATCGCCTGGGCCATTGCGCAGGCCTGGCATCAGGCCGGGGCCAAACTGATTTTCAGCTATCAGGGCGAGCGCCTGAAAGATAACGTGGCAGAACTTGCGTCCACCTTCGGCCCGGACACCCCCGCATATCCGTGCGACGTCTCCAGCGATGAGCAGGTGGCGGAGTTCTTTGCCAATGTGGCCAGGCATACGGACAGGCTGGATCTGCTTCTGCACAGCGTGGCCTATGCCCCCAAGGAAGCGCTGACCGGCCGCTTTGTGGATACGACCCGCGCGGCGTTTACCATCGCGCACGATATCAGCGCGTACTCGCTCGTGGGACTCACCCGCGCGGCGCTTCCGTTCATGACGAACGGCGGCAGCGTGGTGGCGATGAGCTACTATGGCGCGGCCAAAGTTGTCCCCCACTATAATGTGATGGGCGTGGCCAAAGCGGCGCTGGAAGCCAGTGTGCGTTATCTCGCGGCCGATCTGGGCGAGGCAAAGATTCGCGTGAACGCGATCAGCGCAGGCCCGATGAATACGCTGGCCGCACGCGGTATCGCCGGCTTCACAGACATGCTGAAGCATTATGAAGCGCACGCGCCCCTGAAGCGCAATGTGACGATGGAAGAGCTGGGCACCACCGGCACCTTCCTGGCCTGCGACGGCGCGGCCGCCATCACCGGTCAGGTGCTCTACGTCGACAGCGGCTACAGCATCATGGGCATGTAACCAACGCCAGCGCCAGCGTGACGCTGAACCCTGTTGCTGACGGCCCTTCGGGGGCCGTCGCTGGGGAGTGGCGGCGGCAGGCTCATTCTTTTTGCCGGCGGCCACAGATGCTTCTGTGGAGACCGTCTATGGAATCTGCCCAGCATTGCTGGTCGCCCGTTTGCAGACACAGATGTTAAAGCGGGACTTTCCGGCTCGGCTGGAAAGTCCGTATTGCTCAGCAGATTCTTTTCCTATGACCGAAGACTGGCCGTTTGATGATGCTAAAAACGTCGCATGCTTTACCACCAGGCAAGTGCTGGGTGGAGCGACGATCACGTTCGTCAGCCATGACGCGGATGATGGGGCGTGGCAATTTATCAGTTCAGACGGCGCCAAAATGAAGGATATGCGGATTGTCGCGCTGTCTGAGGTCTATAAGCAGCATCCCGCTATCGGCAAACTGGCTATGCTTCCGCCAGGCTGGGAAGCCACTCGCGACTCCGCCGAAGAGGAGTGGGAATGGAGCGAAGCTTCGCCCGAGGACGACAACGGCAGCGACGAAGACGACGAGGAAGACGGTGAAGCCTGGAAGCAGGCTTGACTTGACGCGCCTTCCTCTCCCTGCGTAGGGTCACGTCGTCGGTCTGTGTTTCCTCCTCATTTCTTCCCCTAACTCATCAACGACACGCGCGTACGACCGTATGGATCCGCTTCTTAAAGACTTCTGGATCAAAGATGCCAAGGCAGCCCCCGGCGAAGAAAAGCTGCGTGGACCGTACGATTTCCATTTCCTCAAAACGCTGGAAGGCATCGCGGTGGTAAAGGCCGACACGCTGGTCTTTGAGGACAGTAAGCAAACCTGGACGCCATGGGGGGAGATCCGTCAGCGCAAACTCACTGTGCCGGAGCCCGCATCCCCAGCCGCAGCTTCTGAAAGCGCGCCCGCCCCCTCACCCGTCAAGAAGGCCGCGCCCAATCCCAAGCCGCTTAACATCGTCATCCCGAAATACAACGCATCGGAAGCGTTCGAGGCACCTTTCCCCACAAAGCCCTCCTCCCCGGCCAGGAATCCCCTCGATAAATCAAACGTCCCGAGCGAGGACGCGGTTGCGGCGGCTGTAGCAGCAGCCAAGGCCGCCAAGCTCAAAGCCGAAGCGGAAGCCACAGAACTTGCCCGGCAGAAAGCGCGCGCCAAAGCAGAGGAAGAGGCCGCCTCCAAACCCCAGATTCAGGAGGTCGAGTGGTACTTCATGCAATTCGGTGAGCAGGTCGGGCCCTCCACCACGTCGAATCTTATTGAGCTGCTGAACATAGGCAAGGTAGCCCGCGACACCCTGGTCTGGACAGATGGCATGGCAGACTGGGCACCCGCAAATGAGACGGAAGCTCTGGCCAGATATCTGACTCCCGAACGTGCGCCGGAATCCCAGCCCGTTGAAGCACTCCCTGCCCCAGCCGCGGCGGTTGCCGGTCAGAAAAAGAAACTGAGCGCCCAGGAAGCAAAGCTGCAGGAAGAGCAACGCATGGAAGCGCTGCAGCT
>JBGGNE010000427.1:0-7092 GCA_041287705.1 Methylacidiphilales bacterium | reverse complement strand
AAACGCTGTCTGTGCTCTGGAAATCTGCACTTTCTGTTGATGGCTATACGGGGATGGTCCTGACCTTGTGCAATTGCATCTCCTTAAAAAATGTTCTTTCTGATGTTCTTCAATAGGGAGTGCAAATGATGGTATCATCATCTACGTAGTTGCAGGCACTCACTCACGGGCCTGGGGTCTTCGGGTAGCTTTCCTTTTTCGAGCCATCGGGCAGGAAGTGCCAGACCCATGCTTCGTCAAACGGACCCTGCGCGGAGCGGCCAAAGACACGGAGTTGCAGCGTAGAGTCATCCTTCCAGCTATCGGCTGCCAGTGTTATGCGTTCGATCTTGCCAAGGCGCTTCAGCTTTTCCTGCATGGCGCGGTTGAGCGCCAGATGATCGGGTTTATGCAGGAACACGGGGCCGTTGTATGTGGCTCCTGGCGGCAGTGGAGGCAGAACTCCTGATGTCGCAGGGGAATTTGTGGCGGCGGCCGCAGTCTCAGGGGCGGATTTCGCCGGCGCTTTTGCAGCCGGCGTCTTAGCTGCGGCTCCTGGTGCTTTTGGTTTGGCGGTTCCAGGCGGCGGAGCGGGAGCGGCAGGACCTGGCAGGGTCGGACCAGCCGGCACAAAGTTCACGACGTAAAGGCAATCGCCCTGCGTGGTTGTAAAGTCATTGATCGCCGCCATTTTGCCTGATGGCGACATGACGACCGAGAGGGCTCGCCAGCGGCCAGTCCATTGCAGCGCCATCTTGCTGGTGCGGCGCGATACGATTTCAACCCGATGCCGCATGATACCGCCGGCGTCCAATCCCATTTCGCGGCGTTGGATGACCCACTGGCGATCCGGTGTTTCAGCCACAGCTTCGTATTTGGGAGGAGCGGTGGGAGTCGCCGGCGAGACGGCTGAAACGTTAGGCAGGGCACCTGGTTGAAGCGTCTGAGCCAGTGAACAGGTAAGACCAAATGCCAGTTCGGCCAGTAGTGCAAGCCCTGCTCCGATGACGCTGAGACGAGGTGGAAAGCGGCGGCGGGTTCGCATGCGCGGAGAACCGCTGGGCAAACCGGGCTCCTCAATGGTGGGCGGCTCAACATCCAGCGGGGGCAATTGCGGGGGAAGCGGAGTAGCGTCGCCATCATGCAGCGAGAAGGCATTGGATAGCCCTTCCCGGAAAGTGGGATAGCGCGGAGCCCAGCCAGTGGCGCGAAGTGCACGATTTGAAACGCACTTGTTGGTCACGCCACGTTTGCGGTCTGTTTTGACCGGGCCGCAGGGAGGCATCGGTCGCTGAAAATGGCGGGAACACCACGTATAAAACGTAACAGCGTCTACGGGCTCATCGTCAACGCCGTTATAAATGGCGCTGGGACATTCCATTTCCAGCAGTCGGCGGATAGCGGATGCGGCGTCGTCGCGATGAATCTGATTAATGACGCGGCGTCCATCACCTTCGATGACAGCTTCACCATTCAGATATTTCTGCGCCAGCATGCTGCGTCCGGGACCATAAATGCCAGCCAGACGCAGTACCGCGCCACCGGCGCCCAGTGCCATGGCTTCGGCTTTGCGGAGAATACGACCCGTCTCCACGCTAGGTTCGGCGCGGGAAGTTTCGTCTACCCATTCACCATTGGCCTGGGCATATACGGAGGTGGATGAGACAAAAATAAGGGGCGCTCCCCGGCCATGAACAATAGCCTGATAGAGACCCCAGTAATAAACGACGCGATAACCTTCAGGACCGCTGCGGTCGGAGGACGCGCAGTGGACAATGGCTGCAAACTGTTGATCCGCAAGCTTCTCCCACGCTGCAGGCTCTGCGATATTGCCGTGCAGCGAGGGGATGCCTTCCGCCTGAAGTTCTGCCGCGCTTTCCTGAGATCGTACCCAGCCGAGCACGGGCATGCCGCGCTCCTGGAGCTGCCTGGCCAGGGACTTCCCCACATAGCCGCATCCCAGGATAAGCACGGGCAACTCGCAACCTGTCATAGGGAAGGGTAGAGGGAGATCGTTTCTTGCTGCGGCAGTGGTATGGAGTGGTATAGAGGGAATTAAGCCTGGAGCCGAAAGGACTTAGGCAGGTGCACCCTGAAGTCCGGGCAGCAGGCCGTCGGAATCTTCCTTCTTGTCCGGTACGGGATTAGGAGGGAGGGGCTCAGACGGGGTGGGCAGCACGGGACCAGACAGGCCGCGGGGCGGCGGGAACTGCATCTTGCCGGTCTTGATCAGCTCAATCACGTGTTTGCCGTCCAGCGTTTCGTATTCCAGCAGCGCGTTGGTCAGTTGCTCCATCGTTTCGCGATGGCTGGTGATCAGATCCTTGGCGCGAGCGTAAGCGTGAGAGAGCAGGGTGCTGACTTCCTTGTCGATTTCCTGCGCGGTCTTCTCGCTGTAGGTGCGGCTGCCACCCAGGTCGCGACCGAAGAAGCTGCCGGAATTATCGTCATTATAGAGCACCATACCGAGCGTCTCGCTCATGCCCCATTCGCAAACCATCTTCTTGGCGAAATAGGTTGCGTGGCGGATATCGCCGGATGCACCGCTGCTGATGTCACCCAGGAAAACTTCCTCGGCTACGCGGCCGCCCATAACAACACAAAGGTCATCAAGAAGCTGACGCTTCCAGGCCGAGTACTTGTCCTTCTCAGGCAGCATCATCGTAACGCCCAGAGCGGGACCGCGGGGAATGATCGATACCTTATGGATAGGATCGGTGTGTTCCAGCAGAACGTTCAGCAGAGCGTGACCGGCTTCATGGATAGCGGTTGTCCGCTTTTCTTCCTCGGACATGGCCATGCTGCGGCGTTCACGGCCCCAGCGCACCTTATCGCGGGCTTCTTCCAGTTCACTCTGTCCGACATCATCGCGATTGCGTTTGGCGGCGAGCAGGGCGGCTTCATTCATCACGTTGGCCAGCTCCGCACCGGAGTAACCAGGCGTACCGCGTGCAATGACATTGAGCTCCACTTCCTTGGCCAGCTTGATGTTCTTGGCGTGAACCTTGAGGATCTGTTCACGGCCGCGGACATCGGGCAGATCAACGCGTACTTCGCGGTCAAAACGACCGGGGCGAAGCAGGGCGGGATCCAGAACATCCTTACGATTCGTCGCGGCGATAATAATGACGCCTTCAGCGGTTTCAATACCGTCCATTTCGACCAGCAGCGCGTTCAGCGTCTGTTCACGTTCGTCGTGACCGCCACCCATGCCGGTGCCGCGGCTGCGACCCACCGCGTCAATTTCATCAATGAAGATAAGGCAGGGTGCGTTCTTCTTGCCCTGCTCAAACATGTCGCGGACGCGGGAGGCGCCTACGCCGACAAACATTTCCACGAAGTCAGAGCCGGAGATGCTGAAGAAGGGAACGTCGGCTTCGCCTGCGATGGCTTTGGCCAGGAGGGTCTTACCCGTACCTGGGGGGCCAATCATCAGTACACCCTTGGGGATACGACCGCCGAGACGCTGGAACTTCTTGGGATCCTTAAGGAACTCTACGATTTCGGAGAGTTCTTCCTTCGCTTCATCAATGCCGGCGACATCCTTAAAAGTGATCTTGTTGCGATCGCGGGAGAGCATGCGGGCTTTGCTGCGGCCAAAGCTGAAGGCGCTCTTGCCAGCCATGCGGATCTGCTGACGGAAGAGGAAGTAACCCACTACCAGTAACAACAGCAGCGGAAGAGAAGTAACAAAGAGATTCTGGAAGAGGTAGGGATCGACAGCTTTCTGGTCGACATCCCCCTGACCCATCGCCTGCAGATCCTTCTTCAGGTCGCGATCAAAAGTTGTATCAACAGGGGCTTTGAAACTGACGAGCACTTCAGTCGGCTCGGTTCCTTTGCCTTCCTTGGGCTTCTTATACTTGCCCTCCAGCCAGCTGCGGCCGGTGTTGTAGTCGCGATTAAAGCTGAGGCTGCCATCGACAACCTTCTTGTCCTTAATCAGCTTCATCACCTCAAGGTTGGTCTTCTCCTCCATCTTGGGGTCCTGCTTGTAGCCTACCAGGTAGACAAGCAGCAGTACCATCGCAAAGGAGATGAACAGCAGAATGCCCTTCCAGTTGCCGCCCTCATTATTGGAGCCAGAATCGTTTCCCTGCGAATCGCCACCACCGTCCCCGGAGCGCACGGGCGGTTTGCGAGTTTTTTTAGGTTTGGGAAACTTCACAGGAGCATCAGACATAACACGGAAGCGTAGCACGTTCCCAAACAGAAGGCAACCTGCGAGATCATTTTCCCACTCCAATTTCTAACAATAATTTAACCATTCTCCCTGATGCACCTGCTGCGGTTTGACCTGCATTTTGTTTGTTTGGCAGGCTTTATCCCGGCTGGAAAATTCATCTTTCTCCAGTGCTACTTCATCTGTGTATCCGACGCACGGTCGATGCACTTGATGATCATATAGATTTCAAGATGCTCGTATTGCTCGACAAAAACGGTGCGCCCCTTATTCAGATAAAACACGATTGCCGCCATTACCCACGCGTGGTCTTTAGAGCACTCCCAGACCGGCTGCGTCAGATCGTCAATTCCATGCACAACTCCATATAGCCGCGCATTTTCAGCGTCCTCAAGCAGCAAGCTTTCAATTGTAGGATTGTCCCAGGCCCACCGCCACGTATAGCTCTCCAGCGAGTGTGTTCCCGCGATCTGCACTTTTGCCCGAGCCTGCTCGCGATCCCCCGCCGACCATATCAGGTCGCCACACTCTTGTTGAAACTCTCGCCGGTCTGCCAGAATGTCCGCGTATCTTTTCCTAAAAAGATGAGTCATTGACTCGGTCACCATCGAGGCCTTTGAAGCAAGCTCCCAATAGGAACTTACCCGCGTCTTCAGATCGTAGAGAGGCTCTTGTTTCATTGAACTCAGACGAAAAAGTGATCTTTACACAAGGACAACAGGAAGCGTGGAAGTGAAGGGAAAAGCGCGCCTGCAGAAACTCCCGTACCGGGACGAACTCACCGGCCTTACCCGTCAAAGGAAGTCCGGTCTCTCGGTGACGGAACTATGCCAGTCTCAGGTGCTCCATGTCTATCGCGCCCGCTTGCGATAGATTTGCGGTGCTTCGCCGAACTCGCTTTGAAACGCCTCGCGGCACTGGCGTTCGGACTGAAAGCCGCAGCGCAACGCGATTTCCTTCAGTGGCAGCGATGTACGGCGCAGAAGCTCGCCCGCTGCCTTGGCTCGGCGCTGCCGCAGATATCCTGCAGGAGGCTGTCCGGTTTTTTCACGGAAGATGCGGGAGAGATGTTCGCGACTGAGCTGGGCGCGCGCCGCCAGATCTTTAATGCGGATGGGTTCACGGAAGTGATCACGGCAGTAGGTGATTACCGATTGGACCGCGCCGCCTTCCGTATCGCGTGCGCGATCGAGCTGGCGCCACCATTTCATCCAGAAACCGTATGCGGCCTCGCTCGCCTCGTAGGGATCGACAAAGCGGCGCTCGATTACGGCGTCGATGATCTCCCTCATGGCCTGCTCGGCGGGAGACCCCTGCGGCAGCGGGCAGACGGGGCCGAACTGCTGGCGAAAGCGACGGCCGATCTGCTCGGCCAGCACACCGTAGCAGTTGATCCAGGAGAACGTCCAGGGATCACGCGCTTCAGGCGGGTAGAAGTAGCGCAAGGGCTCCGGCACAACCGCGACAAGTGCATGACCCGCGGGGACTTCCCACCGGCGTTTGCCGACCGCCACGGCGCCGGATCCGCTATGGGTAAGCTGGACTATCACGAAAGCGTCGCTTCCACGATTCATACATTCCCAATAATAGCGGCTGTTGAAACGAGTTTCGTTCCGATGCGCGTAGGGGACTGAGAGAAGGGAAGGATGCGATGCGTTAGCTGCCGGGAGGGGCATAATAAAATGTAATATCACAAAAGCGCTGGTTATATCACATCATTTTTCTCGCGATTTCGAGGTTCTGTATAAGAATAAGGACCCATGAAGATTACTTTGATCGGTGCGGGATCGGTCACCTTTGCGAAAAATCTGCTTTGTGACATCCTGCAGTACCCCGAACTTTCCGAAGCGACCATCTGCCTGATGGATATTGATCCATCCCGGCTGAAAGTGGCCGAGGTGATGACGACGCGCATCATCGACAAGCTGAAAGTGAAGGCGAAAGTAGTGGCAACGCTGAACCAGCGCGAGGCGGTAGCGAATGCCAACTACGTCATCTGCACCATTCAGGTCGGCGGTTACAAGCCCGCCACCGTAAGCGACTTTGAGATCCCCAAGAAGTACGGTCTGCGCCAGACGATCGCCGACACGCTTGGCGTGGGCGGTGTATTCCGCGCGCTGCGTACCATCCCCGTGCTCACCAGGATTGCGCAGGATATCGCCGAAGTTGGCGCCCGCGAGTGCATGCTGCTGAATTACACCAACCCTATGGCCATGCTCTGCTGGGCGGTGGATCGCGCCGTTGGCATCCCGCATGTCGGTCTGTGCCATTCTGTTCAGGGCACTTCGCATCAGCTGGCCCGTTTTATTGGGCTGCCTTATGAGGACATTACGTACAAGGTGGCCGGCATCAACCACATGGCGTTCTTCCTGAAGTTTGAATATAAGAAGCAGGACGCTTATCCGCTGCTGTTCAAGTTCCTGGAGAATAATACGTCGCAGGAGAAAGTGCGCTTTGAGATGATGCGCCGCACGGGTTACTTCGTTACGGAGTCCAGCGAACATCAGAGCGAATACGTGCCGTATTTTATCCATCACGGCGAAGAAGTGATCAATAAGTATGACATCCCGCTCGACGAGTACATGCGTCGCTGCGAATCGATCATCAAGACCTGGAATAAAGAAGAAAAGGCGCTGCTGGGCGACGATACGGGCGATATCACGATCAACTCGCGCAGCCTGGAGTACGGCAGCCAGATTATCCGTGCGCATGTTACCAATCAGCCTACTGTCATCTACGGCAACGTGCCGAACCGCGGCCTCATCACCAACCTGCTGCAGGGCTGCTGCGTGGAGGTGCCGTGCCTTATTGACGCGGAGGGTATCCAGCCGACGCACGTTGGCGCGCTGCCCCCTCAGCTTGCCGCCCTGTGCTCATCCAACATCAATGTGCAGAGCCTGACCGTGGAAGCCGCGCTGACAAAAAAGCGC
>JBGGNE010000426.1:0-15601 GCA_041287705.1 Methylacidiphilales bacterium | reverse complement strand
TGGCCCATGGAAACAGATCGCCTTTGTCCAGCACTCCAACTCCTCCCCTCGCCTGCAGGAGTTCAAGGATTGGCACCTGGACGAGGCCGACAGCCGTGCGCGTCCCAATACCGTGCTTAAGCGCAAGCAACTCTTCGCGTTACGCGAGAAGACACGAAGCCCCAGGTTGAAAAGAATCTGGCAGAAAATTTCGGATCAGGAAGTTCGCGGCCCGGTCGAAGGGCTATCCTTCGCGGTGGAAGGGAATCCGCTCGTGGCATGGCGAAAACGCACCGAACTGGCGGCAGTCGCTCCCATTCGATCCAAAATGATTTTGCTGGGCCGCGACTGGTGCGACATGTATTCGCCGGTCGGCGGACGCTCCATCACACAGTGGGCGGAGGATTACGACATGCTGGCCGCCAGTGGCGTCTTCACAGTGGAGGAAGAGCGTGAGCTTCGCGCCTTCTTTATCCTTGCTGGTCACATGTTTATGGAGGAAGACTTCATGAACTGGCGCTTTAACGCCCGCAACGCTAACTTCGAAGCCGACCGCACGGATATCATCGGCACGATCGGCATTGTGTTCGACGGACATCCCGACGCCGTCAAGTTTGTTGACCATACCATCGAACGAACCCACAAGGCGCTCGGTGTTTACTGCACGCCCGGCAGCGGCAAATGGTACGAGAACCCCGCCTGCTACTACCTGCATGCCGCCAAGTGCCGGATGAATCTGGTCTATCATCTGGCGCGCCACGGGCGGCTGAACGTCGCTGAAATACCCCGGCTTAAAGAGTTTCTGCAATGGGCCGTTGTCCTGCTTACACCTCCGCAGCCCGTCTCGTACGAAGCCATGCGTGCCGGCAACGAGGAGTGGTACCTCAAGAGCGAAAAGACGCGCAAGGTTCCGCCCATTGGAGATCACGCCGCGATCGGGCGCTGGCTGCCGGAGCACTACTTCTTCATCGGCAAGCTGTTTCAGCAGACGGATCCTGATTTCGCCCGCCACTTAACCGATGCCTACTTCTGCTCCAACGCGGATGGCCTTCGCCTCATCTACAACGATGACAATGTGATTGAACAGGTTGGCGAACATCCCTTCCACGAAGCTTCCGCCGGCGCGGCATTCGGCAATCTGTGTCTGTTATTTACTTCTATCGAAGAAACCGACATTCCCCAGAGCGCCCAGGCCACTCTGGCCAGCCGTCGCCTGGAAGGCTTCGGGGCCGTATTGCGCAGCCACGTCAATACTCCTCAGGAAAACTACATCCTCATTAAGCAGGGTCCGGGCGGCTACCGCTATCATCGTACAGAGGGCAGCTTCCTGCTCTTCGCTGAGGGCAAGCCGCTGGTGTACGACGGCGGCGAGGCAGGCGAAACGTGGCGGCACAGCACGCTCTCATTCTTCGATACGCACATGCCGCTTTCTGCAGGGCATGTGGAACGAATCTTTCTGCCGGAACAGACCGAAGGCAGCCATGCTCAGGTACACCCTGCTTATCAGTTCGTTCAGGGCGTTCACCCTGAAATCATCCGGCCCGGCCAGCCTGTTTTCCTCAGCGACCTCTGCCGTCACGAGCTGGTGGAGGAATCGTACCGTCGCTTTGCCAAGCCGAACCCCGTTGTGGTGCGCAGCTACACCTGGGTTGGCGACAGCTATATGGTGGTGCATGACGCGCTGGATCTTCCCGAAGCAGATGCGGCAACACCCGTGCACTGGCACCTGCAGGCTGTGGCGGATGAAGATGCTGCATCCGAGAAAAACGGAGCAGAACCCGCTGCACTCGCCAGAAGCAGCAACGGACAAGCGTATCGATTCAAGGGACGCTTTGGCACCGATATTGTTGTCTCGCTGCCCGGCCAGACATTCCAGTCCGAGGAGATTTCGCAGCTTTCGATTCTGGAGTACCACTCAACACCCGATCAGTGCTTCGGGATGCGGCACCTGCAGCTTTCTCAGCCCGGAATGAAGGCGGCGCTGGCCATACTGAAGCCTGTTGCAGCAGGGAAATCTTCGGATCTTTCGACTGAGGCCGTCTATTCGCAGGATGCGAACGCGACCTCGGGTAAACCGACAGTGATTGGTGCCAAAGTGAAACTGTCCTCCGAAACAGGCGCGGATGATCATCTCTTCTTCGCCCACAAGGGCACGGAGTGGAGCGATGCGGATGTGTCGTTCAGCGGCAAATACGGAGCAGTTTTGCGTCGTATGCCAGCCGATACGCTGGTACTGACGGGCACGGGAACGCTCAGCCTGGGCAACGATCGCCAGAGCGGGTTTTCTGTACGTAGTATTGCGCCGGAAGGAGATCCCGGGGCTCTCGGTCCCAATGTAATGCTGACACGTACCTGGGACAGCGCAACACTGCGGGCAACCGGTGCAGGCAAAGTGAAGGCCATTGTCTTCGGCAAGACGCTTGAGGCAGATGTGAACGGCGAATCGAGCTGGATTATCACTTCGGACCAGCCCCGCCGCGGTGCAGAAATCTTCCTCCATGACGCTCTTGGCAGCGACCAACGGCTTGCTCGCGTGGCTCTTAGTCTGGCTTCGCCGGAGGAGGTCGATAAGCTGCATCGGCAGATGAAAGATCAGCAGGCCAGTTTCGTCGCCGCCCCGGAACAGAGCGCAACTGGCGCGTATGAATTCACTGCGCGCGATGGTCAGGGAAACACCTATCGCATTTACCACGCAGGAAAGAACTTGTAACGGCAGGGCACGATTTTACTGCTGTTCTGTTTCTGCACTTGATATATTCCACAATGCGGATGGGATTTCATCCGCATTGCCCCAGTCTCATCTTTACTTTTTCATGGATACTGTAAGCGATTCGTCCGCAACACCTTCTGTCATGCCGCCAGCGCCTGTGCCGCTGCCTATCGCCATAGTCGGCCTGGGGTTTGGCCGCTGGATACTCAAACAGCTGCAGAGCGAAAACGCCGCCGCCTTTTACCGCATCGTCGCGGTATGCGACCTAGATCCCGCCAAAGCTTCGAAGTATTCCGAAGAACTCGGCGTACCAGCGCGCACTTACGATGAAATCCTGGCGGATAAGTCTATCCCGGCCATCGGTCTTTTCACGGGTCCCGCAGGTCGCGCCAATCTGTTGCGCATGGCCATCCGTGCCGGCAAGGATGTCATGACCACCAAGCCGTTTGAGCGTGACGCAGATGCCGGGTTTACTGTTCTGGAAGAAGCCGCTTCCCTCGGTCGCATTATTCATCTGAATTCCCCCTCCCCGCTGCTGCCTCCAGACATTGCACAGATTCGGGCGTGGCAGGAGCACTACGCCCTGGGCACCCCGGTTTCCGCGCAGATCAGCACATGGGTCGGCTATCGTGAAAAGCCGGATGGCACCTGGCTGGATGATCCTGAGCTTTGCCCCGTGGCCCCGATTTTCCGTATCGGCATCTACCCCATTAATGACGCGGTTGAGATCTTCGGCCCCGCCGAGGAAGTCTATGTCATGTCATCGCGCCTCTTCACTGAGCGCCCGACGCCCGATCATGCCCAGGTGTTCATTCGCTTCAAGAGTGGCGCTCTGGTCAGCATTCTGGCTTCGTTCTGTATTGATGACGGCGCGTGGTACCGCAACTCCATGACGCTGAACTTTGAAGCAGGCACAGTCTACCGCAATGTGGGTGCCGAAGCGAAAGCAGGTTCCACCGCATCATTACAGCTCGTGGCAGTGCGCGACGAGAAGTCACAAATACTGGAGAACATCACGATTCAAGGGACCAGCGGCGAATATCAGTGGGAAAGCTTTCATCGGGCTGTCGCCACACAGACTGTTCCGTCCAAAGATTTTCCATATCGTGTTGCCGCGGGTCTGCGCATTATCGAAGCGATGGCTGAAGCAGCCAAGACAGGAATGCCCGTAAAAGTAAGGTCATAGCGCAGGGATCTCACGCAGAGTTCAGCTACTCATCGCTTACCAGGCAAAAAGGTGGCTGAGCTTAAGGAACGGATTGCCCTGTGAAACAACGGGGCTTCAGTGGAGGATCATTGCAATTGCCCCATGGCGCATCCTAATGTAAGTATAAGGGGGTTTCATTCTCTCTTCTCTTCTTCCTTTCCTTATGAGCAATGAATTTGATGTGGTGATCGTCGGCGGTGGCAGTGCGGGTTATGCGGCGGCGCGGACAGCCGTGAGCCTCGGGGCGCGGGTGGCGGTGGTGGAAGGCGGCCCGGACGTGGGCGGTCTGTGTATCTTGCGCGGCTGCATGCCGTCCAAGACATTGCTGGAAAGCAGCTACCGCTGGCATGAGATTCTGCGAGCCCGTGAATTCGGTCTGGACGTAAAGCCAGGCGCGCCCGTGGTGAAAGAAATCATTGCGAGGAAGCGGACACTCATCGGCGGCTTTGCGGATTACCGAAAAGAGCAGCTCGAATCCGGCAAATTTACCTTTTATCGCGCCACTGCGAGTTTTACAGATGCGCATACGCTGGCACTGAAAGCGGTTGGCAAGTCAGGCGCGGAGGTTCCGGCAACCATCACGGGCAAAACGTTTATCCTGACGACCGGCTCCCAAATCTCGCCCGTAAAGGTCCCGGGACTGAAAGAAGCCGGTTATCTGACGAGCGATACAGCCCTGGACAATGAGCATCTGCCAGAATCCATTATTGTGCTGGGCGGCGGAGTCATTGCGGTGGAGCTGGGGCAATATTACGCGCATCTGGGTACCAAAGTGACGCTGCTTCAGCGTAGCGCCCATATTCTCAAGGAAAACGATGACGACGTGATCGAGGTTATCGAGAAATCATTTCGAAAAGACGGCGTGAATCTGCTAACCGGTACATCTCTTATCGATGTATCCAGCGGTCCTGATGGCAAGACTGTCCGTTTTACTCACGAAGGTGTCGAAAAGTCAGTGACCGCCGAGGAAATATTCTTTGCTCTGGGCCGCGAGCCACGCGTGAAGGATCTGAACCTGGAGGCGGCCGGCGTTGAGTTGAAGGGAAAAGCGATCGGCGTTGATTCGGGAATGCGCACTTCGGCAGAGCACATCTTTGCCGCGGGCGACGTGGTGGGTCTTTATGAAATTGTGCATGTGGCGATCTCGCAGGGAGAGTGCGCCGCATGGAACGCCGTGCAATTGCTGCGCGGAGACGCAGGAAAAAGCGCGGATGTCACCCTGCTGGCAGGCAGCGGCCCGGTGGGATTGCCCGGCGTTGAAGCGAGCGATCTGTCACCAGGCAGCCGCGGACACGAGGCGCCCACTGAAAGCCATATTCAGCCCTGCGATGAGGTAACCGGCAAAGCACCGTGCGCCGCGCGAACGATGGATTATCGCCTAAAGACTACGGTTACCTTTACTCACCCGGAGATTGCTTCGGTGGGTGTGACGGAAAAGGAAGCGAGGGCTGCGGGGACAGCGTTCAAGGCCGCTAAATATCCGTTTGATGATCACGGGAAATCGATGATCATGGGCGCGACCGAAGGCTTTGTTAAGGTGATTGCGGAGCCGACGCGCGGAGAAATAATTGGTGCGCATATTGTGGGACCTCATGCTTCCGATTTGATTCATGAGCTGATCGCGGTGATGTATTTCCGCGGTACGGTGAAGGATCTGGCGACGATTCCGCACTATCATCCGACTCTGGCGGAGATCGCGACTTATCCTGCCGAGGAACTTGCAGAAGAATTCGGGCTGGTGTAGTCCGGGTAATTCATGTGGTGCAGGCTGGCGTCTTTGCGCGAGACGGAGCCTGTCCAACGTCACTCAGCATCATGTTGAGAGCGATTCGCAGGACAGGATCAGATCGTGCAAAGACGCCAACCAGCCAGCCAGCGTGACGCTGGACCCTTTAGCTGACGGCTTTGCCGTCGCTGGGGATGGGGGTCCAGCGCCAGGTGGTTGGGTTAAGGGTTTATAGCCACATCACGCAGGGTCAGAGCTTCAGGAACTGTCGCGCTTCCGTGGCTACGCCGGACAAATTCCGGTAGTGGATAACGGGCAGTTCCCGGGGAACGGTCGGACGCTTCAGCAGGCGCAGGCCGGCTTCGGCAGGCAGACGGTTGCCCTTGACGTGATTGACATCGCGGCAGGAGAGCACGCAGTTCTCCCAGGACGTTACGCCGCCTCGGGATACGGGGACGACGTGATCAATGTTGCCCTCACCGTGCTTCAGCGGGCGACCGGTGTACTGGCATCGGCCTTCGTCGCGGGCGTACAGTGCGCGTACGCTGAAACGGGGACGGCGCCGGGGCACCTTGTCGAAGTTTGCCAGCACCAGAACGGTCGGCACGCGAACCAGACCGCGCGGGGTTCGCACGGAGTTATCCCCGGCACGAACGGGCAGCCTGATCCACTTGCTCCAGCTCACTGGCGTAATGGAATCTCCGTCGATATCCAGGCCGAAGGCGGTGTCTGTGGCCATGTGTACAAATGCCTGTTGCGGCGTGCGGACGTCGATAGCGATCCAGCAGCGATTCAGGATAAGGACCATGGCCCTGGTAGTTATGTCTTCCTCCATGTGGTGCTCCTTTTCTTGGGACATATGGGCGTAGGGTTGGCAATTGGGTGCTCGCGGAGAGATTTGCACTCTCAACATCCCAATTTTAAGTCGGGTGCCTCTGCTGGTTGGGCTACGCGAGCGAAATAATTGCAATAGTGACGAGCGAAGCGTGTTTTAAGCGCTCAGCTTAGGTGTGTAATTGCAGACGATTTTGCGGATTCAGGATCCGCTATGCATGTAGCATTAACGTATGTTTAAAGACGTAGCTCCAGCGTGTCCTAAAGAAGTACACTATGAAGGTAGCGTACAGCCGTAGGTCTGAAGCGATGAGCCCACTACGGGGCTCGATTTGTGCCTAATCCAACGGCCCCTTTTCGCTGCATTTCTTTTCCGCTGAAATTACTGCGCGAAAAAAGTGAGCCACAGCGAGCCGAAGCACGACGGACAAGGCACAGAAAACGGGAACAAGCGCGACTGCGAAATCTGGAGAGAAAGAGGCGGCAGCAGGAGCGTGGACGGCAAAAGAGAAGCGGCAGTAGGGATCCCAGCAAAGGCACTCACCCAAAAGTGCCGCCAGAGTCCTGAAAACGCGTCATCCGCAACTAATGCTTTGCGATTCGCGCTTGTCATTGTCTGGCTGCAGCCCTTGCTGCACCTGCTCAACCCGCCATCCTGCCCATCCCACCTCTCAACGTGATCCGTGAATTCTGAAATGGAGTCTTGTCACCAAGATTTGCCACCACAAGGATCCATAATCCACCGCTGAGATTCCGCTCTGACTGCCTGCCTGAACTACGGACGCTTATGCAGCGTTCCCTGGTCGTAAGCTCCTGGCCCTGTCTGCCGTCATCGATTTTTCGATTCCAGGCAATCCAGCGCCATAGCTCAGTCCCTGTTTACCCGTCCCGGATCCATAGACCCGGCACAGATGAGGGAATGCACGCCCAAAAGATTTGTTCCGTGTTATTTTCGGCTAATCTCCCCGAGTCGCAGTCGCGGCTGTTCCGAAATACCTGTTGCGGGGGGTGTTAAACCTGAATCGCCCCGGGCTAACGCCTGCGATCGCGCGCTGTCACTACTTTCATGGCGCAGATCTCGTTCCATCGGGTCAAAACCCAACTTCGACCATCCTGTATACGTCGCACCAATCTTCTGTCCGAGGCTAGTGCCGCAGCAGGAACGATGTGCATTCTGAGAGGATATCGAGTTCATAAAACAATGAATGGAAGTGATGAAAGGAGGTATAGTGGATAATCGAAAATAGCGCAATACTTATTACGAAAGAATTTGAGCATTTTTGATGAAGCGAGCCCATACACGCCGGCCCTCCCCGAATTGTCAAACAGGAGTCCAGCGTCAATAATCGTGCAACTTTTTGATGCATGGGCAGCATTTAGCATGGTAATTGCGCCGTTTTTATGCGACATTTACCTGACCTTAGCCGGCGGCAAACGAAGAGGGGGTTGCGAGCGAAATTGAATTGACTCCATCGCCATAATTGCACAAAAGGCAATAGGACACATGGCGCATCGGATAGCCGGCAATCCAAACTTTCAGCAGAAGCGCGCATCCCTCAGACAGGATGCTGCGCTTAGCTGACCTGACCAGCATTTTACCCAGGCTCAATTACATGTCAGAAACCAATCCAGACGGCTCCCCACTTCCGCCCCGAGTTAAACCTGTGCTGGCACCGCCTTCGGTAAAGACCGCGGCGCCTAAAAAAGAAACGCTGCGCATCACTCTGCCCCCCCGGCGGGCAAGTCAGCAACTGAACGTAGCGCTGCCCACGGCCCGCGCCCCCATTGTTGACGACGCTCCCAAGCCTTTGCCCCAGCTCATCAAGCCTCCTGTCACGTCCCCGGCACCTTCTATTCTGCCCCCCGCTCCCGCCACCATGTCCACACCTACACCCCCCAGCCCGCAGGGCACTCCTCCTTCCTCGCTCCCGAAGCCTCTCCCTGGGCAACTGCCCGTCCTGGCTCCGCCACCAGGCGGAATCCGCCCGCCCAGCATTTCTGCTGGTGGTGCGGCTCCAGCACCGGGTGCCCTGCCGGTCATCCGCCCCCCCGGGGCCATAGGGGCGCCTCCTTCCATCAATCCTTCCGCGCCCGCTCCTGGCGGACTTCCCTCGATCCGCCCCCCTGGCGCCCCCGGTGGACTGCCGGCCGCTCCCGCACCTATGGCAGCCCTTCCCGCAGCGCGCCCGGCCTCTACGGATGGCTCTGCGTCATCCATCCCGGCTCCTGCCAAGGAAACGATCCAGATCCGCAACCTGAAGGGCGGCAGCAACGCGCGTCCTTCTCAGTCGCGTCAGCCTTCCGTTCCGCCCTCCACGGCAATCCCCTCCCCCATTCCGGCTCCCGCGAATCCTACACCAGCCATTATTCCTCCGCCGCAGGCTGGCGGCGTTCCCGGTGGCATCAAGCCCGCTGGCGGAGCGCGTCCCGCATCTTCAGCCACGACCAAAGCCGCAGCACCTGTAACGGCACCTACCCGTCCCGCCCCGGTTACCCCTTCCTACCAGCCGGTAGCGGAAGAAGAAGGCAGCTCCGGTCTCGTGAACGGTCTGGCGATCGTCGCGGCGCTGCTCAGCTGGGCAACGGCCATCTATCTCGGCATGAATCTCTGATCTGACCCAGCGGGTTAAATCGATATTGATTCTCCAGGGGCGGAAGCGGTATATTCTACCGCTGTCCGCCCTTTTCATTTCTCTATCCCATCACAAATACCATGCCTGAAGCTCCTGAAAAAACCGAAGCAGTCGCCACCCTTAAAGGCTACGATTTCGACGCAGAAGTCCTCAAGACCCCTGGACTTGTGCTGGTAGACTTCTACGCGGAATGGTGCGGCCCCTGCCGTATGGTTGCCCCCCTGCTTGAGGAAGTGGCCAAGGAACAGATTGGCAAAGTCAAAGTAGTCAAGGTAGACGTGGACAAGCAAGCCGAACTGGCGCAACGCTATAACGTCATTCACCTCCCCACGATGGTATTCTTCCGCAACGGTGTGCCCGTGGATCAAAAAGTGGGTCTGGCCACCAAACGCGAAATTCTGGTCAAGATTGCCGCGAATTCGTAAGTCACGGCGTATATGGAAAGCCTGGTCAGTGTTGGGGTAAGTCGCGCCCTTTCCTCGCGTGTCTGCCTTCGAATAGCCCTGCCTGCGGCCGACTTGATGAGGTCTGCCATGCCATCAGTTGCGGCGGATGAAGTTTTTCATCCATCTTAATACTTCCGTCTTGCTTCTCTCATCTCAGCAGAGGCAGTAAAGAACCCCGAAGCAAGCTCCGGGGCAGCTCGAAGGGTCGATCTGCCAACATATTGAAGGCGGACGAAACAAGCTTCGCGGTATTAAACCGGTAGTGTGTAAATAAAAAAAGGCGCCCCGTAATGGAGCGCCTTTTCGCAATAAGGTAGTCTGTCAGAATCTTTTGGTTAGTCAGCCTGAGAGAGTACAGGACCGGCGGGCAGCTTGGTGGATGCTGAGCGGGTGCTGGAGCCATTGGATTTGCCGTGGGTCGAGGCCGCCTTCCTGGCAGGTGCGGACTCATCAGCGCTGGGCGCTGCAGTTTCTTCCGTAGCCACAGTCTTCTTGTTCGCTTCGGGGGCCTGCGGAGCCTTGGGAGCAACCGGTCCCGCAACCTTGCCCTTGCTGCCGGAGCTGGAATTGCTGCGGGCTACCGCGCTGCCGCTATTCTTGGCAGGCAGAGACACATGGGCATCAACCGGGCCGTAAGGAGTGGTGGGTGCGGACTTGCCGGGCTCGCCGTTGGACTTGGGAGCGACCGGACCGTTCTTGGTGGGCACAATCTTTTCCAGGTTGTACTGAGGCAGACCCTGGTCATCCTTGGTCCGCTGCATACGCACGCTCTCGTAGCTCAGCAGAGTGCCCTGAGATTTCTGCAGGTTAGTCAGCGCCACGTTGTAGGTGGCCACGCTCTTCAGGAACTCTTCTTCATTACCGGTCAGACGATCCTGGGCATTCAGAAGGCTGTCGAGGTAGGTGGCACCCGTCATGTCGTTGGAAGTCAGAATCACAGACTTACGGGCTTTCAGATCATCCACTTCTTCCTTGCTGGCCTGATAGGAAGCATATTTGGCCTGAATGTCGCGGTAGGAGGTCTTGACTTCGCGGACGGAGACTTTGACTTCCAGCAGAACGGTTTCCACCGTCGTCTGCAGCTGGTTGAACTGCTGCCGAAGTTCCAGGCGGCGACGCTGCAGACGGGCGCGGGCTTCGTTATTTTCCAGGGGGAATTCGGCACGAACACCGGCCATGACGCCCGGGCCGCCTTCATCGAAGCGGTTTGTCCAGGCTTCGGCACGGCGATTGTCACCGGACAGACCGCTCAGCGTTCCTTCCAGCAGCAGGTTGAGGGTCGGCAGCACTTCATTGCGCTGCATCTTCTCACGCACCATGGCGGCTTTCAGCTGGCTGAAGCCCTGGGAGATTTCCGGGCGGGACGCGAGAGCCGTTGCGGCGGCGGCGCGCACATCAACACGCACTTCGCTCGTCACAGGCTTGTTGCCAGTCAGGATTTCGGAAGTGGAACGCTCACGCATCGCGGGATCATTCACCAGAGCAAGAAGGCGGTCCTGCGCATTACGAATAGCGGCCTCGGAGCGTATCAGATCGGCCTTGCGGGCTTCGTAGCTGGCGCGGGCACGCATTGTCTGGGTGCGTACGGTATCCAGGTCAGAGCGGCCTTCGAGATCGCTGAGAATCTCGCCGACATCATCCACAGTGCGCTTCTTCGCGAAGTACAGGCTGCGGGCCAGATGCAGAGCCCAGTAAGAACGGCTGATTTCCAGCAGATGCGACTCGGTCTGGCGTACGAATTCCTGGCGGGCGATATCGCTGTCGATCTTCGCCACACGCATAACGGCGGTGTTATAGCAGATGCCGGCGCCCTTCAGCAGGGGCTGGACAACACGCATGGTCACTTCCGCGGTATTCTGGGGATCGGGCGTGAAGTAAATGGAATTGCTGTTTGTGTGAGCCAGCTTTTCGGTAACGGTTACTTCCGTGCCGGTAATGAACTTCTTCTTGACGCCGGCTTCTACGCGCGTTTCTTCCTGAATCAGGCGAGGACCGCCCGAAGTGAGAACGCTGCCCGTAGGCTCATTGATTTTGTCGTAGGCCGCTTCAACAAAGAGGTTGGTATCAAAAATACCTTTCGCTTCCTGGATACCCGTTTCGCGAATCAGCGGGATATCGCTGAATACACGGATCTGGGAGGAATGCCGAAGTGCGGAAGCAAACAACTCTTCCAGGCGATACTTGGTGGAACCGGCTCCACCGATAGCTTTTTCCACCAACTGCTGAGAAGGCGGTTGAAATTCGCTGGGAACGGCAGGAAGGTCCTTATTGCCGTAGCTCTTGGCATCCTGGGCCGCCATTCTGTCGGCTTCGGACTTATAGCCCTGGATAACGCCGTGGAACTCCGTCTGTAAGTCCGGTTCACTATTCGAGCGCTGCGTGCACCCAGCCACGGTCATCGTGAGGACTAACAGAGAGAGTGCTTTACCGCAATGATTGAAGATCTCTCGTTTCATGGTTCAATAAATGCCTATATTTTCAGCGAGTTAAAGAAAATTCTAAACAAAAATATGTAATTAGTCAGATGTCATACGTCTGACATATATTTTCTGTCTAAATTCAATCTCGTCAATAACATTGGCTTGCTAACGTTTTCAAGCAATTCTCTGAAAAATGCAAAGGAAATCGTACGCCTTTTTCATATTTATAGGAATTTATCTAAGTTTAGCTCAATTCCAGGGTAATAGTAACGCGGCTATGTGCCGCATTCTGTTGATTCATAATTAATTTCGTTACCTGCATGAAAATCTCAATTTCTCCCAAGAGAAGCAACCGGCTGCGCTGGCAAAAGCGTCTGTCGCTAATCTCTTGTTTTCAAGCATTTACATTTTTTCGGCAAACGGGTCTGTTTGGGTCCGTGGCCATAATATTCAGCCGCACTCTGCACGCAGCTGCTATTTTGTCACACTTTGCAAGGCACACTGCTTCATTATGGCGCTTGAACATTCAACGTAAGATCTGCCTTTCCGTTCTTACATTCCAAATGATATAATCTTCATTGTTGGTCTTATTTATACCAATTTTGTACCAAACAGGCTTATTTGCGCTTCTACCTGTATAATGGGCTTCGCTTTTATGTAAAACTCGATTATTATACAGCCAAGTAACTCCAGGGCAGCGTGATCCCCCGGCATTTACTCATTTGTATGATAAAAAATCCCCGCGCAATTTTTCCCGCGTCAAACTGGCCTGTATAATAAAGATTTGGCCAGTCCCCTGCCCGCTCATGAGCCCCTTTTTCTCCAGTCTCACCTCCCTGCTTCCCTTTTCGGCCTCCAGTAAGCTGCGCTCGCTGATAGCCGGAATACAGCGTATGGAGCCCCAGGTTCTGTCCATGTCCCAGGAAAGCATGCGGGATATGTGGAACACATGCGCGACTCAGGCTCGCAGAGATGGGAAGGCAAACACAACTACCACCACCCACGCCTTTGCCCTGCTGCGTGAGGCATCGCGACGAGCTACTGGACTTCGACCCTATGATGTTCAGATATATGGTGCGCTCTGCATGGGGCGCAGACTGGTCGCGGAAATGGCGACGGGTGAAGGCAAGACACTGGTGGCGGGTCTGGCGGCCGCATTTCTTTCGCTGGGAGGCAAGGGTGTCCATGTGGCGACGGTAAATCGCTACCTTGCGGAACGTGATGCGGAAATTATCCGGCCGATTCTGGACTTCTTTGGGATCAGCCTGGGCGTGTTGAAGGAAAAGGATAACAACGACCAGAAGCGCGCGGCTTATCTGGCAGAGATCACCTATGGGACGGGTTACGAGTTTGGGTTTGATTACCTGCGCGATCAGTTAAAGCTGTTGGACCAGGGCTCACTGTCCCTGGGTGAAAAGCTTTCAACCGACCTGATGGGCAAGCGCGGCCAGAAGGGTGACTATGTGCAACGAGTGGTTCATCACGCGGTGGTGGATGAAATTGACAGCGTGCTCATTGATGAAGCCATTACGCCGCTCATCATTAGCCCCGCGCTGGGCAGCGAAAATCCCGGCGCACCCGCCTACCGGCAGGCCAATGAGCTGGCTAAAGCGCTCAAGAAGGACGTGGACTATGAGGTCGATGACCAGAAAAGGAACGTCACACTTCTGCCAGCCGGTCTGGAAAAGATTTACTCGCCGGAGTTTCACCCCCGGAATCCCGAAGTGCTGACGCGAGCATGGCACTTTTATCTGGAACAGGCACTGCGGGCACAGGAATGCTTCATTCTCAACGGCCATTACCTGGTGCGTAAGGACAAGGTAGAGATTATCGACGAAAACACCGGACGCGGCTTTGCCGACCGTAAATGGCGAGAAGGGCTGCATCAGGCAGTGGAGGCTAAGGAGAACGCCACAATTTCGCCTGAAATGCAGTCGCAGGTAAGCATCTCGCGACAGACTTTCTTCCAGCGTTACCCGCACCTTTGCGGCATGACAGGCACCGCCCGGGAAAGCGCGGCCGAACTCGACGATATTTACGGGCTGGGCGTGGAACCCGTCCCTCGTCACAAGCCAAGCCAGTTACGCCGCCTGCCGGACCGCATTTTCCGATCCTGGGAGGAAAAAATGACGGCGTACATCGCGGAGATAAAGAAGCGCCATGCTTTGGGCCAGCCCATTCTGGCCGGTACGCGCTCTGTCCAGCGAAGTGAGGAACTTGCCGAGCGCCTTGCCGCTTTGGGAATCGAGGCCTGCGTCATCAACGCGCGGCTGGACGAACAGGAAGCAGAACTGATCGCCCGCGCCGGAGAAGTAGGGCGCATTACGATCGCCACGAACATGGTAGGGCGCGGCACGGATATCAAACTCAGGCCAGGCGCTGAGGAAGTGGGCGGACTGATGGTACTTGGCGAGGAACGCTATGACTCACCTCGCCTGGATCGTCAGCTGTCCGGTCGAGCTGGTCGACAAGGTGAACCGGGCGGCGCGCAATTTTTCCTCTCCGCAGATGATTATCTCTTTAATACTTTTGGAGTGAAAGAAGGCGAACAGATTCGCAAAGCCAGGGCGTCCAAAGAAGGGGAAGTTTCTCCCGGATTTGTGCGGCTTGCCTTTCGCGTACAGAACCGCACGGAACTGGAACAACGGTATCAGCGCAAACTCATGATGCTTCAGGACGAGCGTTTTCACAAACTGAAACGCCACTTTAAACACAGCAGCTAACCCGTCGTCCCCTGCCCTGTCAGGCGGGAATTCCTGACATTGGACTCGACTGCCGACTCTGTTCTGCTTTATTCATCTTACTAAGATCACTTTCCAATAGGGCTGCTTTTGCCCACCCGCCGTATGACGTTTCCACGTTTTTCTGTTATCGCCGCAGCACTCGCTGTATGGCTTACTCTTGTCCAGGCCTCGGCCGCCAATCCCTTTGGCTATACGGAGCCCTATCGCGAAATCAAGATGTCCTTCCCGGAAGCGGGCGTCATCAGCGAGGTTATGGTAAAGGAAGGGCAGCGCGTAAAGAAGGGCGAGATTCTTGCACGTCAGAATTACCAGATCTTTCAGAAGGATCTGGAGATTGCCCAGCAGGAGATCAAGATCCAGTCTCAGCGCCTGGACAAAATGAAGGCGCTGGGCAAAGGTCGCATCTCCAGCGATGAAATCACCAAGGCGGAACTGGAGCTTATCGTCAGCAGACTGAAAGCACAGCGTACGGAAGCTCAAATCGATTACCTGACGTTGCGCAGCCCCTTTGATGGCATCATCAGTGAAGTAAAGAAGGATGTGGCCGACAGTGTTAACGCCTCGAACCACGTGTTAACCGTTGTGGAACTGGATAAGCTGTCAGTCAAAATGTTCCTTCCGCCAGCCCTGGCCTATAAGCTGGAAACCGGGAAGGCATACACGTTGGTGCTTCCCGAAACGCAGCAGACCGTAAATGCCAAGGTGGAATTTATCTCCCCTGTCAACGACGCGGCGAGCAACACAGTTCGCGTTAAATTTATCATCCCCAATACCGACGCAGCCTACAAAAGCGGCGTGCGCTGCGAGCCGGATTTCGGTCCCGCCATCACGTTGAAGGATACCCCGTCGAGTTCAGCTCCTTCACCCGTCAGCCCCAGGGCCATTGAGCGTCCGGAAGCCAC
>JBGGNE010000425.1:0-3044 GCA_041287705.1 Methylacidiphilales bacterium | reverse complement strand
CACCCGCGCCTTCGGTATGGGCCGCCGCGTGCCGATTGCGCAGCGTTATCGGGGTTAGAGCCTGGCGTAGTCGGGATCCGGATTCCCGACAACTTTGGCTTCGTTTCATCAGATCCTTTTCCTGGCGTCCTCTGACGCCGGAAAGGGGGCCATGTGCCCGCTATGTTGAAAACCTGGCCGTCCCAATATCCGCTCACGGTAAAACTGAGCGAAATCAATGGTATTGTGCTGAACCGGCACTATCAGCATCATTATATCAATCTGAGCGTTGGGTCTGGTGAGAATGAGCAGAATCTTCCGGCGGCCAGACTTCTGCTGAGAAGTTCCGCAAGGGCCTTTGCTGCCCAACTGGCGGAGAGGCTGAACAATGCGCTGCTATTGCAACGGCAACTGATGCTTTCCGACGGTATGCCGGCACGGGCATAATGATCCAATACGATAGAAGACGTATTTTCCGAAAAACTTTTACGCGTGATCCGGGCGTTGGTCGTGGGTTTTGCCGGCATCTTGACGTGGCGATCTCACCGGCATTATTTCGACGGGCTGGCTAGGACATCGGGCTCCGCGAAAAATTGATGCAACGTTCACACTACGCATTACACAGTTGTACATCTGACGCGAAAGACGGTAATCTTCGTGTCAGCTTTTTCGCGCTTTCTTTACACTTTCATGACGACGCCTGTAGCCATTATCGGATTTGCGTGCCGCCTGGCAGGGGCGGGAACCTCTGCGGAGCTCTGGGCCCGGCTTAATAACGGCTTGGACAGCAATGCTTTAGCCGGTGGAGGTACTGCATATACTCCTGAGGAACAACTCGCTGGTCAGTTTCCCGGACAGTCTTTCGCGCCCGGATTTCGCTGGCCCGCTTCCCTTCTGAAGCAGGTAGAAATTGACCCGGCAGACTTTGGCATGGCCCCTGAAACCGCGCGCGAACTCGATTCGCTGCCGTTACTCGGTATGTCTCTGGTTCGCGAAGCGCTTACCCACGCCGCTGCCTACGGAGCTTCCGGCGCCAACAGCGGCTCACCGGGCGGCCTGGCCGGACAAGGCGCAGCAGCGCTGGCGGGCGGGCTGCCGTGCGCAGAGGAACGCGCGGGTCTGGTGCTCGGCTTCTCCCATAGCAGCGCGAGAACTTCAACCCTGCCTACCTACGCTTCCGTTGCGGCGGCCGTTGCTGAGAACGGCGCGGCGGGACTGCCTTCCGGCGGCGACAGCGCGTCGTCATTATCACCTTTAGCGCCTAACACCAACCCGCACGCTACCGCTGCCTCCGATAACGAAGCTGCCGTGCAGATGATTGCCCAGACCATGGGTCTGCGGGGATTGCATGGCGCCGTGGATTCCGGCCCGACAGCGGGCCTGGCGGCGATTCAGCTTGCCGTTGATGAGCTGGAGAGCGGTCGCTGCGATCTCATGGTTGCCGGCGGCGTTCAGCTTCTGGGCGATGTGGAGCGGCAGGCGCTGGTGGACGCGGCTGGGGCGGCGGCACTTGCGGCAGCACAGGCTCAGCAGGCAGGCGGGGCGGTGCCCGCACCGTATGGCAGTGGCAATGCGTGGGGACATTCGGCGTCCCCGCCCGAGCAGGAAGGGCTGGCCATGGTGGTGCTGAAGCGTCTGAGTGAGGCTCATCGCGACGGCGACCGTGTCTGGGGCGTTATCCGCGGAGCCGGCTCTGCCTCGCAGACTGATGGCACGGGGCGCTCGCGCATTATTGCTGCAGCCCTGAAAGCATGGCAGGCCGCATGTCAGGAGGGCGGACTTCGCCCCGATGGCGCCGAGTTTGTTGAGGTGCAAAGCGCCATGCCCGGCGCCGAAGTGGTGCCGATGGCGTGGATGGGCTGGCACGGCCTGGCTGCGGCCACCGAGAATCCCCCGCGCTGTATTGTGGCGACTCCCGCGCCGATCTATGGTCGCCTGGGAGCGGCCATGGGCGTGTGCGGTCTGATCCGTCTGACGCTCAGCCTTCATCATAAGCTTTTGCCGGCGGGCGCTTTCGCGCAGTCCGGGGCAGCCAGGCCGGTGACTCCTCCGATTCCCCCGGCCACGCCCGGCGGTCTGGCGCCAACCGCATCGCAATCTCTGGCGGGAATGCTGGCGGCCAACGTGACGGTGACGTCGGAAAGTTCCGCCGGATCCCGCCCGTGGTTCTCGGTTCCCGGCCGCGAACGCCTCGCCGGTCTGTGGAGCCATAACCCGAACGGTACGCATTACTGCTTCGTTCTGGAGGAAAGCCACCCGGCGCGCGTGGAGCCGGTACGTGCGGATTCGGTGGAGATCTTCGCGTTTTCAGCCAAATCCAGCCGCCCGCTGATCACTCAGTTGAAGGAGCTGGATAAAGCTTTTAACCAGGGCCTGACGGCTCAGGCTCTTGCGCAGCGCGCGGTGGATTCCCGTCTGCAATTTTCGCGACAGCATCAAAACCGCCTCGTCTTCGTCAGCCGCGATGCCCGTGAGTTGCGTCGCCAGTTGCGCATTGCGCTGGAGTTTCTGCCCGCCAATCCCGCAGAATCCTGGGCATTGCCGGAGAACATTTTCCACGGCTACGGCCCGCCACCCGGCCGCGTGGCGATGCTGTTCCCCGACGTTGCCGCCGCCTCCACGGGCATGGCCGCCAATGCAGTCTGCACATTCCCGGTCGCATTTGATGTCATCGGGCATACCGAGCTGCAAACCGGCGTTGAATCGCCACTGCTCGCGGATCGCATTTTCCCCTGGCCAACGCCGCCCGCTATGGAAGGACATTCCACGTCCCGCAACCACGGTCAGCCGAGCGGTAAACCGCTGGCCGGTCTTTCCAGCCCGGATACGGCCCAGCCTGCGGTTACGGTGGCCTCGCTGGCTATGCTGGGCATGCTGCAGCAGTTTGAGGTGGATGCAAATGCCGTGGCCGGAGCGGGTTGCGGTGAGCTGGCCGCGCTTGCCGCCGCCGGATGTTTCGATCGAGCCACGCTGCTCTTCCTTGCCGCCATGCGCGGTCGCTGCCTTACGGAATTTCACCTGATGCACGATCTGAACGAGCCTGGCGCCGCTCTTTCCATTCGCGC
>JBGGNE010000424.1:0-5481 GCA_041287705.1 Methylacidiphilales bacterium | reverse complement strand
TTTATACTGCGCCGATTTTGGGAAGCGGGCGAGGCGGGATTGAGGGAGTTTATTAGAATAATAATCGACCGAAAGCCCAACGCTGCACGAACCCAAAAGCGGCCAGTATAAAGGCTAAATAACGACTATGATTGGTCTAAGATATGAAGAGCCCGTGCAGCAATGTGCGGGCTCTTTTGCGGGCAAACCATAGAGGAGCTCGGCGTTCCCTGGAATTGCCGTTGGAGATAAGCTCATGCACGGCTTTATTCCTTGTCCGGCGAAGCTGTACCCTCGGCACGCAGAGCGGCCCATGCCTGCAGACGATCCGCAATCTGCTTCTCCGCGCCGTGGCGTGTGGGCTGATAGAAGCGCCCTGCTTCTATGCCATAAGCCTGCGGCGCAATGGCTTCCGGGAAATCGTGGCTGTACTGATAGCCGATGCCGTTGCCCAGGTTTTTGGAGCCAGGGTAGTGCGAATCGCGCAGGTGCTTCGGGACGACAACCGTAGCGTTCTGCTGCACGGCTTCGCGCGCCCGGCCTATGGCCAGGACCGAGCTGTTGGACTTGGGGGCCGTGGCCAGATAAATGGTGGCCTGCGATAGCGTAATCTGTCCTTCCGGCCAGCCAATAAACTCCACTGCCTGATGGGCCGCAACGGCAATCATAAGCCCGCGCGGATCGGCCAGACCGATGTCTTCACTGGCCAGAATCACCAGACGGCGCGCAATGAACCGCGGGTCTTCACCCGCCTCCACCATCTTGGCCAGCCAGTAGAGCGCCGCGTCGGGATCACTGCCGCGCACGCTCTTGATGAAAGCGGAAATGGTATCGTAATGCTGGTCCTCGTCAGCGTCGTACAGCACGCGCTTTTTCTGAACGCATGCTTCCATGTCGGCCAGCGTCACTCGAATGCGCGGCGTTTCCTCGCCCTCAGTTGTCGTTGCAGGCTCCTTTGCCGATTCAGTATTGTCCGCCGGCGGCGTGGTAAGGACGGCGAGTTCAAGGCCGTTCAGAACGCGCCGCGCATCGCCTTCGCTGGTGGCGATGAGATGTTCCAGAGCATCGGCATGCACCTCCGCATTGTACAGGCCGAGGCCGCGCTCGGAATCCGCCAGCACCGTGTGAACCAGACGGCGCAGATCCTCGTGAGTGAGCGGCTCCAGCGCAAAGAGATGAGAGCGCGACACGAGCGGGCCATTGACGTAAAACGAAGGATTGTGCGTCGTGGCACCGATCAGGCGGATGGTGCCGCGCTCGACATCCGGCAACAGCACGTCCTGCTGCGCTTTGTTGAATCGATGAATCTCATCGAGAAAAAGCACCGTGCGCTCGCGGAGCTGAGTGAAGCGCATGGCCGCCGCCGCCAGAATCTTGCGAAGATCCGAGACGGTCGCATCGGTGGCGTTCAGTCGCTCAAACCGGCTGCGCGTGCGGCGCGCGATCACTTCGGCAAGGCTTGTCTTGCCGGTGCCTGGCGGTCCAAAGAGCAGAATCGAGCCGAGTCGATCCGCTTCGATGAGGCGTCGAAGCGGCTTGCCGGGCCCCAGAAGGTGATCCTGCCCAATATATTCGTCCAGAGTGCGAGGACGGAAACGCGCTGCAAGAGGCGTATCTTCCAGCCTTTGCGCCTGAGAGACCGGCATCGCTTCCGGGCGCGTCTCATCGCCCGCCTCATCGGCATCCGGCGCTGCGGAAAGGCGGCGCGGAGGCGGAGATGGCGGCGTGGGCGCAAAGGATTGAAAGAGATCGTCCATGCAGGCTCGTGACAGCTCTTGGCTTATTAAACCGAGGCCGTTATGGCGGTAAGGGCCGTGCCTAGTTCTGCTTCGGTGGTATAGAAGTGCGGCGACATGCGCAGGTAGGGATTTCCCTGGCGATCGTGGCGCACGGAGCAGATCACTTTTTCCGCGGCCAGGCGCTCGACCATCGCCTTATGATCGAGACCCGCGACGGGTATGGAAATGATACCACACTGTGCGGATGGCGGGGCGTCCGCGTGCGCGATGGTGAGACCGTGCCGGGTGAGGTGCTCCAGCGCGATGGCGCGCAGCAAAAGCAGGCGCTCCTGAATTGCTTTGACTGTTATGCCCTGGATCAGCTCCAGCGAGCGAACCATGCCCATGATGCCGTGGAGATAAAGCGTTCCGGGCTCGTAACGGCGTCCCCCGTCTTCAAAGGCAATTTCTTCGGCGGCGATGAAATTGGGCGAGCGGACGTTCCATGCTCCTAGCAGCGCGGGGCGGAGATCATTCATTCGCTCTTCTTTAACGTAAAAGAGACCCGCACCGACTGGTCCGAGCATCCATTTATGCGAATCAGCGCTGATAAAGTCGATGCCAGACGCATCCACCTCCGTGGCGCCCAGCGACTGGATTCCATCCAGGCTAAACAGAATGTTGTGTTTCTTTGCCAGTTCCGAGATTCCAGCGATATCCAGCCGGTATCCGGTAAGGAAGTGGCAGCTGGAAAGCGCCATCAGGCGGGTACGTGACGTGATGGCTTTTGAGACTAAATCCGGCGTAATACAGCCTAACACCTCAGGCTTTAACGGTACAGGAACCACGCCGAGACGTTTCAGATCGGTCCATGGATATACATTGGCGGGGTAGTCGTCCTGGTAATAGATCACCTCATCGCCCTCTTTCCAGTCGATGCCGCGCGCTACCAGGCTGAGACCGAGCGCCGTTGGGCCAAGCAGAGCGATCTCGTTCGGCTTGCCGCCGACCAGATCCGCGCATATCTTCCTGGCGCGCGCGGTTTTACGCATAAAATCGGCGGCTTCCTGAGCGTTCAGTGAGCCTGCTACAGCTTCGGCATGCATCTCATCCACCACGGCCTGAGGCAGCGCAGTTACTCCGGCATGGGCCAGAAAAATACTCTCCCTCGAAATCGGGAAATGCTTCTTACGCAGCGTTTCGTCGCGCAACAACTCGTCCAGAACCCAGACTTGATCCATAGGTGATCAATTTCCCAGATGCAGCAGTCATATGCAAGCGGCTCCCCGATATTTAACAGAACAAATCCGCGCGGAATCTGATATCATGACCCGGATGGCTGCGCTTCGATACAGAACTATTGCCCAACGATGCACTAAATTTGCATGGCGATGCAGCGTTGTTGTTCTCCTACTGTTATGTGCGGGACATATGATGACCGCCCAGCCGGCCCGGAAGGCTGCGCCGAAAGACGAGCCCCCCGCCGAGTCACCGACCGCTTCGCTGGCGGGGCTGTATGGCAAGGCCTATGAAGCGGAAAGAGATCGTCTCGCCGAGATAAAGGGAATCAGCAAGCAGCTGAGCCCGCCTGCAAAGGGCGCAGCCGCGATGGGGCCAGGGCCGGGACCGGCGCCGTCGTTAGACTCCGAGCAACAGGCGCTGGCTGAGATTCTGCTGGGATGGGTGCGTGGAGCCCCAACCCTGCGTGCCGCTCTTGGCGATCTGGCCCAGGCGGAGCAGAAAGCGCTTCGCCAGGGTGGCGGCCTAGCGCCAGACCCGCAGAAGCTGGCTGCTCAGCTCAGCCGAAAGCATGGCGCGCGCCGCATGTCCTGGCTGGCCGTGGAGATGCTCTGGAAACTAGGCGACGACTGGGCCGGTGAAGCACCGGAATCCTTCGCCGGCCCGGATGCAAAATCGGTCCCCGGCAAACGCCTGCGCAAGCTCTGCGCCGTTGCCATGGCCCGCACGGAAGCAACACCTTTGCACGCCGCCATCCTGCTGGAGTGCCTGCGCAAAGAAACAGACCCGATCGTGGCCGAAGCCTTGCGGCATGTTATCGCCGCACACGGCGATAAGGGGACAAAAGCACTGCTGGCCTCTATAGTATCAACTCCCTCATCCCCTCTGCGTGCCGCCGATCCGGCCACAGTCCCTGCCGCCAGGGATGCCTGGAAAGCCGCCTCCGGCATCGTGCTGGAAAACTACAAGGTCGATCGCGTCGATTTGGAGGAAGCGATTCGCCAGCTCAATCTTCTGGTAAAAAAGCATGCGGAACCCAAAACCGGCTCAGTCCCGGAGGTGATGCTGCTGATGAACAAGCAGAATGCGGACACCTACGAGCTCTCGCGCTCCCTCTCCGTAAATCTGCAGGGGAGAACCCTGGCGCAGATCGTCCAGTTTCTCTGCACCCTGAGCGGCCATGCCTGGCGCGCGGATGGAAATTCGATCGTTGTCTACACGCCTTAGATCATTTGGTCTTAAACCATTTCGCGGCACTTTTTATCTGATTCTGCGCCAGTCGCTGTCGGTGGGAGTGCGAGGGTCAAAGCTGGGGTCGTCGGATTGAACTTCCCGACCATCGCGGCTCACCCAGACCGCTGCCGGGGTGATCGAGCGGTGTTGGGCCGGATTACCGTAGGGATCGGACGTCCATTGCCGGCCGGTGAGCATCGGATCGAGGCCTTCCTGCTGCCGGTCGACGGAGGCATTGCGCTGTGCGACAACCGCTTGCCAGGTTGCTTCGGACCACTGGCGGTAGGCCGATTGCTGCGCCGCCTCCTGCTGGGTGATGTTGTGCATCGTCTGCGCCATCGCCGTCGAACCGTACGGGTTGGGGCCTGTGTTTTGTGCCGCCATAGCGAGTTGCGGCAGCCAGCTTTCATACGAAGGCCAGCGGCTGATTTCAGAACTGGCGAGCGTAATGGTTCCGTTGCACTGCCCCCAGCCGATAGCCACGTTGGAAAAAACAATGCCGCGAATCGGGACGGGGCCGGTGGGACCATAGACGGTGTAGCTCGTCTCCATAACGGCGGCGTGCGTGTAGCCGGGCATTGCGGGGATCGAGCGGACGTTCATGAAGCGAACGTCCGGGGCCAGTTGCATGGCACCGGCCATGGCCTGATGGGCGAACTGTTCTGGCGAGAAAGGAAAGAGGAGCCCGCTTTGACCGAAAACGATGATCCCGGCAAGCATATCGGGGGATCGCAAAACGAGCGCAAAATTTCCCTCTTCGCCTACCCGCCAGCCGGGAGGAAGCAGATAGGTGAAATGTGGGCCGCGCACCATCTGCGGCTGCGCTGGGTAAAACGACCCACCAGGAGGCAAAGGAGGAGGTAAGGGAGGAGGCGGCATGAAAAAGTCCCTAAAGCGAGTAGCGATTGCGAAGGATTGGTATCGTTAGTCTAAAAGGCAGGAAAGGCCTGTGTCGAGCGTTTGCGAAAGTCGGGCATCATACGGGGTGCGATTGATAGTGGTGCAAATGGTGAACTTTCCAAACGCACAAGCTAAGGCTATTTCCCTTTTGTCCTTCCCGCGTCGCGACGTTAAATACGGAACTCGTAGAGCAACCCGTTGCCGTGTGGCGATATGAGGAACTTTTTTAACGCAACGTTCGCTACGGCGCGACGACCGCGACGCGGGAGGAGAATAGACAGGAAAGCAGGAAACGGAGGAAGAAGATCAGGCTTATTTAACCACAAAGACTCCAGGACGCCAGGTTCGTGTTGTGGGTTGAGCTTCAAACGCACCACATTTAATCAGACCATTTCTCATCGTTGGTTGGGAG
>JBGGNE010000423.1:0-4361 GCA_041287705.1 Methylacidiphilales bacterium | reverse complement strand
CGCATCCGCGTCCTTGGCCAGGATACGGCACAGCCCGCCGAGCTTGAGAAGATGAACCGTGTAAGTGCCGCCCAGCGACTGGGTTATGGCCACGAGCGTTCCTTGTGGCAACGTCATCGTCGCCCCCGAGGGAATCTGGATCGCCTCCACCTCCCGGGATAATTCGATAGCTTCGGAAGAATAACTCATAACAATCCTGCTAATATTGGCCCAAAACGCCCCTTCTGCAAGCCATTCCGCTGCCGCCTGCTTCTGCGTTAAGCCCATTAGACGAATGAGAATTCCATTTTTGACGTATTTTGTATAAATTTGTTGAATATCGGCGACCCTGTGTTAGAATATCTCACGATGATAAAGGGTTGGCTAATAGCTTACATTTTGCCACTGATACTGGTGGCACTGATCCCCCCATCGGCGTGCGTGGCATCATCCTCGCCGGATCTCGCCCCACCTGCCATTGCCCGAATCTGCGATGATGGCATGGAATCCCTGCGCGTTACGATGAAGCGTATGGACGAAGCTATCCTCTCCTGCGATCCCCAGCGCGTCATGTCCTTTGCAAGTAAAGACATCTGCTTTCGCACCATCGACGCCAGTGGCCCCGTGGAAGATAAGACAGAGCTGGGCTATGACCGCATGTACGAGTCCATGAAGGACGTTTACGCCGGTATGCAGGATTACACGTACAAGCGCACCCACATCAAGCTGATACCCCATAAACGCGAAGATACGGCCACCTCCTACGACGTTATTCTGGAAACGGCGCGCCTCTCCAACAAGCCCGTCTTTATCCGTTCCGAACAGATGGCTACGTTTCGCCGCGAAGGCCGCCGCTGGATTCTGGTTGATCTCCAGTCCAAAATCACTGAATTCCGTGATATGAACGAGCCTTCCCGCACAGCCATCCCCTGACGTTCCCCTGGCTCGGTAAAGCAGTTGACGTGGATTTTGCAGCATTACGTTCTGTAATAGATGCGGCATCGCCCCGTATGGATTGTGAATAAATGCAATAGCGTTGCCCCTGTCTCCTCCGACCACTAGCCTGAAGGGCATGACTGACGCGTCCTCGCCTTCGGCTTCATCCCCCGCAACCTTTGTTTCTGAGGCCGCCCGGCAGACTCCATTGGCCATGCAGGCCGATGTCATCGTATGCGGCGGCGGCCCGGCCGGGATCTCCGCGGCGCTCGCGGCAGCAGCCAGCGGCGCCAAAACCGTGCTGCTGGAAGCGGTCGGTTGCCTGGGCGGCGTCTGGACCGCCGGTCTTCTCGGCTACATCCTGGATCCCAAGCCGGAAAGCGCGGTCACTCAACTGCTCGTCTCGGAACTTGAACGGGTGGGCGGCGAGAAGCGCTGGGGCGAATTCAACAGGTTCGGCAACTGGGCCACCAACAGCTTTGTCTACGACCCCGAAGCGCTTAAATGGATTCTGGAGCAGGAATGTCTGAAGCAGGGCATTACCGTTCAGCTCTATACGAGGGTGTGCAGCGTCGTCAAAGATTCCGCGCGCCATATCACCTCGGTCATTACGGAATCCAAATCAGGTCGCCAGGCCTGGAGCGCTCCCGTCTTTATCGATGCCACTGGTGACGGCGATCTTGGCGCGCTTGCCGGATGTAGCTTTCATGTCGGCCGTCCGGAGAGCGGCGAAGTGCAGCCCGTCACGTTGATGTGCCTTATTACATCGCCCTACCCGGATCGCCTTCTGACGCACTCCCATGGAAGCGGCGGCCCGCGTCCCCTTGTCTCCATGCAGGCGGCCGGGATCAATCCCAGCTATGGCTCGCCGCTTGTGCTTCGCATCCGCAACGATCTGTTTGCGTTCATGATGAATCACCACTATGCCAGCGCGATGAACGCGGGCGAACTGAGCGTGGCCACATTCCGTGCACGCAATGAAGTGCACGAGACGATTCGTACCCTGCGCGCCGCCGGCGGAACCTGGGAAGGCGTCCAGGTTGTCGCCACCGCATCCCAGATCGGTGTACGCGAGGGGCGCCGCCTGAAGGGGCTCACCGAGGTGCAGGTTCAGGATCTCATAGATGGCCGAATTCATGACGACGCCGTATGCAAAGCTACCTTTCCGATCGACGTGCATTCCACGCGCAAGGATTCACATGTTCCTTTCGATCCCGATAACAAGATCAGGAGCAAGCCCTATGACATCCCTCTGCGTGCGCTGATTGCCGCCGATGTAGATAACTTATTGATGGCTGGTCGTTGCATCAGCGGTGACTTCCTGGCTCACTCCAGCTATCGCGTCACCGGCAACTCCATCCCTACTGGCGAAGCTGTAGGATGCCTGGCTGCTCTGGCCAGCAGGCGCGGTGAAAACGCTTCGGTCATTCCTTTCGAAGACGTCTCCGCTTCCATGCGCGCGCTGAACGACTCGCTGGTGCCTCAGCTTGCCCTGGTTTAACTCCCGCTCCACTCCCTCATGGCGGCGCGACTCGTTGCAGATTGGCGGCGCAATGCGCTCTTTTGACGGTGTTTTGCGCGGTTTCCCGTTTTATGGTATATTGCGGCTCTGATTCTTCTCATCCCCAGTAATTAGACCATTTCGCATTGTTAGTTGGGAGGAAAGCCGGGATTGGTTTTGAGGTGCAGGCAAGGCGCGGTTGAGGGAGTGCATTAGAATAATGCATGACTGAAATCGCAACGAAGCATGCGCCCAAAAGCAACCCGGATTTCCTCCCAAATAACGATGCGAATTGGTCTTAGACCAATTAACGCCCACTACCTATATGCATCAAACACGCGCCGCTAAAGTAAGCATAGGTCTGGAAAATAAATCCTGCGATTCCACTTCCGCCATTCTTAACGGTCTTCTTGCAGACCTTCACGTTCTTTATGTCCGCACTCGCAACTATCACTGGAACGTAACGGGCGATCGCTTCCATTCTCTGCACGTCTTCTTCGAAGGACTGTATACCGCCCAGGCTGAAGAAATTGATGAAGTCGCCGAGCGCATCCGTTCCCTGGGTGGCCGTCCCTTCGGCACCATGGCCGAGTTCATCAAGGCTGCCACGCTCAAGGAAAATCCCGCCGAAGAAATCGGCGCCACCGGAATGCTTCAGCAGCTTCTGGCCGATCACGAATCGATCATCCGCTCCGTGCGCGCCAGCATTCCCAAAGTGAACGACCAGAACTCCGATCTTGGCACCGCCGACTTCCTCACCGGCCTGATGGAAGCCCATGAAAAGGCCGCGTGGATGATCCGTTCCCATCTTCAGTAATCAGGCGATACATTGCCGGCGCGCGGGCACTGACAGTGCGTCATGACGCATGATTACGCGTGGCCTGAAGCATGAATTCAGGTTACGCTGCCGCCGCAATGATCCCTGCACGCAAGAACACCTTCCTGGATGCCGCCTGCTATTTCTTTCTCCTGCGCTCCATGCGCAAGGCGTTTCATTCGGTGCAGCTGCGCGGCAGCGAAAACATAGCCGCGCTTGCTCCAGACCGTCCCGTCATTGCGTTCAGCAACCACACCAACTGGTGGGACGGCTTCCTCGTCTTTTTCCTCACCCGGCACCTGCCGCGGCGCGTCTACGCCATGATGGAGGAAAAGCAGCTCGTGCAGTATCAGTTCTTCGCCTGGTTCGGCGCCTTCGGGGTCGATCTCACCAGTGCGCGAGCCTCGCTTCCCGGCGTCCGCTATGCGCTTCAGCGCCTTGAAGATCCGGCCAATCTCGTCTGGATCTTTCCTCAGGGCAAAATCGTCTCGCCCCATGCCCCGATTCAGAGCCAGCCGGGCACCGCCTTTCTTGCCCGCAAAGCGACCACCGCACAGGTCCTCCCTGTCTCGTTTCGTTACGAGTTTTTTCGCGAAGACAAGCCGCTCATCCTCATCGATATCGGCAAACCCATCGACGCCGCTGCCGCCACCGAGACCGTCATCCAGGAAAAGTGCCACGAACTGGCCGCCGCCCTCCAGGAAGTAGTGCTGCACCAGGATCTCACCGGCTTCAGAGTATTACTCCAGCCCCGCTGGTCCATCAACAAACGCTGGGACTGGTTCCGCCACGCCATCAGCGGCCGGCTAAAGGAGTTTAATCCGGACAATTAGGAAGAGAAGACTGATCCCGGCTTTCCTCCCAACCAACGATGAGAAATGGTCTGATTAAATGTGGTGCGTTTGAAGATCAACCCAGAACACGAACCTGGTGTCCTGGAGTCTTTGTGGTTAAACAAGCCTGATCTTCTTCCTCCGTTTCCCGCTTTCCTGTCTATTCCCCTCCCGCGTCGCGGTCGTCGCGTCGTAGCGAACGTTGCGTTAAAAAGGTTCCTCATATCGCCACACGGCAACGGGTTGTTCTACGAGTTCCGTATTTAACGTCGCGACGGGGGAAAGGACAAAAGGG
>JBGGNE010000422.1:0-8887 GCA_041287705.1 Methylacidiphilales bacterium | reverse complement strand
CGGAACGCCACAGGAACGCTTCATAGGCAAGCCTGTAAGCTATGGATGTATCCGTATGCGTTCGCGCGACATTGTGGAGCTTTATAATACGGTAGGAAAAGGCGCGGTCGTCGAAATCGTCCAGACGCATCTTATCGCGCCCATGCTGATCCCCACGCGCCTGGCGGGCGCGGGAAGTACCAGAACAGAGTCGGAGACGCCGGTTGGTAGTGGCGCGTCGAAGGGTTAGGAGGATTCGGGCAGTCCCCTTGTATACTCTTCTTCTTTGCAGACGGCGCGAATGAGGAGTAGCGTATCTTTACGTAGTAGCACCGGTACTACGCGCATTACTTCACGACTCTTTCTCTTTGCAAATCCGGCCAATCATATCTATATTTGAGACAGCCTGCATGAGTGGCCTGAATTCGTGACGAGTTCTCCACTTCTATCGCATTGCAGCTACGAGAGCGAGATTTATCATGCAGCCTAAGCATACGAAGAAGATGCCCCTCCGCGCCTGCGTCGCCGCGCGCCTTGCCATGTCTGCCCGCTCGGTAATTGCCGGGGCGCTTGCTCTGGGGACAACGGTTTTCCTCGGCAGCGTGGCGTTTGCCGCAGATGCGGGTACGGGTTCGGTGGCGGTAACCACGCGACCCGCAGGGCTTAAGATAAGCTTTCCGGGCGGCGGCTCGGCGGTGAAGAAGATACCGGCCAACACGCGGCTGCAGGTGGTGAAGGAGGAGGGCGATACGATTACGGTGCGCGACTCCGCCGGCCTGGAAGGCACCATCGCCCGGGCCGATATCCGCGTGGAAAGCGGTTCCACGACGTCGACGGCTACCGTATCGCCAGGCGCATCTCCCTCCGCGACAACCTCCCCATCCGCGGGCGCGGCGGCGGCGGCGGATCCCAAACTCGATGCGGCCATGCGGGATCAGCACCGCGCTCCCCGCATCAGCGCGCGTGAGGACGCGCCGCCTAAACCTGTGGAACCGGCTGCGGCTCCAGTTTCAGTTTCAGCTCCGACTCCAGAGCCTGCGCAACATACTCCCGGTCAGCCCGTTACGGCGGAAATGCTCAACAAGGCTTTCGGCGCCAAACTCTTTCAGGACGACAATCTGTGGGATGATTCCGCCAAAGAAGTGGCGCGCCGCCTGGACTGGCCGCAGGAATCCAACACCAGCACGCAGAGCAGCTACCGCCTTTACGCGGGGCGCAGCGTGGAGATTCTGGGCACGCGGCCTTACTCCATGGTGCTGTATGCCAGGAAGGATAAGCCGGATATCATTTCTATGGTATTTGCGAATAAGGGCGACTTTGAAGGTCTGGCCGACATGCGCCGCCCGCGCGAACGTGACAACGATAATGATAAAGATAAGGACAAAGAGCGCGAACGCGAAAAAGAACGCGAAGAGCAGCTGAGCCGCAACGAAATGCGCGAGCGTCAGAAGGCAAACAAGAAGCTTGTCACCACCTTTGTGGAAGCAGTTAAGTATGATGCAAAGACGATTGAGCAGACGCTGACCTCTCTTCTCGGCGCGCCCGAACGCAAGGAATTCGGCACCACCGAAGCGACGCGCGAGATGGTGCTGCGCTGGAACTGGAAGAGCTGCGCCATCCTGCTGGCCTCCCCGCGCGACGAATACACGGCGCTGCGCATTGTGCCCGTGGATATGGCCGATGATAAGGGGAAAACCGCCTACATCCCCGGCGCGGAACTGCGCGACTGGCTGAAGAGCTGCGTGGAGAAATCCCCCAACGGCGACGTGGTTATCCGGCAGATTCCCATGGTGAACCAGGGCCCGAAAGGCTTCTGCGTACCCGCCACGTGGGAACGTTACCTGCGCTTTATGGATGTGCCTGCCGATATGTATATACTGGCCATGGCCGGCGAAACGCAACTGGGCGGCGGCACGGCCACTTCTGTTATCCGCAACAACGTTACGGCACTTGCCCGCCAGTATGGCCGCCGCATTGAAAGTATAGACGGCACCATGGATCTGCGTAACATCGATAAGTATATTGATAAAGGCCTGCCCATCATGTGGACATGCTATGTGAATGAAGATCTGGAAAAGAAGTTTACCGAACGCAACCGCGAACGCGAGCGCACGACGGACTGGGCGCCCTATATTGAATCGCTTAAAACGGTAAGCAAAGAGATGCGCGGTAAGCGCTTCATCGATCGCGAGCGCGGCCACATGCGCATGATCGTAGGGTACAACGCCAAAACGAAGGAGATCGCTATCTCCGATTCCTGGGGCAAATGGGCGGAACTCCGCTGGCTGACGCTGGACGAAGCGCAATCCATCACGGCAGGCGACCTGGCGGTTATGCGCTGGTAGGGGAGAGAGAGGGCAGGACAGGATCTGGCGTGACAGCTTATCCTAATGAGCCATGTCCAGCTGGGAGGCGTAGCGGGCGAGGTAGGCGGTGCGCAGCGCCTGGGCAATGACGTTGCTGCGCACGGGCTTGCTGATGTAGTCGTCCATTCCGGCCGAGAGGCAAAGTTCGCGGTCTCCGTCGCCGGCATCGGCGGTAAGGGCAACGATGCGGGGGCGTTCGCCGCGTGCGTAGTTTTTGCAGATTGCCCGCGCCGCCTCCAGGCCGTCCATTTCCGGCATCTGGACGTCGAGAAGCAATACATCAAAACGCTTGCGGGTCAGCGCGTCCAGAACTTCCAGGCCGTTGGCCACTAACTCGGCGCGATAACCCAGCTTCTCCAGCATCAGCGCAATGACACGCTGGTTGATGGGCATATCATCGGCCACCAGAATCTTGAGAGGACACTCCTGCGCCAGCAGATTCCCCGAGGGCGAAGACGGCACCCTGAGAAGCGGCTGCTTTCTGTGAAGAGCACCAAGCAAGGCATCCCACAACGCCTGAGTCTTTACGGGTTTGCCCAGGTAGAGTTGAGCATCTGAACAGAGGCTTTCATCGCCGCGTTCCGCCGGGGTGGCGATCAACAGCATGGGGATTGTGGGGCCGGATACCGAAGCGTGCAGCTTTGAGACGATTTGGGAACGCCCCGCCTGCTCTATATTGCCGTTGATTATGGCGATATCAAACGCGCTTCCCGCGTCCATAATACGTGCAGCCTGAGGTGAGGACTCCGAGACGGTGCATACCATTCCCCAGGCGGCCGCCCGGGATTCCAGTATCCAGCGGCTTGTCTTGTTTGTATCGACAATGAGGGCGCGGATCCCTGTCAGTTCCGGCAAAATTCCTTGCGGGCAATCCCTGCTTTCCGCCGTTGGCGCTGGTTCCAGGGGGATTTCAAACTGAAAGTCCGAACCGGCATTCTCCTGGGAGTCGACCCAGATCCGGCCCTTCATCAGATCCGTCAAACGATGGCAGATGGCCAGACCAAGGCCTGTTCCTCCAAATCGTCGGCTAGTGGATGTATCCACCTGGCTGAACGCGTGGAAAAGGCGGTGGCGTCGATCATGAGGAATGCCGATTCCGGTATCGCGAACGGAGAAGCGAAGGAGCCCGGCGCCTTCGGGGGATATAGCCCGGGATACCCGTATGAAGATTTCTCCACGCTCGGTGAATTTAACGCCGTTACTGATGAGATTGACAAGAATCTGCCGCAGTCGCGACATGTCGCCTACAATGTGCGCCGGTACTTCCGGATCAATCCAGTAGAGCAGTTCCAGATTCTTGCGCACCGCCTGGTGGGAGACAAGGTCCAGCGCGGATTCGATGCACTCGTGCAGATCGACGGGGATCCGTTCGATTTCCAGTTGTCCTGCCTCGATCTTGGAGAAATCCAGAATCTCGTTAATGAGGGCCAGCAAAACGTCGCCGCTTGTACGAACCGTTTCCAGCAGTTCCTTCTGCCGGCGATCCAGGGTAGAATCCTGCAGCAGGTCGGACATTCCGATCACCGCGTTTAGCGGCGTGCGAATTTCATGGCTCATGTTGGCCAGAAAGTCCGCCTTGGCTTTTGCAGAGGCTTCGGCTTTCAGGGTCGCTTCCTCCAACTGCTGATTTCGCAGCGTCAATAGTTCCTCGGCCTTGTGCCGTGCGTCCACATCCTGGCATACGCCTCGCAGACCGATTACTTTCCCGTCATCCGCCACTACGGCTTCACCGCGCACAAATATCCAGAGGGGGTTGCCCTTTCCCGTGATGATCTGTATTTCAAATTCACAGGGCTCCTTGGTCGCTATACATCTATTGACGCTCTCCTGAACGTGGGCCATATCCTTCGGCTGGATAAAGGAGGTGGAGTCCGCAATAGTGATTTTAGTGCCCACCGGTACTTCATGAATGGCATAGGAGACATCGGACCATTGGGGGCCGTCGTTATCCAGCATCATTTCCCAGTGGCCCAACCTTGCAATTCTTCCCGCTGATTTCAGAAGAGCGTGAGCCGTGCTTTCCGCCTGCACGGCAGCCCGCAGCTCTATTTCCGCCTTCTTGAGTTCGGTAATATCAACGGCAGTACCCAGATAGCCGGCAATTTTTCCGCCGGCATCATGCAGTATGGTAACGGTTAGATGCACCGTTCTAAACGTGCCGTCCTTATGCACGTAGGTCCATTCCCTGCTTTCACTTCCTTCCCGTTGAGGAATCGCGATAAATACATCGAACCCTTCGATATTGCGTCCAAGCATCCGGGAAAGTTCGCGGCCGCGCGATTCTATCTCACCGTTCTTGTGAAGTCGGGTAACGTACATATTCCCGACCATATCCTTTGCGGAGTAGCCGAAAATAATCTCCGAGCCCTTGCTGAAGTAGGTGATGATCCCATCCATGCCCGTGGTGATGACGGAGATTCCTGTCGCAGACTCCAGGACCAGCCTTAACCGTTCTTCACTTGCCCTGAACTCTTCCTGCACCTTCTCGCGGGCGGCGATTTCGGACTGCAAATCGGCGTTGGACTGCTTTAAGGCCTGCGCCTTGTGCTGAGCCGTGCGCCAGCTGTGCATGGCCAGTCCTAGCGTGCAGGAAAAACCAAAGCCCGCCCACAGTATCAGGTACGCCAGATTATTGACCGGCACGGCTCCTTCCGTAGGGGCGACGACAAACTTCCACCTGTGGCCGTAGAAATTCACCGTGGACTCCGCGCTCAGTCCATGCAGGAATTCCCCTTCCCTGGAGTGATTGCTGAAAACCAGCTTATCTCCATCATACAAGGAAAAGGTGTGGTTCAACCCTTCCGACTCGGACAATACATCGTGCAGGAACATCTCCATGTCAAATACGCCCGCGATAAAGCCGTCAGACTGAGATGAGCGGGAAATGGGAAAGTAGGCCACAAAAGCCGGCCTTCCGTTTTTAAGGCGGATAGCGGGGGAAATAATGCTTGTGCCGTCTGCCAGCGACTGACGCAGTAGTTTTTCCGCATCCCATTGCTTTTCATCGGCCAGATTGGAGCCCACCACGGTGGTATCCGTTGCAAGCGGAGCCTCCCAGCGAATGTTTAAACCGGAGTCCACCCACTGGAAAGAGGTGAACACCTTTTCATCGCGCAGATAATGCTCGGCGTCTTTCCGCCAGAGTTCTTCGCTTGTACCGTTTCCGGCATTCCAGCGTTCCGCCATCCTCTTTATTGCCCTGAGGCGAAACCCTACCCGTTCCAGCGTATCGACAGCCACGATTTTGGCCACTGTATGAGTGTTGGCAGCGGCTGCCTTCTGTTGATCTGCCATCAACGCCAGCCATAGCACCAGCGTGGCGGTAACGGTGGCGAGAACGACAGCCGCGGGGAGCCATGGGTCCTGCCGCAGCCTTAACTCCGGATTCGTGAGCAGGGTCATCATCACGCCAGAGGCAAGTACAATCATTCCCAACGCGGTATGAATCGCCATGCCATCAAATCTTCCCCAGGCATACGTTCCCGTCAGACCGGTAATATATCCACTTACCGCCATAACACACAGAGCGATGACAAAAGAACCTCCCAGCAGGACCACGGGACGCTTTACAGCCGCCTTAAGACTTGATCCAGCAATCATCAACAGGAGGCCGCAAACCAGGAAGCACACAGACGTGGGGGGCGAAGGCCGTGCCACATTCTGCCCCGGTAGGGTGGGCAGGATTTTCAATACAGAGCCCAGCCCGACATCTATGCCCGCGATATATTCCGCGCACAGAACAAGACTCAGCATGGCTGCAAGCGCTGCGCACAGCATACCAGCGATCCTGAAGCGCTTCTTCTGCTCAAGAAGCAGGGCCACCCCGCAGAATACAAAGCAGAGCGCCGCCAGATATTGCATCGACGCATATCCCGGCCTGAACTGCACAAGCGCGGGTATTTGAAAGTGCCAGCCTGCAATTACCGACAACCCCAATATCACGACCAACACAGCAGGCAGCGGGATCAGTAATGGAAAGATCTTTTGCATTCTAATAGGGCCGGTTGGGCACTGCAGTTCCCCATATTATCGTTCAAAAACTGGGATCTGTACAAGGAACCTCAACTTTTAGAGCATTTTCCATTAATTCTATCGGACTTTTACTCCAGGCGATAACATAAGTATTTCGTGATACGAAATAGCACCCGGAAACGGTTCCACGTTTTTACGGAGCTTTTTCGCGCTTATTTCATCCAGTAATACCATTCGCAGACGTTAATTGGTACAAAGACTGGGATCGATTTGGGGATGAGAGCAAGGCGCGATTGAGAGAGTGCATTAGAATAATGCATGACCGAAAGCGCAACGCTGCTATCGCCCAAAAGCGACCCAGGATTTGTACCAATTAACGTCTGCGATTGGTCTAAGGCGACTGTAAGATCAATGCAAAACGCTCTCATGCAGCTTTAGAACTCATTCCTCCACTTACTGTGAACTGTGATCCTGTCGCCAGAAATGGTCTGCCGGAAGCATCGCGCCTGCCGGTTTTATACCAGGCAGCTGTACGAAGCGGTTTAATTAATACACTTCCTTCTTCATGGAGCGGCCGAGGAGGTCGCGGACGGCTTTGCGGGGGTCCTTACCTTCGTAGAGCAGGCGGTAGACCTCAGTGACGATAGGCTTGGAATCGGCGGGGATCAGCGGGTTGAGGTAAGCCGATTTGGTGGTGGGCACTCCTTCGGCGACGCCGCCCAGCTGAGCCAGCACCTTCTGCAGCGCGGGCAGGTAAGTTTCGGATGTCAGGGCTGTACTGTCTTTCGGCGAAGTCTCTCCTTTGGATTCTGAGCCTGCGTCCGCAGTTACAGTGGCGAGAAGGCGGCCGACGCGGTGGTTGCGGCTTTGCTGGCTCATGCCGGTCAGGTGCAGATCGCCTACGCCGCTGAGGCCGGCGAAGGTTTCGGCCCGGGCTCCGCTGTTGACGCCAAGACGCGTCATCTCCGCCAGGCATCGGGTAAAGAGCGCCGCCTGACAGCTCTCGCCCAGATCCAGGCCGGCGCAGACGCCGCACGCGATCGCATAGACGTTCTTCAGCGCGCCGCCCAGCTCCACGCCTTTAAGATCCGTGGAGCGATACGTGCGGAAGCTCGGCTGGTGAAGCAGATCCTGAAACGCTTCGGCCAGGGTTTCATCCTCGGCGGCGACCACGCAGGCGGCGGGCATTCCGCGCTGAATCTCCGTGGCAAAGGTAGGGCCGGACAGCGCCCCCACGCGGCGCTCGCCCCATATCTGGGTGATGACTTCGCTGACACGCATGCCAGTGCGCACTTCCAGGCCCTTGCTTAACCCCAGCACAGGAGCGCCCGGCGCGGGCAGATGACGCAGCGTTTCGCGAATATGCTGCACGGGAAGAGCCAGCAACAGGTAATCCATGGTGCGCCGGACATGGCCACCCGGTCCGGGGCCGCTGCTCTGTTCTCCCGCCATGGCAAGGCGCGCGGCGGCTCCTTCGCTGGAGTAATCGGACTCGCACGTATCGGTGTCGGCCTGGCTTTCTCCGGTCGGCAGTTGCTCCGCTATATCGCCCCAGCCGCTGGCGGTGTGGTGAAGCAGAGAGACAATGTGCCCGCGCCGCGCCGCCAGAGTGCCTACCGCGCGGCCCCACACGCCCGCGCCGAGAACGGATATCCGCAGTGGCTGGTTCATGAAGGGCGTAGAGCTCCGTTTTCGTCACTTTCGCTGTCGTTGGGGCCGGATTTCGGGTCAGTCGCGCTTTCGCGCTGACCGAGGCGCTTCTCGGTGCCGGCGCGCAGCCGCTGAATATTGCTGCGATGGCGCCAGATGCCGAAGAACGCCGCCACACAGCAGAATACCAGCATGGGGATATTGCCGGGATAGAGGAAATAGCTGGCGACCGGCAGCGCGACACTGCTGATGATGCTGGCCACGGAGACGTATCGCGTTGCTGCCAGCGCGGCGATCCACGCCACCAGCGCGACGCCCAGGCTGGCCGGCATGATGGGCAGCAGCACGCCCGCCGAAGTGGCAATGCCTTTGCCGCCCTTAAAGCCGAGCCACGGTGTATAGTTATGCCCCAGAATAGCCGCCAGCGCTCCCGTCACCTCCAGCCACTGCCGCGCCGGGACAACCTCGGGCGCGGTCCAGTCGCGCCCCAGCCATACGACGGCCAGCACAGGCAGGCATCCCTTCAGAAAGTCGAGCAGAAACACGGCGGATCCCCAGGTACGCCCCATCACGCGCCATACGTTGGTGGCGCCGATATTGCCGCTGCCGTGCTGCCGTATATCCAGGCCACGAGCGCGCCCGGCCAGGTAACCAAAAGGAATAGACCCGCACAGAAAAAGTGCGGGAAGCAGTACGGCAAAGTACGGCGCTGCCTGGGACCAGTTGACCGGCGGTTGCATGGCCGTCACGATTGCCATCCGCGCGTCGGTACGCAAGCTTTTCTTTTTGATGGGGAGGCGACCGGGTGCGATTCAAAGTGGAGCTAAAAAAGGCATCAAGTTTTTCTTAACACTATATTACCCATTTCCTTCCGCCTCTTCTTGGTCTCCCCTTGGTACCCTCTTTGTATCTTCGTGGTG
>JBGGNE010000421.1:0-24766 GCA_041287705.1 Methylacidiphilales bacterium | reverse complement strand
TTAGATCCGTTACCTGTTGCAGGCAGGCTCCAAATCAGATCTGCGAAAATAATTGTTGACCCTGTAGGTAAGTACAGAGTGTACGTTGTTTTCATGCAAACGAAAACGTACCCGCAGCTTACGCGGAAGCAGTTGGCGGATGCGGCAGGCATCGGCTCTGAAACCGTCCGGTTTTATGAAAAGCGAGGGCTGATTTCCGAGCCCGAACGGTCGGCGGCCGGCTACCGGCTTTATACACAGTCGGACGTGGAGCGGCTGCGGTTTATCCGACGCTCCCAGCAACTTGGCTTTACGCTTTCGGAGATCGAGGAACTTACAGCACTTACGGAGCAGCCCGGCGCCAATCGCGCAGAGCTGAAGAAGCGCGCTGCAGCTAAGCTGGTCGATATCCACCACAAGATTGCAGATTTACAGGCTATTGCCGCATCCCTCTCCGGGCTGGTGAAATCGTGTGATGGCAAGGGCGATATTGAAGCGTGCCCCATCTACAGGTTTATGCACGACGGCTCCACACGCTGATAATGCATCCGAACCGCCAGGTTCCCATACGATGCAACACCTGCATTGACAAGACTTTCTGTCCCGCAACTTTTAAAGGAACACACAACTATGTCTGACTGCTGCAAACATCATGGCCACGATAACCAGCATCATCAACACCATCAGGATGCTGCGGCTGCAACCCGTTCCCCGGTCTCCGACGCTCCGCCCAGGAAGTTCTACTGCCCCATGTGCGCTGGCGTCGAATCCGATACTCCGGGCGATTGCCCTGTGTGCGGCATGCGGCTGGAGATAAACCCCGCGTGGAAAACCTTCTCCTCCCATAAAGAAAGCCGCCCAGTGGCATCGCGCCAGTACACGTGCCCCATGCATCCGGAGATTATCCAGAATGGCCCGGGCGATTGCCCCAAATGCGGAATGTCTCTGGAGCCGGTTTCACCAACGAGCGGTGAGGTAACTGCAGGCAGCGACGGCAAAAGCGGCGAAGAAGAGGACAGCGAGATCCGCGCGCTGACGCTTCGTTTTTGGGTCGGCCTGGCGCTCACGCTCCCCGTTTTTGTGTTGAGTATGGGCGGCATGATCCCCGGCCTGCACCTGGATCACCTTATTTCTCCCGCCGTCTCCGGATGGACCGAATTCGCCCTGGCAACGCCCGTGGTGTTCTGGTGTGGCTGGATATTTCTGGTGCGCGGCTGGCGCTCCATCATTAACCGCAGCCCTAACATGTTCACACTCATTATGATAGGCCTGGGTGCGGCGTACGGGTACAGTGCGGTGACAATGCTGGTGCCGGGGCTGTTCCCGGCATCGTTCCATGCCCATGGTGACATGCCTGCGCTGTACTTTGAAGCTGCAGCCGTCATCACCGTGCTGGTACTGCTGGGCCAGTTGCTGGAAGCAAGGGCACGCAGCCAGACGGGGCGCGCAATTGAGGCGTTACTCGGTCTCGCCGCTAAAACCGCGCACCGTGTGCATGGCGACAACCGGGAGCACGAGGAAGACGTGGAGCTCGACGAAATCGCACCAGGCGATCTGCTGCGGGTCCGGCCCGGCGAAAAGATTCCGCTGGACGGCACCGTGGAGGACGGCTCCAGCGCAGTGGATGAATCCATGCTGACTGGGGAACCGATGCCCGTGAAAAAGATCGTGGGCGATACAGTGATAGGCGCCACGGTCAACCAGTCCGGCACGCTGCTGGTGCGCGCCCAAAAAGTGGGCAGGGATACCATGCTGGCCCAGATTGTCGCCATGGTAGCCGCCGCTCAGCGCAGCCGCGCACCGATTCAGAAGCTTGCTGACAGCATCGCCGCCTGGTTCGTGCCCGCAGTCATCGCCGCGGCGATGCTCACCTTCGCTGTCTGGGCGATGTGGGGGCCGCAGCCCGCCTATATTTATGCCATCGCCAACGCGGTAGCCGTGCTCATTATCGCATGCCCGTGCGCACTTGGCCTGGCCACGCCCATGTCCATCATGGTGGGAATCGGACGCGGCGCGCAAAGCGGCATCCTGATCCGCAATGCAGAGGCCATAGAGAAGGCGGAAAGGGTAACGCACCTCATTACGGACAAAACCGGCACGCTGACAGAAGGCAGGCCGAAAGTAACTGATCTCCTTCCCGCGCCAAGTGTTAGCGAGCAGGAACTGCTGAAAATCGCCGCCGCCGTGGAATCCGCGAGCGAGCATCCTCTGGCCCGCGCCATCGTAACCGAGGCTCGCGAACGCGAGATAAGCACGGGCGACGTGCAAGTGCGCAATTTCGACTCGATTACCGGGCAGGGAGTGCAGGCGCTCATTGATGGCAAACGGGTTGTGATCGGCCGGATGGAGCTGGCCTCCACGATCGGTGAAGTCAGCGCCGGCCTGCGCGACCCCGCCGAGGAGCTTCAGCGCAACGCGCGCACTGTGGTGTGGGTGGGCCGTGGCGACGATGAGAAAAGCATGCAACTGCTTGGCGCCATCGGTATTGCAGATCCCGTCAAGAAGACGTCCCGGGAAGCACTGGATCAACTGAAGGTGATGGGCATCCGCATCCTGGTCTGCACCGGCGACAATCTGCAAACAGCCGCCGCCGTCGCCCGAGAGCTGGGCATACCGGAAGGCGACGTCCACGCAGAAGCCACGCCTGCGGATAAACTGCAGCTCGTCCGGGACTTACAGCAAGGCAAGACGAAGGCGGTCGTCGCCATGGCCGGTGACGGCATCAACGACGCGCCCGCACTGGCCGCCGCCGACATCGGCATTGCGATGGGCCACGGCACCGACGCCGCGATCCAGAGCGCCGGCATCACGCTGGTAAAGGGCGACCTGCGCGGGATAGCGGAAGCGCTGCTGCTCAGCCGCGAGATCATGACCAACATCCGCCAGAATCTCGCGTTCGCCTTCCTGTATAACGCTCTGGGCATACCTGTTGCCGCCGGAGTTCTCTATCCGCTCACCGGGTTGCTGCTTAATCCCATGATCGCGGGCGCGGCCATGGCACTCAGCAGCGTGTCTGTCATCGCCAACAGCCTGCGGCTCAGGATGTCGTCTGGTAGCTCACGCCGGTGAGGCGTTCAGAAACTTCCCACAGGCGGGACGCCGCTTGTGCGTCCAGCGCCTGCCAAGGGATAGCGGCCACCGCGGGCGCGCCACGGGTTTCCGAGAAACTGGCAGGACCATAATAACCGCCTCCCTTCGCCTCGGGCGAAGTAGCCGCGAAAAGAGAGGGCAGCGCTCCCTTTGACACGGGCTGGAACAGGAACCACAGGAAGGTTCGCGCCATGCCGATGATACTCCATCGGCCGGGAGCGTTGTGCAGGAGATCAGTGCGCGAGATGCCAGGGTGCGCGCCTATGCCGGCGACGCCCCACTCTCCCGCCTCGCTCCGCCGCTGGAGTTCCAGGGCAAACATCAGGCAGGCCAGCTTGGTCTGGCTGTAGGCCCCCATTGAGTCGTAGCGACGCGACGCCTGCAGGTCGTCGAAGTTGATCGATCCATTGCGTGCCGCGATGCTGGACAGTGTGACGACGCGTGGATCCACGCCTTTACGCAACAACGGCATAAGGTGTGACGTGAGCGCAAAGTGGCCGAGATAGTTGGTGGCGAACTGCAACTCGAAACCATCCGTTGTCTCCTGCCGTTTCGGGGGCATCATCACGGCGGCGTTGTTGATAAGCAGATCGAGGCTCTTACGCTGGTTGCGCAGTCGCTCGCCGAAATCCGAAATGGACTTGAGACTCGCAAGGTCGAGCAGCTCAAACCGGACGGTCGCCGACGGCGCTTCCCTGAGGATTCGCGCAACAGCGTCCGCGCCCTTTTGGGCGTTCCGACCCGCAATGATGACATCACCTCCGGCCCGCGCCAGTTCCAGGGCATTCTCAAATCCTATCCCGCCGGTGCCGGTAATTACAGCCGAGCGACCTTTTTGAGAGGGCACGTCGGAGGTCGTCCAATTCTTCCAGATTATATTCGTGTTTGACATGTTGGGGCTTTCCTTATTGAGCGTCCAGACACTCTTTTTAGGTTATGAGTAAGACTATTTCGTATCGTTAGTAGGGAGGAAAACCGGGATTGATTTTGAGGTGCAGGCAAGGCGCGGTTGAGGGAGTGCATTAAAATAATGCATGACTGAAATCCCAACGAAGCATGCGCCCAAAAGCAGCCCGGATTTCCTCCCAAATAACGATGCGAATTGTCCTAGCTGACATTTAGTTGATAGCCCGCCAGAAGGTTTCAAACCCAACCGTACAGTGCTGCCTGGCATGGGCTGAATCCTGGATCATGAAATCCATGGTCGTTTCAGCCAGTGCGTTCATCATCGCACCGACAAAGCTCATTGGGGCGTCCCGCAGCGATCCACCTGCCCGAATCCGCTCCATCAAATCCACAAAACCAGCCATGATTTTGTGCCCGGCAGCGCGGGTTTGCGGAGTAATCTGGTCGGAAACGGCAAGCTGCGCGAGACCACGTCGCCTTTCAGGGTGCGATGTTGCCCAATCCATCCAGTTGGACCAGACGTGGAACACCTGCTCGCGAAGCTCAGCCTTCTCTGGAAATCCGTCCATGGCGGCCGCCGCCATCCCAGTTTTAAGCTCAAGATAGAGCTGGTTGAAGAGATCGGTTTTAGTCTCGAAGTAGGTGAACAACGAGCCGTTGGAGATACCAGCCTCTTTGGCGATTGTCGCAGTGGGCGCGCTCATGCCCTGAGTGACGATGATGCGTGTTGCCGCGTCCAAAATCGCGTTGCGTTTCTCATTACTTTTAGGCCGGGCCACGCTGCTAGATTAGCTTAGAGTGACTGACTAGTCAACCATTTATCAGGCGAAGAGCCATTCTTGCTTTTGCAACTCCAGAGAGAACGAGCAGGCGCGAGGGCGACCCATTTTACACTGGTATAATACCACACCGCGATGGCCCGGCTGCCAGACTTTCGCGCGTTCTGGTCGAGCGGGCGCTACCGAAACGCGCATGGGCTCCGTCCATGCATAAAAAAAAGCCGTCCAAACCAGGACGTATCCTGGTCGGGACGGCAATGTAATAGCTTAGCCTTATTGGGCCTTAGTAGCGCTTGCCGGAGCGGCCATTATTGGAGAACTCGCGACGAGGTCCGCGCGACTCCATCGGCTTGGCTTCGTTGACGGTCAGGTCACGACCCTCATAATTCTTGCCGTGCAGGGCGTCGATGGCGCGCTGGCCTTCCTCGGCGGAGCTCATCGTCAGAAAAGCAAAGCCGCGGGGGCGTCCAGTTTCGCGATCCATGATGAAGTTAGTCTCGACTACGTTTCCGTACTGCGAGAATAGTTCATTGATATCCCGTTCAGAGGCCTGAAAAGAGAGATTTCCTACGTACAATTTCATATTAATTCTGAGTTACCGATCTCAAAGCTACGAACGAAATGCACGCAACCGACGCGCATAGAATACCTTTGGAGCGGAACAGAATAAACTGGGCTAAGGCACTGCAACTTGCTGCTTCAGAAGAAAGCGATGTGATCAATGCTGGAGTTTCTCATTATTCATCAGATTGTAAAGACATTGTTTTAGAAATTTTTAATGGCGCAGCATGGCTGGATTTATTCCAATTGCCGAAGGGCTATCCATTGCAACACCTACCTGCCTAAAGACTGCCGCGCCCCGCCTGCACTTCAAATTCAACGTCTTCTTTTCTTCCAACCAACTCTGCGAAATAGTCTGACACCAATCGCGGAACCATATCAGCAAAAATGACACCGGTGACATTCAGATTGACATTCTCGCAAGACGGTTCTTTATTCACCTGAGCTTAAAAACGGGAACGCGATTTCGCAGCCCTTGCCGCGCGTACCATTCCTGCACGCTTTTTAGAGGCAGATAAAATGGTGCCGCATTTCACTTTGAAACTTCGCCTATAATATTAACGTGATACCCTATTTCTTACCAAAACGCGCTGCTGCCCTGGCGGCAGTCCTCCTCTGCTTTTTGTACGGTCCTCTTTATGCGGACCCGAATCTCCCTCTGGAGGAAGCTCAGAAGCTGCGTAAAGATGTAGCCGCCGCTAAAGAAGCGCTGGGGCGTATCCGTGAGAATCCGATGGCGCCTGACGCTCGGCTGGATGCGACTGCTGCGGACGATGCGCTGGGTCGAGTCGTCACCAGGCTGGATGCCTATATTGATCAGCTGGCGAAGGCGGCGGCTTCGGCGGACATCTATGACAATGGCAACAAATATCCTGCCATTGCGAAGGTCGCGATTGAGGATTTTGATGTGCCGGTCGATGCCACAGTCGTGCATGTTCCCGTGAAGCTGGATAAGCAAAGCGCGAATACGGTTATCGCCTATATACGTGTTTTTGATGGACAGGGAGGCAAGGCCACTCCCGACACGACGAAACCTGTTATCTTTCGCCCTGGTGATCCGCTCATCAAAACGGTGAGTTTCAATGTCAGCGGGATGAAAGAAGGCTACACACTCAAAGCAGTTCAAATCTCGGTTCCCGATGGTGGAGATCGGGGGCGCTCCAACATCTTTATTACGGCCAGAAGCGAGGCGGTTAATGAGCCGATCGTGGGTGGCAGGGAACCGCTCAAGTTTGAGGCGAAGGGGAAGCTCTGTTATTCTGTGACGGGAGAAACGATCAAGTTCGATGACAAGGGCGGTCCGGATAGTTTTTCGAGCTCCCTTTCCCACGGTCGCACCCAGGCCCAGAATGGCGAAACAGGCTACTACAGCACGGTTGATATGGGCTGTTTTATCCGTACGGCGGACGGGCTGGTGCTTTCCTCCCGCCGCCTGGATAATCCAATGTCAATTGGCAACCCGCCCACTTCGTATGCGTTTGCCGCAGTGATGCTGTCGGGGCATAAGACAACGGATGCCCAGTTCAAGTATGGCACTGTGGAATGGGTAGCGAAAATGCCGAATCGCAAAGGTTCATGGCCCGCTCTGTGGCTCCTGCCAACCAGTGGCTGGCCCCCGGAAATCGACGTCTACGAAGGTTTTGGATATAATGGGTCATGGAAGTTCCCGGCAAGTCTCTCGACAAACATTCATGGTGGGCAGAAGGGAAATCACAAGTTTAGCCGCCCCGCGATGTTCATGAAGATGAGCACCTTCGGACTGCCCGACACGCTGGACAGCGAGTTCCACACGTTTGCGGTCACGGTCGATCCCGAGTGGATTACCATGTTTATCGATGGCATCGAAACGATGCGCTACGCCAATTCGTTCAAGGGCCAGACCTGGTACCCGCTGACGAACGTTGCGGTGAAGGCGGACACAAAGTCCCCCTATAACGACGGTAGCGGCGACATGACTCTCCGTTCGCTGAAGATCTGGCGGTCCGAATAGGCGGGCCTGCCACCTGTGACTTCGGTTACGTCACTTGCGCGGTTGACTGGCGCTCCACAAGCGAAACATCCAGCACTGTGTTGCCCGCTGGCAATTTGCCCTGTCGAAGTGCGTTGATCAGAATCAATGCACTTCGTTGCCCCATTTCGACAACAGGGGTGTGTATGGTCGTCAGCCTGAGAGGCCGTTCACCACCAACGGGCAGGTCATCAAAACCAGCAACCGAGATATCTTCCGGGACTCTCAGCCCAAGATCTCGAGCGACTTCGATCACGCCAAGCGCCATCAGATCGTTGCCCGCCACAATGGCACTGGGACGCGGTTGCAGGGCAAGCAGGTACCGCGCCGCTTCCCTGCCGGTCTGGATGGAGAAGCTGCCTGGCTGAAGATACTCGGGCGGGCATTCCAGACGTTTTTCGCGGCAGAAATCGGCGTAAGCCTGTTTTCGATGCTCTGACGTAGTGACAAAAGCGGGGCCGGCGACAAAGGCGATTCTTCGATGGCCAAGGCCGTACAGATGCGAGCAGATGAGCTGGATGCCTCTGACGTCATCATACGATACGGAACAGACGTCGCGACACGAGGGCTGAACTCCTACAACAATCATCGGTACATGAAGCTTCTCGAGAGTGTCAAGGAAGCGATCGTAGGTATGAGGCGCGACAACCAGCAGTCCATCCACACGCCGCTGGCGGTAGAGTTTGGCCAGCTTTTCCCCGTGGTTGAAAGAGTCGGTATCCGTATCGAAAAGGGCCAAATCCATCTCCGTCTCATTCAGCACACTGGCAAATCCGCGGATAAGTTCGCCAAAGTAGCTGGTCCCTGCCAGTTGATTGAAGGCAGTGGCAACACCTATAAAGCGAGAGCGTTTGGCACTAAAGTTTTGAGCAAGAGTATTGAATTCGTAATTGAGGCGCTTCGCTGCTTCCAGAACTTTCTCGCGAGTGCTCGCCTTTACCGCAGCACTCCCTGCGAAAACCCTCGACACCGTCTTCTTTGTCACCCCGCACGCCCGTGCGACATCTTCCATCGTCGTGTACCGGAAGTTAAATGATGGATCAGGCATCGGGCAATCGGAGAATGCCCTAGATATGGCAAAGCCTCATCTCGGGGGCAACCTAAAGCCTGGAAAAAAAGAGTTGGCGAGGATTCGCCCTCACTCTGGGTTGGAATATGGAGCAATGCGAGGCGAACAGGAGCGGCTTTTGCGGCATTATTGGCGTGAGAGCGCAATATTGGAGATACTTAAACAACTTGATTCCTATGGGTGGGTCCCGCCTTGCTCTCATCTCAAAATCATCGCTCCAAATCCTATAGTTTATTCGGCAGGGACTCCTAAGGGCCTGACTGGAAGTAAGTGTCACAATATGGCGCGGAATTTTTGATTGGCGGCAAGGCGCGAGGAAGGAGCATACCCGCAGTGGTCTGTAACTGACGAGCAACGCGGCCGCCGATCAAAAAGGCAAGCCAGGTTGTGACACTTAATTTCAGACGGGCCCTAAGGTCTGGAAGGATGGATATTAACTTCCCACTGCTGGATCCACCACCGCATGCCTCTGTCGCAGCGTTTGCTTGCGGCGCAGATGAAGATGACAGGTGCGTAGGCCTGAGTGATCACAAAGGGCGACTTTGCCTGATCAATACTGCCGCGATAGTATGTGTAGGTCACATCCGTTGGCTTGTTCGGTCGCCACACCTGAACCTCCATGCTCCCCAACACAGACACCGCCACCGGCAGGCTGAGCGGATAAAGCACGGCCATCGCCAGTATTAGCCCGAGAACGAGCCAGCTGTACCGCGCAAAGCCGGCTCGAGCGTCGCAAACCGGTACCTGAGTGGCATGGGAGGCAGTGGGCGTGGATGTATTCATGGCTGAATTGGTAGTGCATGTTCCGCCTGTCGACCTCCACAGGTGGGAACACAACGATCGCACACATGGAGAGGCGATCAACATGAAGCCTGAGGAGGCTCAGAAAAGGCCTGCCGGTGAAAATGAAGAATCCGACAGCCACAGCGCCCAGGCAGATAAAGGTTCCTTCTGGCATGAGCAGTAATCTGGCTTCGACGCAAAAACCTGGCAACGAGGAGACGAAGTCCGCTGCGACATTGATGCCCCAGTCCAGATGATGACATGGGATGTGCGAGTTTTTTAGGCGAAGATGTTAGACCAATCGCAGGCGTTAATTGGTACAAATCCTGGGTCGCTTTTGGGCGATAGCAGCGTTGCGCTTTCGGTCATGCATTATACTAATGCACTCCCTCAATCGCGCCTTGCTCTCATCCCAAAATCGAGCCCAGTTTTTATACCAATTAACGCCTGCGAATGGTCTTACCCAAATCGAACGGCAGATCGACCTATATACTGAGTCATCCGTTGTCCATTTTTCAGTTGCACCTAAATAACCCAGCTCCGATCCCTACCTGATCCAGTTTTCTGCACCTCTCTTTCTATAGACGTGAGGTGCAGCGCCGCTGCGGCGGGAAAACCATTTGGTGAAGTGGGATGGCTGTTTGAACCCGAGGCGGAATGCGATCTCTTTGATGGGAGGCGCCTCCTGCTGAAGATACTGACGAGCACTTTTCTCTCGAAGGAGCTCCCAGTACTGGCGGGCGGTTACCTTGTATTCCCGCAGAAAAAGACGGGTCAGGCTGGCGCCATAGAGACCGGTGGCGCGCTCCAGTTCCTGGCGGGGGAACTCGGTATCGAGTGGGCAGCTGTGGAGAAACCGAGTGGCCTTCCGCAAGTAATCGCTTGCTTCCTCGGCATGGATGAGCTTGTGCCCCAGAGACTTCCATACCCGGCGAAACTCCCGCAGCCAGACGCAGAAGAGCTGCTGAAAGTGCAGGTAGATCTCAAACTCCACTTCCCGCAGCGTCAGGTCGAGAGTGACATTGGGGAAGTGGTGACGGACCAGTTTATGGAGCTCCGATGCGGCGTTCAGCAGGTCGGCATAATGGGCGGAATCGAAGACGCATGCGCTTCGTTCCGCAAAGAGATTCTCTCCGATCGGCCACTCGCACTGGAAGTGCACGGACAGAATCTGGGCGTCCGAGGAAAATTCCTGCGTGGCAATGCCTTGCGGACAGATCATCCACTGGCCTTCGCTGGCCACCCAGGATTCGTCCCCCATTCGTACACGCACGCTTCCTTTTCGCATCAGCCACACCCAGTAGCCGCAGCGGTGGTCAGTTTCCTGGTTTGGTATGCCGGCGGCAAAGGGGCCGTCATAGATCCACAGGAGCTCGGTGTGGACGCTGGCCCAGCGGTGCAGCGAGGTCTTTTCACTGGGCGCGGTGAGGGCATCGATAGTCATGGCGTTTGGTATAGAATTTTAGCTTTATCGGACGTGGAACTGAGCCGGCGCCTAGCTGGAGCATGTTGGGGAAAGGGCGGCCGAGGCTTTCGATAAGCGCGGATAAATCTCCAGTGCGGTGCCGGACCAGATGCGTTCGCGCTTATCGGAGGGACAGGAGGTGAGGACATAGGAGTCGTCCGGCGCTTCGGCGTCCCAGCGCGGGGCGTTGCTGCTGTACATCACCATGTCATCCCCGCCGATGGAACGCAGAAGCCGCCAGAACTGCGCGGGATCCGGTGCGGGCTCGGCGCCCTGGGATCCAAAGCGGAAGTGTTTGCGGACATGCGCGCTGGGCAGTTCCGTAAGCCAGGGGCACTCAGAGCGCAGGCCCTTATAGTTCTTGTCGAAACGCCACAGATAAGTGGGCAGCCAGGCAATGCCCGTCTCAAAGGCGGCAATCTTCAGCTCAGGAAACTGAACAAAGGCGCCTTCCGTCACCAGACTGGTAAGGTGGCCCAGAAAGGTGGTGCTGCGCGACACGCCCAGCTCCGCCAGAGTGCCGGGCCAGCCGCAGGGCGTGGGAGGATGGCTCGTGCCCACCCCTTCCGTACCTGCATGGATGGCGATCGCAAGACCGCAATCCACCGCCGCCTTGTAGATGGGATAATAGCGGCGATGTCCGTAGGAAAACTGCGTGCCGCCGGGCAGCATCACCTGGACCATGCGGGGATGCGAGGCCGCAGCTCGGCGCACTTCTGCCGCGGCCTCCTCGGGATCCTGCGTTGCAACCACTATGCTGCCATGGAAACGCGGATCCGCTTCGAGCCACGTGTCCGCAAGCCAGCGATTGATCGCGCGAGCCACCTCCATAGGGTACACGATGTCGCCAAACGTGGAGAGTATCGGTGCATCGTAGACGCTGAGGAGGGCAGCATCCAGGGTATGCGGCTCCAGCCAGTCGCGGATGAGGGATGCGGGATCATCCGCAGCCTGGGCGCCGACGGTCCGTACCGGGCTGCCATTATTGGTGTCGCAGGGATCGTAAAGCTTGGGCTGGATGCGGACGCCCGCCTGCGTGTGGCCGGCTCCATGGAGCCATCGCTCGTGCCAGCCGCGTGGCAGGCAGGGAAGCAGGTCGCTGTCCTGTTGCCAGCGCACGTGCACGTCGGCATCAATGCGTTGCGTGTAAGAAGCCTGTGTGGTGATCATATTTATATCTCCAGAAAGAGCTGGCAGTTTTCTTCGACAACGCGCCATGTGCGAACGCGCAGTCTGGGATTTGCCACGTGGCGTCCCGTCTCCAGGTCAAACTCCCACTGATGCCAAGGACATCGCAGTATCATGTTATCGCGGCCCCATTCATATTGGCGTGGTTGCGTGGCGGGCAACATGGTTCCGGTCAGGCGTCCCCGGCAAAGCTCGGCACCTTCGTGCGGGCAGTGGTTGCGGATGGCGTAATAGCGATCCCGCACCCGGAAAATCCCGATGGAGATGTTGCCTGCCATGACGATGCGGCGCTCTCCCTCCTTCATATCAGCAGGACCGGCCGCATGGCGAAACGCGGGCGTGGGGGAAGCGGAAACTGAAGTTGAAGCTGAAGCCGGAACAGCCGAAATTGCAGGCTGGTTCATAGCGAAGCTGAAGTTGAGGCTGCTAACTCCAGCGAGGAATCTGAATCTGACACAGCAGCAGCGGGAAGCCGGCGGCCATACAGGGCAAGCGCGTTATCCCGCAGGATCCGTCGTTTCAGAGCGGCGGCGGTATTCCCCGGCAGGATGCTTAACGGGTTATCAAAATCCCAGTGCGGGTAATCGCTGGAGAACATGATCTGCGATTCGCCTATCTGCTCGTATGTCGCCAAAAGGTCGCGCGTGGAATCGGGCTCCTCGATCGGCTGGGTGGTGTAGAACATTTGCCGGCGCAGGTAATGGCTGGGCAGCTCGCGTAACTGCGGCATGAGGGCGCGCAGCCGTTTCCATTTGGCGTCCAGCGCCCACATCAGCGGCAGTGCCCAGCTTATGCCGCCCTCCAGCAGGACAAACTTGAAGTTCGGGATCTTCGCGAAGACTCCCTCGCACACCAGGCTGGCACAGTTGGTAACCGCACTGGCCGCCAGGCCGGAGTGAAACTCCAGGTAGGTGGATGGGTACCCCGTGCTGGACGGCGGACCCGTGATTCCCCTGCCCTCCGCCGTTGTGTGCGCCGCCACGGGCAGACCATACGCCGCCGCGGCCTCGTACACGCGATGGTACGAGGGATGCCCCAGCAGCATCCGCCCTCCGGTCGAAACGAAAACCTGCGCCACGCGAGGATGACCGGCCCACTTCTCGATCTCCCTCACCGCATGGTCAGGATCCTGAAGCGCCACGCAGATGACGCCCAGGAAGGCCGGATCGCTCGGCACAAACTCGTGGTTCAGCCACTCGTTATGCGCACTGGCAAGCGCGGTCGCGAACCCGGTGTCGGCCATGGTGGTAAGCTGGTAGATGGTGCCGGTGCATATCGCCCATTCAATGCCGTATTCGTCCAGCAGTTGCCCGCGAATCAGCCGTGGATTGCTTCCGGCCGGGCAGCCGTCGGAGACGTCAGCGTCCGCGCGATTATTGCCGCCGCGTTGATCCAGATTCGGCTTGGGATCGCCCTGAAATCCGCTCAGATACTGCTCGCGGTAGCGAGGTTCCATGTACCTGGCCAGCTCCATACGGCCGTTGAACTGGCAGTGGATTTCGATGTCAAAAATGGAATAGCCGAGTTTGGGATGCACTTTCACAGTCGGCGCTTCAAGTGCGATGCTCATGTTTGCACTTTATCCGACTGCGGTCCTTATGTCATAGCTATTGACTTCACTTCCATGTGAAAGCAGTTAAGATATATCCGCATGAGTTCACTACACTGGTCGGCCGTGCGGTGTCATTTGCGCTGGTACTACGAACACACGCCGCACGATTTCACCGGCACGTTCGAAACCGTGAACCTAGTGGCCTGGCACCTCGTGCGAGGCAGTGTGTCCGTGCAATTCCCGGAGCTGTTGCTGGAAGCGCCACGCGGCACCTGGATGATCATGACGCGCGGAATTCGCACGCAGTGCTTTTCTCCGAACGCGTATATTCAGTCCGTACATTTGCATGTGGATACAGGCTCAGCAGAATGGACCGGCCCGCAGGCGGCAGTGATTGCCGGATCTTCCGCTCTGACGAAGGCGGCATCCGCGATCGCATTGTCTGTGCCAGCCTCTGCCGGTGCAGGCCGAAATCCTCCACGTGGCCTTGCGCAGCCCGGGACAATGGTCCAGCACGCGCTGCTGCAGCAGGCCGTATGGGGATTTTGCGGCCAGGTGTTTCCGCTGCTTTTGAATGCCGGAATCGAGTTGCGCTTCCCCTCGATAACGGATCCGAGAGTAGTGCAAAGCATGGCCGCTATCGAATCCCTGCCGCTCGAGCGCTCCTGGAACCGCCATCACGTCGCGGGCATCGCAGGTATCAGCCATAGCCAGCTGGATCGCCTGTGGAACCAGCAACTGGGGCGATCTCCATGGCAATACTGGGACCGCCGCCGCATTCACCACGCCCGGGAAAAGCTGGAGAACACGGATGCCCCCATCAAAGAAATCGCCTCGGAACTCGGCTTTGTCCACCTGACGCAGTTCTCCAACTGGTTCAGCAGCCGCACAGGTTTTTCACCGCGCACCTACCGCATGAGGACTGCCGGCACCCATCCATAACGAAAGCGATAAGTGTATGTTGGACAGCTACAACTGCACTTCCTTGAGACGGAGCCCGGCCCCTTTATCCTGAGGGCATGAGCAGACCAAGTAACTCCGTTCGCATTCCTGCCCGGTATACCGCCGCAGGCAGCCTTTTCACTATCTTTATGATATCCGCCTCCGTTGTCATCAATCCGTTCTCTGCCGCCGCGGAGCCTCCGGCCACCACGGGTGAGTATCAGGATTTCAACCCCGGCAAATCCAGCGTTGGAGGAGAATGGATTCAGGCCATTGAGATCAAAAAGCCCGAGTTGCGTACCGAGATCAAGGGAGACGTCGTCGTCGAGTTCAAGGCCACAGGGATGACTTCCGCGCGCGCTCTGTGCTGGCAACAGCCTACGAAAGAGGAGCCGAATCCGTCGGGACACGATTGCATTGTGGCAGCAGGGATAAAACTGGACGCGGAAGGCAATGGCTCATTCGTATTCCCCGCGGATAAGTTTCCCAGCGGCCCCATTTCGCTCCGTATTCTGGCCCTCAACGAGGCGGGCCAGCGCGATATGCGTGAGATACAGCTCTATAACCTGGGCGGCATAGTCTGGAACCAGGGCATTCCGAAGTCCGATCCACCTGCAACCCGAGGAATGAAGCTCGTCTTTTCGGACGACTTTGACGGCCCGCTTTCTATTTCCAAGACTGGCGAAGGGACGCGTTATTACTCTCACAAGCCTGCCGGTGGCGATTTCAGCGGCTGGCCTTTCTCGGACTTCGAGAGCCCGCAGAATCCGTTCAGCCAGAAGGGAACATTCCTGCGTATTCACGCCTCCAAAAAGGCGGATGCCAGGAAAGGCAGCGCCGGACTGATCTCCAGCGTCGGCAAGGATGGCACCGGCTTTTATGCCACGCCGCCCTTCTACATGGAGTGCCGCTTTACCGCGCAGTCTGCGCCGGGTACCTGGGCTGCTTTCTGGACGCTGACAAAGAACGCTGTGGTCGCCAAAGGGAGTCCCGGTGATGAACTGGATGTCGTGGAAGCGTACGGGGGCGTCGGCAAGGGCAACCCCAATCATCCCGGCTATTCCGTAACGTCCCACTTCTGGCGGCAAACTAGCCCGGACGGGCAGAAGCTGAAGAACATCAACAAGCGCATCTCAATGTCGGAAGTTGGCTCAAAGTCGTACTGGTCCACGACTTTCCATACATATGCAGTTAAAGTCACCGATGCGGAAACCACCTACTTTCTGGATGACATCGAAGTACTGAAACACCCCACTGGACCTGTATCTAAGGCAGAACCGGCGTTCTTCATGATCAACTACGCCATCGGTGGCATCAGCGGCTGGAAGATCGATCTGGAGCGCGAAGGCAACGCCTCAGACATGTGGGTCGATTACGTCCGGGTCTATCAGGGGGAATTCAGATAGAACGGGCGGGCGGCGCCGGAAGAACTCGGACAATCAGTTTTTCCGGTTAAGCCGCTTCGCTGCCGCAAGCGCCGCCTGGTATCTCGATAATTCCTTCTGAAATGCCGGGGGCAAAATCAAAGGACCTGGTGGCGCTGCTTCGAAGGTGTAGGTGTTGACAGACTTGCCGTTGATCATCGCGACCGGCAGACCGGTGCCTGCTTCCACCCACGCTTCCACGGGGACCTTTACCGCCGTCATATTGGCCACTCCGTCCGGAGTGTTGCGAGAGGAGCCCATGTGCGTCATCACAGTGATACTGCTCTTGTAGTGGTAACATTTCTTCCCCATGTAGAGGACAGGCTTCTGTTCAACGAGAACGCGCCTGCTGACCCACGTGAAGTCCGCTTCATCAAAAGGCACCGCCACGCCGTCTGACCTCAGGTAATCCTGCGCGGGAATGACGTAGACATCATTTACGGCCACGTGCGGATTCTGCACCAGAATGACTCGTGGTGAGACCATATCCCAGGCTTCTGTCGTCCTCCCATCAGACCAGGTAACCTGAGCCCGCCGGATGTTGTTTTTCCGTGTAATCACCACCTTCGTCATGCGTTGTTGCGGCTGTTCCGGTGTGGTCTGCGGTGCTTTTAGGGTTATCGCCGCATCAGGAGCCCCGTACTGAATATTGACTGTCCACATCCCGATCCTGGGGATGCGCACCGACTTGTCATCGGGCTCCGCCAAAGCGAAAAGTCCGCTAAGGAAACCGAGCAGCAATAATGCATAGGCGACGTGAAAGCAGTAGCGGTAGTGCTTATTCATTGACGATCTCCAGTTGCTGATCCAGCACTTTACCCGTGTAGCGATCGATGGCGACATGCAGCCAGTAACGGCGTTCGCCCTCCACCAGAAAGTCCGCCAGCTTTGTGGCGCTCGGCGACATCCTGCCGGACTGGGCGACAACGTCGATCATCAGATTCCATGTGCGTGTATTGGCAACGCCGCACAACGCGCGGATTGGTGCTTCAGCATTTGATTTATTTGCCCCGTCCGCAATCGCGGCAGCAGTTGCGGGAAAAGCCTGATTAATGACATCGCTGAGTTGCGTTACGAGACCGGCCCTGTTAAGCAGCGGCCCTTTCGTCGTGTCCTGCATGCGCAGGGCAATGGCGTTCGCGATGCCAGGCGTGTCGGCAGCGTTCAACTTCAACGTCACATCCGTCTCCCGTTTGGAGGAGCCGGAGAGAATGGCCTGAAGCACAGGCACGGACGCCGTCTGGAGATTGATCTGCCCAGCCGACATTGCCGGCTCTTCTTCAATGCTGAAGAGATCCAGCAGAGCGGCATCCGCGCTTTTAACCGAGAAGAAATCGAGCGATTTATAGGGCAGGTCCCGGTAAGCATAGCCGAGTTCCGCCACGGATCTGAACGGCCGGTTCAGGATCAGTGGCCGGCGGGCATGCTGGGTATTGGCCGCGACCGTAGCGGCCGTCGTACCCGGAGGAGAAAGATGGAGCGCTCCCTCGCCGGTCCCCTGACCGGCCTTCAGATTCAGGTTCATGCGGAAGCCGTCGCCGGGGCGAATCTCGCCGTCCGGGTCGGTATAGTAGGTGCCGGTTTGCCCGCCCGGAGCATTGGGATAGACGTACGTGTTCCAGTTCTGGTTAATCGCCCAGTCTCCCATGCAAAAGCGGGGACTGCCAATAATGTAGAGTGGGTTGACATAAAAGCCGGACGTTAGACGCGGCACACCACGACCGACATTGCCCTTTGTCTGGGTCTTCAGGACATCGTTGCCAGTCTGGATCACCAGATTCTTCTGCCACTGGCTGGAGCGATTCGGCGCCGCAATGCCACCCGCTGCAAAGTTGATCTGACTGTGCGAAATGGAAAAGCGATCAGTCCTTGGATCCGATCTCCCGAAAAACGTGTCTGCCCCGGGATCCGCCACGCGATTGTAGCCGTGGATATGATTGGCAGGGTCCACGCGCGACTCCGCAGCCTGCGCCGCCGGCACCAGATCCGGGGTAATGACGCGGTAATAGTGCGGACGCAGCCGGCTGATGTAGTTGTACGGACGCCAGTTGCTGCCATCCCAGTATTCCGTGACAACGGTCATGACAGGATCCGGAGCAATCCATACCTGGATATCGCCGGGCGTTGGATCCGCGGGTGTGGCCGGCTTCGTGATGGAGGGATACTGATAGGGAGCGGAACCGCAGTAGATGCCCACAAATGGCTCGTTTACCTCGGCGGCTGGGGCACCTGGTTCCGTCGGCTGATAAACCGTTGGCTGCCACATATTTGTTGCGGGAGTGCCCGTGATGTCGCAGCCCGCAATGCGCTTCGTCAGCAGAGTCGGCGTGTTGTAAAAAGGAGAGGTGGCATTGCCGGCATCGGTAAAGTACACGTGGCTCTCCGGCTGTGAACCGTCATAGTTGACCCTGGGCGAGCTGATGGTGCCAGTGATGTTGATCTGCTTGTAGCTGGAGATGACAGCGCCCAGCATGGTAATTCTGAAACGCGTAGGCCGATTCGCAGGCGCTGCATTGGGTGCCTGATGAATGTTGAAGATCTCCGGCTGAAGCCACGCACTCAGGAAGTTGGGTTTGGTTTCGAACTGCACGTCAAAAAGCCGCGTGACCATCGGCAGGTTCTCGATGCCAAAGACCGTGTTCACAGGGCCCTGCTCCACGGCAAGAGAGCTGTCGTCAAAGAACTTGCAGTAGATAGCGGTGGGATATCCGTCTGCGTCGTACTGATCGATGATATTGGCGCCGATTGCCAGAATCTGCATATCAGGCACCGGCATATACTTCTCAAAGTTGTAGCCGGACGGTGCGTCATTCACCACCGTGCTGTTGTTGGAGCTGCCAAACGCCGGGGTGCAACCCTCGCCGGGATCTTTTCCCAGCGATCCCCGCAGTATCCCCGCCTTCAGAAGCTCAAAGAAGTCCGGCTCACGACCGACCGCGGCTACCTGCGCCAGAGTCAGGATGTTGGAGACGTCGCCATGGTTATAGTCCCAGCGCGCCTTGTCCGCGTCCCACTTCAGCCCGAAGCAGGTCATGATCTGCGAAGCATTTGCGGATGGATCCGAGAGCAAAGACAGCCGGGAGAGCGGGAAGCGCCGGTTCACAAGCGGCTCGCCCAGCTTGGCATTGGATCCGTCTGACCGCACGAACGGCGCCTCCACCCGCACATTGGCTATCGCACGATTTGCGGCCGCCACATTCTCGCGGCGCGACCAGTAGGCATGATCTGGAATCGCCAGGTTCGTAGGATCACCTTCCGGCATCCAGCTTGGGCCGTTCAGCGCGCGGCTGAATGTGCCAAGATACGGCACGGCTTTCAGATCCGGCACAGTGCCTTCGCTCTGTAGCTGAGCGAAGTAGCGCAGCAGATCCTGGCGGCTAAGCAGGGGATTATCACCGGCTGCATATATCAGAAACCCATTGGTGGCATAGCGTTGCGCGAGAAGGAAGTAATTGGTCGAAGCGGCGACCCCGCCTTTATTGCGCCACGCAATGATCTTATCCACCGCCGTCTGGCTTAGCCCGGGCAGTTGGGTCAGGTCCGCGTGCGCAATGTATGTTTTGGCGCCAGGCTGTGCCGGCACCGCAACAGCTGCGGATTGTGGATAACCTGCCGCGTTGATATCCAGCAACCCGCCCGTTTCGTATACCACGTAGGCATAACGCCCCAGCACCTGGCTTGTCTGGGAAGGCACGCGGGAGCGCTTCATCTGCTCGATTTCACCTTCCGTAAAGCTACGGCTGCCCCCGCGCGTAACATATACCCAATCCGGCGGCGCATTGGAGAAAGCCGCGGGGACAAGCAGATTGGTGCTCATTAACAGAGGCTTGTTCCATCGCGAAGCGGAGAACCGGCGACCATCGACGGAGGCAAGCGTGCTTGGGACGGCAGATGCGCGGTTGCGCGGCAGCCGGGATGAATCCATGTAGGCCGGGGGCGCCGTGTAGAAGGCATCATCTGCGCGACTCACCTTTACAAGCGCCGGGGAAAGCGAATCCGCGCCGGCGTTGTAGGCTGAAGTCGGAAAGCCCACTCTCATTGGCTGAGCCATGAAATTGCTGGAGGGGATGTAAAAACGGATTCCGCTACGGGTGTAAACTGCTTCCTGCGGCACGCCATCCCGCAGGGAGCCCGCATCTATCTCCCTCTTCAGATCGCTTATCACCTCCTGCAGGCCACCCCACGCAATCTCCTCTGCGGCAACGGATTGCCCGTAGTTGTAACTCAGCCGCCGGTCTGTCTGCATCGAAGCCATGAAACAGACCAGCATGATCGACATCAGCGTGATGAATCCCAGCACCGCAAGCAATGCCGCGCCCCGCCGGGCCTGAGAATTAGTGCGTAGTAAGTGCATGAGAAAGAGGGATATAAAGCTCAAAAGCGCGAAGCCCCGAATGAACCGGCACGGGAAGGCCATTACCAAATCCCGGCGACTCCATGGCGGAATTCCACTTATTGCACCAGGTCTGATCTGCCTGGGGTGAACCGCTGAATGCAGAAAGAAGGACAGGTAAAGTCCCTGTTGCGCGCGCGATCTGAAGACCACTGGAGTTCAGCACCAGCAGGGAAACAACGACGGCGCGGGAATTGGCGGGATCACCGGGATCGTTATAGTTATAACTGAATGCATCCGAAAAACGTCCGTCCGCCGTCACGTACTGCCAGGAAAACTTCACAATGCCTTCGCCAAGATTGGTAGCTTCCGCTGGTGCGGTGACGGAAGGGTGGAATTCAGCCACTCCTGGTATCGTCGGCACACTCCCGGATGCATTTATCAGGCTGGTGTTCGCGGGATTAGAGCCGGTAGGAAAATTCACAGCCAGACAGGCACGCCGCACTACTGCCGGATTTGTATTCGACATAAAATATTGCACCAGTGAAAGCCGCCGCTTGCTGTTGCTGCCGGTATTCACTTCCGTATAGAAAGCAAAAGCAGGTTTCCCCACGTCATCCACAAAGGCGGGCACCTCTCGCCGCAGAACAATCGACTGCAGGTCGCGTTGGACAAGCGACAGCGCGGTACGCGCCTGGGAAATACCATCCACTCGTCCCAGCCCTTTTGTCCATGCCTGCGAGACCGTGCTGACAGCGCCGGAAAGAACAATCATCATCAGGCCCAGCAACCCAATCGATACCATCACCTCCACCAGACTGAAGCCGGCCCAGCGTAAAGCCGGCCTCGTTTTTTCGTATTTCCGGCCCGATCGCGCAGAGCGCAACCCCCACATGTTCAGCATTCTTGTCATGGTAACGCAATAGCGGTTACAACCTCATACTGGCCGAGAGCGTTCTCGGGCAAAGCGCCGGCAGGCCAAAACAGCAGCAGGGAAATGAGGGCGATATCGCTTCCGCCACTCCCTGGCTGATCCGGCGCCGTTACCCGATAGATCAACCCAAAACTCGCCAGTGAAGTATTGGTCGTAACAGCTCCCTCGGCAGTCAGGAGCAAAGGCACGGACTCATTTTCCGCCGATACGTTAATGGGCGGCAAAGGACACTGAGGAAAAGCTGATGCAGGCACGGAACGCCGCGTCACCAGCAGCGATTTGGCGATAGTTGCAGCCTGAAAGTACGAGATCGAATCGCGATTAGCATTCAGTGCCACTGAAAACAGGCAGATCAGAGCGACGCCCGCAAACGCAAAAATCCCAATGGCGATGACCACTTCAACAAGCGTAAATGCATGGCGCTGAAATCGAAACAAATTGTGGTGATGAAGGATTCGAAACAGCTTCATATGGAGAAAAGTAGAAGGCACGCCCATTTCCGTAGGGGGCGGGTTCATGGCCAGGAATCATTCATCTTCAAACCCGTCCCCACGCAGGGATCGGGTACGAAGAATCCGAACTCATTTTCCCATAGATGGCTATTAAGGCAATGCAACCAAGTAATCTCACAGATCCATTCAATTATCCGTTTTGATTCTGGCCATTCGCACCTCTGTTTTTTCCCATCGCCTATGCAACTGTGGGGCAAAGCTTTAACGATGCGTTCATGCCTTCGAACCCGAAGCGCCGGGCCAGACAATGGATCTCAGCGCATTCAACGCCAGTGGTATTCTCCATAGCGCAGTGGCTTCTCATCCATGCGACGGGAAGAGATGGGATGCAGGCATAGATCGTTTGCAACGCAACCGCGTTTTGCGGATAAGTTTCGCAAGCTGCATGACTTCTTATGGAGGCTCAAGCAAAGCATTCTGCGTAAGTCATTGATTTTCCTGATGCAAAATTATCTTCATGAGTTGGCACGACCCCTGCGTATATTTATTTTGTTCACCGAGGACTCACAATCTCTTTAAAATAAAATCCTGAGACTTTCGGCGTACAACATCTTCTCTTCTTTCTATATAGATCAATACAAAGTCTAAATTTGTCTTTCCTCCAGTCTTTAGCGCCGCCTCTCCTGCTTCAAAACGGAAGGCGGCGCTGATTTTTTAATCAGCTCAGCTCGCGTGCAAGACGAAGGAGCCTCCTCCCAGGGACCTTGCCCGGGCTAGCCAAGTACCATCAGGATAGAGTACGTCTCCGCCGGTGCGGATCCAGTTCGTCGAAAAACGCAATGGCTCCGATCACCTCCCCTTTACCGCCGACGACACCCAGTACACCCAGATTGACGCAGCCATCGCCGACCTCTCCCTGCCCCCGCTACGCCCGACACCCCCTCCCCGGTCTATACAAACTTAACTGTCACTCCCACCTTCCGCATCGTGAGCACCGGCACCGCCAACGGCAGTCAACGTATCGTCGAAGCTGTTACTCATGTCGGCGCAACGTCTTCCGCTATAGACGAGTGGGTGGAAAAATAAGGCGATAACGATAGCTGCCATCTTGATTACTTATTTGTTAACTTTGTACATTGTACCCCTTGCTCCGTTGAATCGATGTAGAGTAGTCTCTCGTCCAATAACTTTCGCACTCCATACACAACTAAATCCCCGATCACCAGTCGCATACGAGGAGTATCCTTTCGTAATTCTGAACGATTCTTGTTGAACTTATAAGATTATATTCTTCGCTGTCGCCTGCTTTAAGCGACAGCGAAAGTAATCCATTCCTCTTTTATTGTTTCTCCTGCTTCATGTCATATTTCTCCCCTCTGCAAAATAGCCGAATTATTTAGTAGCAAGCTAAGCAACAGAATGGCCAACTGTCTTCGTTTAGCCGCGCATCCAATCCCGCATTTTTTGACCTGAGTTGCACGACTTTGATTCCGATCTCATCATATCGGACAACAAATTCCTATGAGAGCAAATAACAGATTACTTTTTGTCTAAAATTAATCGGGCCGCCATCCACACTTCCATTTAATAGCTCTCATTAACTCTAGACTCTTAAACTCGGGATCCTGTTTAGACATTTTATATGTAGAGATATTACCGTCAGGATGCCATTCAGTACTCTCCAAAACAAAACCTAATTCAAGCGTTGCTTCTATTTTTAGTTTACCGTCTTCATAATATTCTGACCACGACCCTTCCGGATAGCCACATCGAAACATTTTTTGCCATTCTAAATTTCCGTTAGCATACCAAGATGTCGAAGGTCCATTTAATTTACCATCACTTATTGTCATTTCAAAGATAACCATGCCGTTCTCTAATAAATCACGAGCGATACCTGTAAATGGCTTGCCGCTATAGTAATACCCTCCATTTTCGCCAGGCTCAAGATCGTCGGCATCTACATATTGCATATTACTTACCAGATAGAACATTAATACCCCATGTTATGTTTCGACAGTTGCCGCATCTATCGACGACCTTCCCGGAACACTTACTAAGGAGAGATACATTATACATTTTCATATTGATTGATCGGAATTGGAGATAAACCTTGAAGTATTCGAGCCTTCATCGCCTCGTTCAAAGCATATATTTCACTATGTGCGCCCATTATTCCACACCCTACTCAGGTATAAATTTTCCTGCCGCAACAAGTAGTTCCGAAGACTGTCTGCAGGCGGTTTCCTGCCAGGTCATAGGTGTAGGAGTGCGTGGCTCCGCCCGACGTTTCGGTCAGGACTCGGTTGAGGGCGTCATAGGTGCAGGAGACGGCGACCGATGCGCCTTTGGCGGGTTCTGTAACGCCCAGCAGGCTTCCGGCGTCATCGTAGGTGAAGTTGCGCGCTGTTGGCCGGTGTCGCGGAGTCGTACACCACGGTTGCAGGGCGATTACGCGGGTCGTAGGTGTAATCCGTAACGCAGCCCTGGGCATCAGTGCGGTCAGCAGCATCGTAAAGAGTGATGCTTGTATTGCCACGCGCATCGGTCACCGCGATGGTGCGCCCTGCGGGATCGTATTGCGCCGAAGAAGTGGGGCGCATCGTCTGACCGCTCGCCGCGTCATACACCGCCGGCAGCAGATCCTGAACCTTACGGTTACGTGCATCGAAAGCAAAATCCGAGCGCTGGCCAAGAGGATTTATCGCCGCAATGACATTGCCTACTGCATCGTAAACCGCCATGGTCGTGGGTCTCGCGGTGCTTCCATAGCCGTCGCTGACTTCGGGACCATACGATACCACGGCACGGTCGGCAGTATCATATTCCGTTTCTGCGGCATGCCCTCGTTCATTAATCACCTTCCACTTCAGCCCAATCGAGGTATAGAACGCTTGCGTCGTCGTCGCATCGGGATTTGTCGTGACAAGCGGACGATTCAGGGCGTCGTAGGTCACTGCCGTTTCACGATTGAGCGGATCCGTAATCAACACAACGTTGCTTACTTTTTCATATTGAGTTGTGGAAACAGCCGCAGCTCCCCACTCCCCACTACATACTCGGCACTGGTCTGCACGGGACGGTATGGTGATAAAAATATAATTTCACAGGTGATTGAGATGATTCAGCATTACTTCGCGAATTCTCCTTTCACAGAAGGATTCACAAAGTGCGATGTTTCCACCAAAGAGATGGCGTTAAAAGCACTATGATCACCAAAGGTACACGCCTATATATTTTGTGCAGATATAAGAATTGACTCCATAATGTGATTCATCATAGATTTTGCCGATACTATGAG
>JBGGNE010000420.1:0-5320 GCA_041287705.1 Methylacidiphilales bacterium | reverse complement strand
GATCATGCGCCGCACGCGCAAGCCGCTGAGCGAACTGCGCACCCGCCTGCACAAGTATCCCCAGATGCTGATCAACATGCCCGTGCGCCTGCGCGTGCCGATAGAAAGCCTGGACGAAGTTGCCGCTGCCATGCGCAGCGTGGAGGACGACATGGCCGGCCGAGGTCGCGTCTTCCTGCGCTACAGTGGTACGGAACCCAAGATCCGCCTTCTGCTGGAAGCCCGCGAAGGCGATCGGCTGCACGAATTTGCCAATCGGATTCTGGAGCCTCTCCGCAAAACGATCGGCGTCAGGAGTTAGACCGATTCGCAGACGCGTGCACCGAAGCAAGAAGTACTTCACCACAAAAAAGCCCGGACCTTTCGGACCGGGCTTTTGCGTATTGCAGCAGCGAATGCCTATGCGTTTACTCTTCGCGGTGGCGAGTGCCACCCATCAGCAGAGGCAGCAGGTAGTAGAGCATATAAGCCAGCGAGGTAATGAAAGCGGCGACGTAGGTCATCGCGGCGGCGTTCAGCACTTTGTTGACGCCTGCAGCTTCTTCGCCGCGCTGGATAAAGCCCATGTTCGTCAGGATGATCTTGGCGCGGTGGCTGGCATCAAACTCCACGGGAAGCGTAATCAGGTTAAAGAGCATGATAACGCCCCAGCCGCCCGCCATCAGAAGTGCACCGGTGTACGGGTGAATAATGTTGGTGAACATACCGAGGAGCGGCAGCCACATAATCATCTGATTGGCTATATTGGTGACATACACGGAAGCCATGCGCAGGTGAAGGGGAGCATAGGCCACCTTGTGCTGGACGGCGTGACCGCATTCGTGGGCCGAAACGCCCAGCGCCGCGATGCTGGTACCGCTGTAGTTATCCGGGGACAGGACGAGGCGTTTGTTGGTCGGATCGTAGTGGTCACCCAGGTAGCTGTCGCCCGCGACGACCTCGACGTCATGGATATCCGCCGCGCTAAGAATGCGCTGCGCTACTTCGGCGCCTGTCAGCCCGCTGCGGGTGCCGACGGTGAGGTAATGCGAGTAGGTGCTCTTGAGGTACCACATGGCGGCCATGGAAATGAGCATGGTTCCGCCGAAGACAATAAGTGCAAGGAATAGTGACATAGTCGTGTGGAGGTGAAGTTTTTAACGTGTGGGTTAGGGTGTCGAAAAAGTGGAATTAGAACCGGCAAATATAAAAAGTTAAGTTCATAGAATGGCTATTTGGGGGTTGTTTCATTTCAGTCAAATAAATTGAAAATGTTCTTAGCGTAAAGCATCGCCAGCGCAAATGAGATCCCAGTAGATTCGATCTCGGGTGCCAGGCAATGAAAGCGTGCTACAGTCTTTCTGTAGCTATCCCGATGCCACAACTTCGCGGAAATGGGTCTGCTTTCAAGTGAGAAAGAATCTCAATAACGCTACCCCGTTGATTTTCAGCATCTTGCATGGACGCAAAATCAACCGAGTGTGGGTGTGTCACTATTTTTTGTTATGCTGCACACGTGTAGAGCAGTGCGTCATAATGTCGCTCTTCGGCAAAGTCAGCCGCTTTGTCTCGCCAATGGAGTCGTTCTGACGCAGTGCGGTGACTTCCCGAATTCGCGCATTGCACGTTTGGGCAGATACAATCGGGCAAAACTTAAAGCCAGGCGACCATCTTCGCGAATTCACCTTGCCAATACCCACAGTTTCCCGTGAGATTGCGATCGAGAGTCCCGTCTTTTAGACGAAGAGATGGAGCAGTTGGGAATACCGGTGTGAGCTGATTTTATGGATGACAAAGATCGCCAGGAACTTGCGCAACTGCTGAAGGAACAGCGCACCCTGGAGGATCGCATGAAAGAGCTTTCTTCCCGCCTGGAAGCGCTCGTGCATCGGGTAGAGGCTCCGCTACAACCTGTTCAGCCGCAGAAGACACACCGCCTTCCTCCTCCACCGCCTCAGCCAATATCGCTGCAGGAACTCCCAGGCCAGCCTGCCCAACAGCTTCCCGCTCCAGTGTTTCCGCCGGAACCTGCATCGGTTGAGATCCCGGCCATGACAGCAGCGAAGACAGATCTGGGCAGCAATCCGGTTTCTCCTCCTGCACCGGCTCCTGCTCCTGCTCCTGCCAGCCCTGCGCCTCCGCCGTTGCTCGCAAAGGACAAGACCGCGCCGCCCGCATACAAGCCTTTGCTTCCGACCCCTGCACAACGCTCCTCTGAGCCGCCGCCTCCCGCCCAGCAGGCTCCGCCAAAGCGGTCTGTCGAGTCTGCAGGAACAGACGATGCGCAGTCGTGGGAAACAGCTTTGGTGTCATGGTGGCTGCCACGGGTGGGCGCGCTGCTGTTGGTCATTACGCTGGGCACTTTTGTCACGTATCTTTACTACAACTTTATCGAGTATATCGGGCCGGTTATGAAATTCGGTGCGCTGCTGACCGCAGGCGTTGCACTGGCCGGCTTTGGCGCGTGGGTGGAGCGAAGAGAAGGTTACCGTGATTACGGTGGCGTGGTGCTGGCAACCGGGCTGGCCGTCATCTACTTCACATTGTACGCCGGACATCATGTGGATCAGTTGCGCGTCATCCCCAGCCTGCTGGCGGATGTGATCCTGCTGATCGCCTGGGCGAGTGGAGTCATGGCCCTGGCGCAATGGCGGCAAAACCAGTGGCTTGCGCTGATGGCGGTGGTGCTGGGCTTCCTGCCGCTGACGATGAGCCCGGTAAATCCGGCCAGCCTCAGTGCCAATTTCATCCTGGCCGTAGCCGCCGTGGTGATGATGCTTCGCAATCGTTGGGCGTATCTGTCCTACGCGTCGATGGCGTGCACGTATGCCGCCTTCATGTTCTGGCGACTGCCGGGAATGGATGCTGACCTGTCTGCTCCTCCCCCGTTTATTATGGAGGCGGGCTTTCTGCTGGCGTACTGGTGCGTCTACACCGCTGTGGTCTTTCTTTCGCGCGCGCCTGAGTTCGATGTCAGTGCGCGCACAGCCTTTCTGACGTTTAACAACGTATCGCTGGTATTTCTGTACCTGACTCGCTTTCAGGACAGCCCCTCCACTCTCAGCCTTGTGGTCCTGGTTATGGGTCTGGCGCTCGGCGGGCTGTATGTGGTGGCGCGCTACCTGGTAGTGCTGCCGGAGATGGTGTGCAACGCTTACCTGGCGCAATCCCTCCTTCTCTCCACGGCGGGCATTACCGGCTATTTCTCCGGTCTGGCACGCAGCGCCCTTTTGCTGGTGAGCAGCACCATGCTCCTTGTCTACGGAAAGGGAGCGGCCAGCGTGGTGGCCCGCGCCTTTGGCCGGATCATAGCCGGGGTGGCGTTTATCTTCATATTCTGGCACGTGGCGTCCAAGGATCCGGGCAGCATTCTGCTGGGTCTGACGGCCGCAGCAGTATGGATCTTCAACGCGCGCTGGTCACGGGCCATGGAAGCTCCGGCTGTCCATGCGGAAGCCCCGGCAGAGTCCTCAGATTCTCCCGCTTCCGAAGTCGCGGCCCCAACCAAAACGACGCAGCCGCGTCCGATAACTTCGGGGTTTGGCTGGTTGCACTCCTTGTACTTTTGCTGCCTCGCCGTATTGGTGGTGTGGGCGATGGTAGTGGCGCAGTTGGGTGAGCCTTATCCCATAGATACGGGTCTGGTTATCGCAATTCTGGCACTGGTTGGCGTTCTGGCAGCTCCAGTACTTCGTGTGCCGGAATTGGCTGTGGGCAGCTATCTCTTTCTACTGTCCAGTCAGTTCCACGTGTGCGTGATGGCCAGTGAACACCAGACACGCCAATCGTCCCATCCCGTCTGGTTTGGAATGAAGTCGCACTTGATAGAGCTTGGCGTTGTGGTGATCATTACTCTCGCCACCAGCCTCTGGTGGAGCTGGGCTCAGCGTACCGCTCAGGGAACGGCCGCAAAACCGGGCCCGGGCAACAGTCCCGCCGATTCGGATGTCTCTTCGCAGAACGGTCCCTCGGAACTTCGCATCTTCAGTCCCGCAGGAATGTACATCCCGCTCGTTCCGCCCTTTCTTAACGTGGCGTGCGCGTTGGGCGTGGTGTTTACCATCCTGGGCGTAATGCGCCACGAGTTCTATCCGTACAATCTCGACGAGTGGATCGGGCTGAACGCCGCCCTGGCTGTGGTCTTTTTCGCTTACAGTCTGTTCTACGGAGAGTGGATTCTGGCAGGGGTAGTTCAGATCTTTCTGGCGGTTTCCATCTATCATGTGCTGCTGCCGGCTTTTCCTGGCGGCGATGCGGGGAGAATTTCTCTGCCCTGGGTGGCGGTTCCGTTCATCGCCATACTGGGCATGGTAAACTGGCTGGAGATATTGTGCCGCCAGCGCCGCATACACGAAACCACGGGCTACAACGCGCTAAACCTGCTTATGTGGGCCTATACTGTAATGGGGCTTCTCCTGTGGGCTGTGGTGATTCCCATTCATGCCATCCCGGAGTTGCATCTGCTGCTGTATGCAGGATCCGCGCTGATCGTAATGATGTGCAGTATTGCGATGGCAGGCGATTCCCGTCCATGGCTGACGCTGCCACTGGTGGTGGCAGGCATCATCGTATGGCTGTTCAGCGCGGAGATCTATGGCGATGGGCTGAACCTGCTTGGCGTCCTTCACATACTGGGCATGGACCTTCTTGCACGGGTCTTCGATCCCCAGTACGCCAGGAACCGTCCGTGGCATATCGCGGGCATACTGCTGGGGCTTGCCGCACTGGTTCTGGCTACCAGCAGCGCGGTTGTCCACGTTTTGAACGGCTACGGATACATTACGCTCAACTGGGCCGGGCTGGCAGTGGTCATCTTCATGATCGGGCTGATCCTGAACGAACGCGTCTACCGGCTCTCCGGCCTTGTCCTTCTTCTGTTGGCGCTGACCCGGGTGTGCGTGTACGACGTCTGGCAGTTCGCCACCATCTTCAAGATCCTTTCGCTGCTGATGATTTCCCTGGCGTGTCTGGCCCTGCCGCCGGCCTATGTCTGGTGGGGTAAACGCATGCGCCAGTGGCTGTAGACGGAGGAGGAGAGCAGCCCGGCACCATCGCGTTCCCGGCACCATCGCGTTCCCGGCACGTCGTTGTCGGCTCGTTTGAGGCGACTTCTACGACTGCCTGTGCGCAAATAAATTCAAAAATAATGCATTTCTTCATTGCGTTTGAAGCGGCATATCGTATCCTCCATTTAGTGATCAGGCGCACAGTGGCTACATGATCAAAGAAATCCGATGTACAGCGCTCGTTGGTTCGCTATTGGCTCCATATAACTCTTGCTTCCTGCCCTTAACTTCTTTCTCCCTTCCACGCCATGCAACTCCTCTCCGACCCCGCCGAA
>JBGGNE010000419.1:0-11519 GCA_041287705.1 Methylacidiphilales bacterium | reverse complement strand
GTTGCCAGCATGCATCCAGATGGCGCGTCAGATTCCCCACATCCATGTAGAAGCAGCCCGAGTGCGCAAACTCCCAGTCCAGAACGCCGGTTATGGCATCGTTCATTACCAGCAGGTTGCCAGAGTTAAAGTCACCGTGCACCAGTGAATGGCAAGCTTCAAAATCTTCCCAGATAGCGCGTGTGCGAGTTATCAGGTTGGAAAGCGAGGCAACAGTTGCGTCGTCGAGGTAGTTGCGAATGGATTCTTGCCTGAGTTGGTTGCGCAATCCCTCCGCAAACGATGGCCAGCCTTCGAATTTTCGAATGGTGCCATCTTCACAGATCACTCCCGAGCGACTCAACCGGATTTTGGAGAGGCGCGCTATAATGTGGCCCGCGTCTCGGACCAGGCTGGCAGTCGGTTGAAAGTGCTCTCCTTCTATAAACGACTGGACGGAGACTCGGTCGTTCGCCCAGAGGTAGTCTGGGCAGGGAACGACATTTCGGGCAAGATCGGCAACATATTTCTCCTGGGCTGGATTGCCACGACTATGGATTCGACAGACGTAACGGGTACCATGGTGCTGCTGTACCAGATAGTTACTGTTACAGGCTCCGCCCTGAAGAAGCTCTGTTTTGAGTTCTGAGATTTTCGCGCCAAAGAAGGGGGCGAAAAGATCTGGGTCAAACGGAACAATGGGATGGCGGCGGCTCATGCGGGTAGTTCCGGCTAGGCCGTCTGCGCAGCCGCGTTGGCAGAAGCCCATGCCCACTGGAAGTTATAGCCACCAAGCCAGCCGGTCACATCCACAACTTCACCTATGAAAAAAAGGCCCGGGACTTTGCGGGATTCCATGGTTTTGGAGGATAGCTCCGACGTGGCGACACCGCCCAGCGTGACTTCGGCTTTGGCGTAGCCTTCCGTGCCGCCGATGGGAACACGCCACGCTTTCAGGTTCTCGATGAGTGATTTGCGCTCGGCGGCAGTCAGCTGGGCCAGGGGACGGGCCGGGGCGTGCAGGCGGCACCAGGCGCGGGCAAAGCGTTGCGGCCAGATGCGGGACAGAGCCTGCTCGGCAGTGGCGCCACCGGTGCGGTTCTGCGTGATCCACGCTTCCGCATCGGTGTCGGGTAGAAGATCGAAGATCAGATCGTCTTTTTCGCGCCAGAAGGAGGAGATTTGCAGGATGGCCGGTCCGCTGAAGCCCCGGTGTGTGATAAGCAGGCTCTCCGCGAACGACACAGCCTTGTCAGACGAAGTGCGCACAATCACGGGCAGCGAGAGCCCGCTGAGTTCGCTAAAATCCAGCGTTGAGGCGTTGTGTGGCGAAAAGGTGAGAGGAACCAGGCCAGGCCTTGTCTCGACAACCTCAATCCCAAAATGCCGCGCGACCCTATAGCCGAAATCGCTGACGCCAAGATTGGGGAAGGAGAGGCCACCGGTGGCAATGACGAGTGAAGCGCTGGGAATCACTTCGCCAGAGCTGAGCTGTAGACTGAAGCGCGACGGAGAGCGTTCAGTTTTGGCATCTGGAGTAACTGGAGAGGCCAGATCTCCATCTGTCTCAGCGCTGGATCGGATGATGTGAGCCGGCTTTTCGATGCAGCAGCCGGTTCGTATTTCAGCAGATGCGGCCTCACATTCCGCCCGAAGCATTTCCACAATCTGTTTGGAGCTGCCGTCGCAAAACTGCTGTCCCAGCTTTTTCTCGTGGTAGGCAATACCGTGCCGCTCTACCAGGCGGATGAAATCCTGCGGCGTATAGCGCGCAAAGGCAGATTTGCAGAAGCGCGTGGCAACAGACGGGCCCGCGGGCTTGGAGATGTAGTTGCGTGCATCGGCACCAAGGTTAGTGAAGTTACAACGGCCGCCACCGGAAATTAGGATCTTGCTGCCGACTCGCTCATTGCGCTCCAGCAGCAGCACCCGACGGCCGCGTTTTCCCGCAGCGGCGGCGCACATCATACCGGCGGCGCCGCCTCCCAGGATTACGACATCATATTGCGCGTCAGGCACTTTGTGGCGAAACGCCTAGTGGCGGAAGTGGCGTGTGCCGGTGAAGAGCATGGCCATACCGCGCTCATTGGCTGCGGCGATGACTTCCGGATCCTTCTTGCTGCCGCCGGGCTGAATGGCTGCGGTGGCGCCTGCTTCGGCGGCGGCGATGAGTCCGTCGGGGAAGGGGAAGAACGCATCGGAGGCAATGACGCTGCCGTGCAGGTCCAGCCCGGCTTCCCCGGCTTTCCAGATCGCGACCTTGCTGGAATCCACACGGGCCATCTGGCCGGCACCTATACCGATTGTCCGGCCGGCTTTTCCGTAAACGATTGCGTTGGACTTGACGTGTTTGACAACGCGCCAGGAGAAAAGGAGCGCTTCCAGTTCTTCGGGAGTAGGCTGGCGCTGTGTGGCTACTGTGTAGGAGATCTGGCCGAGAAGTCCGTCGCCCTGCTGTACCAGCCAGGAGTTGCCGACGCATGCACGGACTTCAAAGGGAGACGTGGCAACGCCGGGACCGGAGCGGTGATCCTGAATCAGGCGGAGCATCTTCTTCTTTTGCAGTAGCTCGCGGGCATTCGGGGCGAAAGAGGGGGCAATGATGACTTCGCTGAAAATTTCCGCGATGGCTTCGGCGGTAGGCAGATCCAGCTCGCGGTTGGAAATAATGATGCCGCCAAAAGGCGCCTGCTTGTCCGTGGCGTATGCGGAATCCCACGCACCGCGCAGGGTCTCGGCGGATCCCACGCCGCAAGGGTTGGTATGCTTCAGGATGGCAACCGTGGGCTTCTCGGTAAACTCATCCATCAACTGGACGGCGGCATTAATGTCGATGAGGTTGTTGTAGCTCAGCTCCTTGCCGTGCAGCTGCTTAAAGTGTTGCGGGAAATGGCCGTACAGAGCGGCGGTCTGGTGTGGGTTCTCGCCGTAGCGCAGTTCCTGTGCCTTCTTCAGAGTGATGGTGAAGAAATCAGGGAAGGTGACGGGACCGGCTGCCGTACCCGCTTCGGATTTCTCTTTCGCATCTTCCGCTTCGATGGCGTCCGTCAGGTAGCGGGCGATAAGGCCGTCATAGTAGCTGGTGGTGCGGAACACTTTGGCGGCGAGTCTGGCGCGCAGGGCCATGGTTGTTTCGCCCGTCGCCTTGAGTTGTTCGATGACAGCGGGGTAGTCCGCGGGATCGCTCAGAACGGTGACGCTGCGGTAATTCTTGGAAGCGCTGCGGAGCATGCCGGGCCCGCCGATGTCGATGTTTTCAATCGCTTCTTCCAGGGTGACGCCGGGCTTGCGTGTGGTTTCCTCAAACGCGTAGAGATTGACCACCACGAAATCAATGGGCTCGATACCGTGCGAGGCTGCCTGCGATTCATGATCCGCATCACCGCGCAAGTAGAGAAGGCCGCCGTGCACCTTGGGGTGCAGCGTCTTCACGCGACCGCTGAGCATTTCCGGGAAGCCGGTGTAGTCGGCGATTTCCTGTACTTCCAGGCCTGCGCCGCGGATGAGTTTGGCGGTTCCGCCGGTCGAAATCAGGGCGACGCCCGCGGCGGTGAGAGCCTGGGCAAGCTCCACCAGGCCGGTCTTGTCAGTTACGGAAAGCAGCGCGCGTTTCATGAAGGGGAGAGAAGAGGAAGAAGTGCGGGAAGTCAGGTTGAAGTCGAAGTGTCGGAAAGACGGGACAAAACGAAACGCCTATTCTCGCCAAACGGGCAATCTGATCAACCCTAAAAATGGGGGGTGATCCTGATGTGTGAAGCGGCGGGACTCGCGCCTCCGCTGAAACTGCTGACACCGGCGAATCGGGGACTACTCCCGAAAGCTGATTGTCCTTAGCATCTGATGGATATGGGGCAGCAGGAGGTTTTCCTGTTCCGGGCGCAGGGCACTTGCGATTGCGTACACACGATTGCTGGCTGTGAAGACCCACTGACGCCATTTCATGCCACTGCTGGGCGCGACGGTTTCGCAATACAGCGCGTCGAGGCCGGCGATTTTTTCCTTCTTCATGTCGGCGAGCTTCACCTTGGGATCAATCTTCCCAATGAAGGTCATCGCCGTGTGTTCCTGCGCCTTTTGAAGAATGTCTTCGATCTTTTCGCCAGGCTGTGCGGAGTGCTTGCCCAGCACAAATATATCGAGAGCATAGGGAGCCACCGGAGGGCGGCAGGCCAGCGACATTCCCTTGTCAGTACTGGTCCAGCCCGGTGCCATGGTCAGAGTAAAGGGCAGGGGAGTGGAAGGGAAATCAAACACCCATGTATTGCGCTCCGCATTGTAGGTGGCGGTGCTTTTCGTCTGGCGCTGAATCTGATCCAGCAACTCCTCCATCGTGGGATGGTAGCCGGTGTAATAGACAGGGGTAAGCACCTTTTCGCGGATTGCCGGCTTATCCGTTGTGGCGGCTACTCCGCCCAGGGAAAAGAACCGCCCGGAAAGACTGGATAGTGTGCCCTGAAGTAGGATATCCACCCGCTTGGCCAGGGCACTGCGCGCTGAATCCGTAACTCCGGCCTGCTTGCTCAGCGGCACTACCTCCGGCGTTGATTCCTGAGCGGCAGCGCGAGATTGCCCGAGCATTGAGCCCGTCGACGTCAACAGGAAGCTGGTCACCACCAGAAAATGCACGGACATCCAGCACGTTATTTTACGCCATGTCAGCTGTTGCATAGGGTCGAAGGAAGAGGTTGGAGGAGTAAGTGAAAATCGCTTTCGGATAACCAATATATTCGCCGGCGCTCTTCTGGCTAGTTTTTGATGATTCCCCAGTCACAAACGCGCCAGACGTCTTTTTCCTTCACCGCCGTGACTCTCTCGAGGCAGAATTTGGATTTTTCAAAGCTGGTAATGTAGTAGACGACAAAGTACTCGCCAGCCGGCAAGCCATCAACTTTCGGAGGGAACTCGCACTTGCGGGGGGTGCGGGAAAGTGTGGCGCCGCGGGATTTGCGCAGGGTCTGAACAACCTTGCTCCAGTCATCGGTGCTGACATTTTTTCTGAAACCGGAGGAGGCCCAGTTATAGGTGGCGGCAGGGTTGCCGCTATCCAGGGCGATAAGCCAGTTATAACACATCAACAGGGGATTCTGGGCGCGTACTTCATCCAGCGATCCATCCGCGTGGGCAGACTGCGCCTGGGCGCTGGTGCAGAGTGCAGGACTGCAAACCGCAGCGGCCAGGAGCACCAGAGCCAGCGCGCGGCGAGCGGAGTAGCAGAGCGAAATGAGCGCATGCATGATAAGTGAAGACAGAAAAGATGGTTTAATGGGTAAGCAAAGAATCCAGCGCGCCAAAAGGAAGCGCAGCTTCGATTCAAAATGAAGAATGGGGACAGGATGCACGGGGTGTGCAGACATGCAAGACTAAAAATACGCATGTTCACATAAAAAGAAGGATAGAATATTGCGTGGCAGAGACTTGTATTTAAGTGCTTTCGAGTTTTTATGCCGCATTTCACGTTGATTTTCATGGTCTGGTGTCCCATTATTTTGAGGTCATAAAGCTGCATTGATCGCAACTGTAAGTTTTCCCAGTAAATCGCGTTACTTACTTGTCAGATAGCTGTATCATTTGTTTAATTAAGGCAGAGACACGAACGCGGCAGGCCCGGCGCTTCCGTAACAATCAGCACAATGCTCGATACTCTCGGCCCTAGACCTTACCCCATTTTACTTACCTCCATTTTATCCGGAAGCCGCTCTGTTCCGGTGCACCCTGGATTCCACGTTACTTTCCCCATCCTGCCGTTTCCCCCACTATGAGCGATTTTCTCTACCAGGATAACGTTGATACCGAACTCTTTCCATTCTTCGTAGAAGAAGCTCAAGAGACGATAAAAGCTATTGAGAGCGCCCTGCATGCCTGGCACAGCAACAAAGCAGATACCGGGGCCATCCGTACGCTTCGTCGTTCATTTCATACGCTGAAAGGGGCCTCCAACAGCATCGGTCATTTCCGCATCGGCCGGGTTGCCGGCGGTATGAAGACGCTGCTGGAGAGCATCGAGGCTCAGCGCATGGAGGCATTGCAGCCGCAACTGACCAAGATTACGTTGCTGGCTGTCGAGCTGATGAAAAAGCTGCTGCTGGATGTACCTACCATTCCTCACCTGCCTTCCTCCCGGCCTATTGATGTAGAGCCGCTGCTGGTCCAGATTGAGGCGCTGCAGAAAAGTGTGCAGCTTGCCGCATGACGGCGCCCGCCCTATCCCATTCCTTCCACTTCCCTCCCTCCGCTACCCCGCATTTTCTTCCCCCCACACCGCGACGATGAATTTCAAATCCAGGTACATTCTCGTCCTCGAAGAGCAGACGAAGCTCAACGAAATGATTCGAGACTACATCAAGACCATCCTGCCGGACGTGACCGCGCTGCCGGCCCGAACCATTGCGGAGGCAAACATTTTGCTGACGCGGTTCGAGATGTCGCTGCTCATCGTCCATCTGAACCTGCCGGATGGCAACGGATTCGAGCTGGTAGGCGACGTCAAGACAGCCTATCCGGACATCAAGGTTATCCTGATTTCCGGCGATCCCATCGAAGACGTGCAGCATCTGCTTCATGACCTGGGATCCGTACGCTACGTGCAGAAGCCGTTCGAAATGATCAGCTTTGGGGAACTGATCAAAAGCATGCTGTCGGGAGGGGCCTCGCCGGGGAAATTCGCGGGATCGCTAAGGCAGCTGCAACTTGCGGATTTGATTCAGGTGAAGTGTTTTGCGATGGCCACCACAGCGCTTCTCTTTACGAATCCGCAGAACGAAACGGGCGTCATCTTCTTCGAAAACGGCGAAATCGTTCACGCGAAGACTTCCACGCTGGATGGTACGGACGCCTTTAACGCCATCCTTAAATGGCAGAACGGCACTTTCCACGAAGTGGATACCCACAGCAAAGTGGACCGCACGATCTTCAAGAAATGGGAACCGCTTCTGATGGACGCAGTTCGACTGGCCGATGAACACCGTACCGCCCAGGCGGGGTAACGGGAAATGGATCACCAGGGGCATCATTCCCGGCATGAGCCAGAATCCAGCCAGCCGCTGGTGCCCGCAGACATTGTTATTAACGCCCGCGATCAGGAGCTTATTGATACGGCGCGGCCGCTGGTAAAGAAGATAATCCTGGGCCGCGAGGAGTGCACCGCAGGTACGGTGGCTTCAGCGCTGCGATCGGTAACGGGCCGTATCTACACGGGAGTTTGCATTCAGTTGAACTGCGGCATCGGTTTCTGTGCTGAGCATGCGGCAGTTGCCGAGATGATCAAGGGTGGGGAGACCGAGATCGAATCGGTTGTGGCGGTGTCGTTACACCGCGTCCTTCCTCCGTGCGGACGCTGCCGGGAGTTTCTGATACAGATAAATCCGCGCAACGCAGAGACCAGGGTGATTTTGCGAGCGGGCCATACGGTAAGCCTGAAAGAACTCCTGCCGCTGCACTGGTTCTTCGGCAATTACGAGGGATAGGTTGGGTGGGTGGAGTGTGGTAGCAGGCGCGGGGGCATATTCTGCAGTTCCTTCGCAGGAGTGTGCACGTGCGCCATTTTAGATTGGCTTGCATGGGCTTGAATGCTAATGCTGTATTGATGCTATTGCCTGCCTTTCTTCTCATGCCAGGTCTTTTCCAGCTCAATATTGCCATGTCTGATCCTGCTCTCCCTGCAGTTGCCGCCGAAAATTTATCCCAGGTCATTCTGGCTGCGGCAGCGCCAGACCAAAATGCGCAGCCCGTTTACACCCATCGTGCGCCTAAATCGCCGGATCCTGCTTTGCCCAACGTTTTACTTCTGGGCGACTCCATCAGCATTGGGTACGAGCCCTTTGTTACGCAGGCGCTCAAGGGCAAAGCCAACGTCTACCGCATCATGGGTAGCGAGGACCTGACTGTTCGCGTGCAGGGTGGGTTGCGGCTCTCCACGGATTCCGCCCTGAAGCATCTCGATGGATGGCTGGGCGACGTGAAGTTCAGCGTCATCCACTTCAACTGGGGGCTGCACGACGTCAAGCAGCAGGGGGAGGGCAAAGGCACGCACCAGGTGGAATTGGAGGAGTACAAGACGAACCTTCAGGCGTTGGTTACACGGCTTAAGGCAACCGGTGCAAAGCTCATCTGGGCCAGCACTACACCCGTGCCCAGGGGCGCGGACAAAGGTCCTATCGGACGTAAAGCGGGCGATGAGATACCTTACAATGAAGCGGCCAAAGCAATCATGGAGAAAGAAGGCATCCCCGTGGACGATCTGCATGGTCTTGTGGCGCCTCGTCTTTCCGAGACGCAGCGTACTGCCAACGTGCATTTTACGGATGCCGGATCGAAGTTGCTGGGCGACGAAGTGGCCCGTCATATTGAAAAGGAACTCAGCAGGTAATCGTTGTCACAATGTCTCTATTATAGCATTGGCAACAATTCATTCCTCGGTTGCATCTTTTCACTTGCGTTAGATATATCCTCTCGTTTAAAAGGGAAGTAGCGCGCATAAGAAAAGGGCAACCGGATGTATCGGCTGATTCGAGGTAAAATATTCGCGCAAAGTTACGAGACTTCTTTTACTGAAAATGGTATAGATTCCATTAACGATTTCGCGTCCTCTCTCACGCCCCCTTTCCCTCACGTCCGGCGATGTCTTCTCCCAAAAATAAAATCATTCTCGCGATCGACGACAGCCTGACCCTGCGCAAGTTCATTGAGCGAAGTCTGATGAACGAAGGGCTCTGTCAGAAGATCGTGATGGCGTCCGACGCCGCATCAGGTCTGGCTCTTGCCAAGACCCTGAAGCCGGACCTCATCATTTGCGATTACATCCTGCCGGACGGGCAGGGGGATGAAGTCTGTGCGCGTCTGCTGGAGACACCATCTACCGCCCATGTGCCCGTCATTCTGATGAGCAGCAGTGGCCCGGAGATCAAGCAGGTTCAGTCCCAGTACTCGAATATCGCGTCAGCACTTGTTAAACCGTTTACGAAAGAGCTGCTGGTGGCCACCGTTGCCTACGCGCTCAGCGCTGCGGAAGAAGCCGCGATGCATCACGGCACGCCGGTCGTTCCGCAATCCACCGCTGTCCGCTTCCGCGGCCGTTCATCCTCTTTCCCCATTCCTGCGGCACTGCGTTCCATCGAGCACGATAAGCTGACAGGGGTGCTGCGGGCCTACATTTCGCAGGAGCCCATTCAGGCCTACTTCCAGGAAGGGCATGTGCGGGTTGTTACGACGCGGGATGTTCATCTTTATCTGGATGGCTCCCCTTTTGACTACACGGGCCGCAAGAATGATATCTGGGAAGCGTGCGAAGAGAGGCAGACCACGACACAATGGCCGTTTCTCCTGTTGCTGGCCGAGCACGGTGTACTGGCAAGTCAGATGGCCGTGACGCTGACCGAAGTTTACGGACACAGGCTTTTTGCCCAGCTCTGGGCGCGCCCGGATGTCCTGTTTGAATTCGAGGAACTCGATACGCTGCCCCCTTTTGTCAGCCTAATGCGGGTCAAGCTGACCAGCATGGATAACTGGATGCTGGAAAACCTCCGTGCCGTCGAGCGCGTGCAGGCGATTGGCAAGATTCTGGAAGATCCGCAGGGTGTACCCTCCTTTACTGCTGCAGGATTTGCCAACATCCGCCGCGTCAAGCTTTCACGCGAGGAAGACGATTTTGTGGCGCTGGTCTCCGGCACGACGACTTTTGCGGAGATTCACCAGGAACTGCGCCAGCCAGCCGATGTAACAGCCCACATTCTGTTTCGCTTCATCCAGCTGGGATTCCTGGATTTCTGGTCTTCATCCCTCTTTGCAGCTGTTGTGGATTATCCAGAGCCGCAGGTAACAGAGCTGGAAGGCCTTTCTGTGGTGGAAGATGACGACGATTCTCTCTCCGAACCGGAAGCGCATCTCAGGTCCGCACCAGCGGCGTAGGCTGATTCACTATAAGTAAAAGATGCATGTGCACGGATAAAGTTCTTTCGTGACTCATCTTTTTAGACGATGGTATAGGCATCGGGCGTCTAAATAACGAACGCCCGCATTCCTTTTTCTTCGTCATGCCTTTCGAAATCGTTCCACGTCAGATCTTTTCCTTCCTCATCGTTCTGGCCACCGGTGCCATGCTGATGCTGTTGCCTTCCGTTGCCTCTGCCGCACCCGATCCAGGCACCGCATCTAAACTGCCTCCGCCGGAGGTGATGCAGAGTCGCATGTGGAAGGTGCTGCGCAACTCCAAGTTTGAGCTGACCGGCTCGCTGGAAACATCCGGCGGCAAAAGCATCCCTGTCATTATCACGGCTCGTGGTGCGGACATGGTTTACTCCTTTCCCAAGAATAATCTGGAGCTGCAACTGCGCATCACCGACAGCGGCTCGACGCTGCGCCGCCGCACATCTCCCAGCGAGGCGTGGAAAGACGTGCCGAACTCCGAGCGCAATACTCCCATCTTTGGCTCCGACATACTCTATGCGGATCTGGTCATGGACTTCCTGCTCTGGGATGAAACGAAGCCGGTGGGCACCGATACCATCAAGACTGTGCCGTGCTACGCCTACGACGCCAGGATCCCCGGCAACATCAAGACAGACATTGCCAGCGTGCGTTACTGGGTGTCGTCCGAGCATAGCGCGGTTATTCGCGCGGATGCCATGAACTCAAAGGGCGAAATCATTCGGCGCGTTGAAATCAACGGAGTTTCTTACATCGACAAAACGCCCGTGATGAAAGAAATGCTGATCTCCACACTTATCCCCGGTCGCGATCTCTCTTCATCGCGTTCGTGGATCAAGGTATCGCACTCGAAGATTCTGCAGTAAGGAGTCTCCGGAAAATAACCTGCACAACTTGAGCCGCCGCTTTTGAGCGAGAGCGGCGTTGGAATTCTGGTCGAGCATTAGCCTAATGCACTCCCTCCATTCCGCCTCGCTCTCATCTCAAAATCGACGACTTAAGTTGCACAGTTTATTTTCTGGAGACTCCTAACCGGCAGGCAAGGTAATCTCCGGCAGTCTTTCCCGCTCTGATTTCTGTTCACTTTTTCCGTATCGCTTCGTTTTTTTCCCTATGCGCTCTTTTTCCTTCCGTAGTCTCTTTGTCGCCTGTGCCACGCTGCTGGTGGCTTCTGCTTCGCTCTCGGTTCGCGCCGCTGATATCGTTGTTGTAGTGGATGCCGGCCACGGTGGATCGGCACCTGCCGGTACTATGGCCGCCCGCACCCTCAGTTCCCCGAACAACGCGACATCGCCGACAAAGAAATTCCAGGAAAAAGATCTGACTTTGGATCTGGCGGGGCGCACGATCAAGGCGGTGAACGCACTGCCCAGACAGGGTGGCGTAACCGTGAAGGCTGTTCCCACGCGCACCACGGATATCAACCTGGATATGGCGACACGCGCCAAGATGACGCAGGATGCCGGAGCGGTCATCTTTGTCAGCATCCATTTCAACGCGTCGAACGGTAAAGTACTGGGCTCTCGCGGCGTCATTCGCGGCAAAAGCTACAGCAAAAGCTATGATAAGGATCACGCCTACGCGCTTGCGTTGGCTGATTCCACGAACAAGGTTCTTCG
>JBGGNE010000418.1:0-4739 GCA_041287705.1 Methylacidiphilales bacterium | reverse complement strand
TGAGCCCCGCCAGGCAACAGGATAACCGCAAGGAAATCGGGCAGATTCTGGGCGGCTCTCTGGACGAAGTACGCCCCCCGGATAAGTTCGACAAGAGCAAGGATAAAGACAAGGCGAAAGCCGGTCGCTCCAACAAGACGTCTGCCGCCTCGGACTTTCCTGCTCCGGCCCAGCCAGTACCTGCTGCGACGGAAATTCCAGATGTCCCCACAGCGCCAGCATCTAATCCAGCACCGCGAAAGTCCATTTCCACGCAGTCGACCAAGCGCTGAGGCGGATTCAGCATTCCTGGAATCGGACCAAATAGCTCTGCGGATGGAAATGGGTCCTACGCAAACTTTCCGGGATTGAGCAGCGCTTTGGGATCCAGCGCGTTTTTCACCATAGCGGTTAGCTTGCGCAGTTCCGGTGAGGCTGCCTTCATCCACCAGCGTTTCTTGGCCAGGCCGATGCCGTGCTCGCCGCTGATGGCGCCGCCCCAGGAGATGACGTGATCGAACAGGTCGTCCAGAGCCTGCTCCATGCGCGGCGTTGCGTCCGGTTCCGCCATGTCGACCATGATATTGACGTGGATATTGCCGTCACCGGCGTGGCCGAAGCATGCGACGGGGAAGCCGTATTTCGCCTGTAGTTCCCCGCCTAGCACAAAGAGATCGACCAGGCGGCTGCGTGGAACGGTGACATCCTCGTTCAGCTTGGTCAGTCCCGTGGCGCGGAGAGATGCCGAAAATGCACGGCGCAGACCCCATATGGCATCTGAAGCGGCGGCGGTTGTGGCACACTGCACCGTCAGAGCGCCGGTTTTCTTCAGAAGCTCCTCCAGCGCGGCGCTCTCTCCCTGTACGGAAGCCGCCTGTCCATCCAGCTCGATAATCACGTGCGCATTGCCTGGCGGCACCCGGTCCGGCCCCAGATGAGCGCGCGCAGCTTCCAGTGTAAAATGATCTGCCACTTCCATGGCCGCGGGCAGAAATCCCGCGCCCAGCACAGCCTGAACGGCAGCTGCCGCCTGAGGCGCTTCCGCAAAACTTGCCGCCAGAGTGGCTGAGGCGGGGGGTGCGGGCAGCAGGCGCACCGTGATCTCCGTCACGATGCCAAGCAGCCCTTCCGATCCCACAAACATGCCGATCAGATCCAGGCCGGTCTTGTTCTTGTGAGTGCGGCCGCCCACGCGTACCAGGGTTCCATCCATAAGGGCAACCTGCAGGCCCAGAATGTAGTGGCGCGTTACCCCATACTTCAGACAGCGCGGACCGCCTGCATTTGTCGCCACATTACCGCCGAGCGAGCACTCGCGCATGCTGGCGGGGTCCGGCGGATAAAACAGCCCATGTGCCAGCACGGCGTCCTGCAGATCTCCGGTAATGACCCCAGGCTGCGCCACTGCCACACCGTCCTCGCGATGAATCTCCAGAATGCGGTTCATGTACATCATGGTCACAGCAATGCCGCCGTGGCTCGGCACACAGCCGCCCACATAGCCGCGGCCTGCTCCCCGAGCTGTCACCGGCACGCCATGCTCCGAGGCAAAACGCAGGATTGCTGCGACCTCATCCGCGCTTCGAGGGAACACCACGGCATCCGGTATATTCGCTGCAAACCAGGCATCGCCACTGTGCGCCGTCAGTACATCAGGCTGCGTGGAAACACGACCTGCCGGCAGCACTGCGGAGAGGCCCGGCAGCCAGGTTTGCGCTGCGGGATATTCCGGCCGGATCTCGTCTGCAAACTCGGTATGAATCTCGGGAGCGTGAAGGTGTGAAGCAGGCATTGTACGTTTAAAGTAAGGCTTTCCTCCTGACCAATCAACCTTCACTTAAGACAAGTACGACAGGTATTACGGTCTTTGTATAAGCGCCATTGCTTTAGTGTTAACGTAAGAGATTGGCTCGGGAATTATCCCGTCATCACCCCCCGCGTATCAAACGATAGAATTCAGAATCTTATCGTGGATGCCGCCGAAGCCGCCGTTAGAGAATACGGCTACCACGTCGCCTTTGATCAGCTTGGTGCTCAGGGATGCGACGATGGCGTCCGCATTGGCTTCGTAATAGGCCGGAATGCCGCTGGCGTTGATGTCGGCGACCACTTTCTCCGGGTTGAGGCGTTGCTCGGCGGGAATCTGCTCCAGCTTGGCCACCTGGGCGACGAAGACACCGTCCGCATGGCACAGCGCTTCTGGAAGTGAATTCTGGAATACCGCGCGCCGCGTCGTATTGCTGCGGGGCTCGAAGACGGCCCAGAGGCGGCGCTGCGGGTACTTGTTGCGGAGACCTACCAGCGTCTCACGCAGGGCGGTGGGGTGATGGCCGAAGTCATCGATGACCGTGACGCCGTTCTTTTCGCCACGAACTTCCTGGCGGCGCTTGACGCCTTTGAACTGCGCAAGTGCCTCGGCGATTACAGGCAGCGGCAGTTGATAGAAGTGGGCTGCGGCAATGGCCATCGCGGCGTTGCGCGCGTTGAAGGCGCCTGAAAGCGGGAGCGTAAACGTAGTGCCCAGCAGCTTGAACGTCTGGCTTTCGCCGACCGGCGTCAGCTCCTCAATGCGGATCGCGGCGTTGGGGGAGAATCCGACCTCCAGAACGGGCGCGGGGCTGTCGGTCGTCACGGCGATCGCCTGCGGATCATCTGCGTTGACCAGTACGGTGCCGTTGCGCGGCACAATGCGCACGACGTTGCGGAACGATTTCTGGATTGCGGCCAGATCTTCAAAGATATCGGCGTGATCAAACTCCACGTTATTGATGATCAGCAGCTCCGGCAGGTAGTGGATGAACTTGCTGCGCTTATCGAAGAAGGCGGTGTCATACTCGTCGCCTTCCAGAATCCAGTGGCGGCCACCCTGGCGTTTACAGCCCTGGCCCAGATTGTGCGGAATGCCGCCGATAAGCCACGAGGGCTCTTTGCCGGCGTACTGAAAGATCCACGCCAGCAGGGAGGTGGTGGTGGTTTTGCCGTGCGTACCGGTTACCACCAGATTGTGCGTGTAGCGCAGAAAATGCTGCTTCAGAACTTCCGGCAGGCAACTGCAGAAACGGCGCGCATCCAGGGCGGCCTCCAACTCGAGGTTGCCGCGTTTGATCGTGTTGCCGACCACGAGGATTGCATTCTCATCCGCGGGCAGATTGTCCGGCGAGTACCCTGCCATGATGCGAATCCCCTTGCTTTCCAGGAAGGTAGACATCGGCGGATACACGTTTTCGTCCGAACCGGTGACGGTATGGCCGGAATCGTGGAGCATGGCAGCGACGGCGCCCATGGCCGTACCGCAAATACCCATAAAGTGGAAGGAGGAGCGCGAAAGGGAAGTGGAAGTTTGCATTCGAAATCCGCAAGGGAAGGGGACGCTATACCACCCTGCGGCGCGGTTTGCGAGAGCTTCTTTAATACAAACGTCAAAAAGTTAAAAGTGCGTCACGATTACACCCTGTTTCTGTTGCGGCAACTTCCTGAGCGGCATTTATGGTAATCTAAGCTCATATTCCTCCCGTTTCTGCACATCATACAGTTGATTTGCCTGTAGCAGATCAATATCAATAGAGGCATCGGCTGGCACATCAAAGCTGTAGCTCCATTCTATAACATCCTTAACACAAACAGCGCCATTGACATACGATCGGAATTCCGTGCGTTTGGGAAGACGCAGAATATTGGCTCCGTCTCTTACTTCGACGAACTCCACGACTTTATAGTCCATCAAAAGCTTATGGGATGTAGGAAGGGACATACTCCACTCTTCAGGCAATGCTGACTTTTCGTCGAAACGTACTTTGATCTCGGCATCTTCCGGCCACTCTTCAATATCTTCCCTTTTCGTCAGTATACCTGTCAGAATCTGGTTGGATTTATTCGCAGCTTTAAGTTTATCGACCCAGGGCTCGATAGGCGGTTTCTCGAAGGGAAGCAGCGAGGTGCGTCCCAGGAATCGCCTGGTTGTGGAGATGGGAAGAAACGAGTAGCCATCCATGTATGTAAAGCTGCGCAGAAATGCCTCAAAGTCGCTGAACTGATGGATGTAGGCTTGTCCTTCAGGAAGATCCAGCTGCTTGTAGATGCCATCGATATAGGAGAACTCCATAGTGGAGGAGCATTTACCAATGCTTGTGGACGTCATCCTGTAATGCCAGTCCGGATAGCGTAAAGTATAGCGAAATTCGATCAGAACTTTTGCGGGATCTGTACTTCCTTTCTGAGGTACGGAAAGATATAGCGTTCTTTCCATCTGTCCCTCGATCATCATGGGGGTTTTCCAGTACTGTTGATAGCCGTTTAACCTGGAGATGTGTACCGGTTCGGCTTCAGCAGGCAGACGAACCTGCCGCCCGGACTGGGGGAATGCGGGCGTGATCGCACAGAAGCACAGAGTGACCATGCACGTCAGCAAGGTCAGGAAGGATTGCGACGGGGCAGAGTTCATGACAGAAAGGGCGAAAAGGCTGGGACTGAACCAATAAAAAAAGCCATGACGCTGTGCAACGTCATGGCTTTGGCAGGCAGGCAAATGCGGCTGAGAAATCAAAAATCAATCCCGAAAAGCTTGATGCCGCCGAAGGTATATTTCGCTTCGTTGGCGCTGTCCTGAGCGGCGTCGCGGGGGAAGGGGGCTGCTGCCAGGTACTTGCTGCCCATACCATAGCGGGCGGGGGCCAGCGGGTTAATCATCTGGAAACCCTTGCGGTAAATGACAGTACCGGCACCGGAGGGTACGGGGCGCAGATCAGGGTTGATGACAATGG
>JBGGNE010000417.1:0-15431 GCA_041287705.1 Methylacidiphilales bacterium | reverse complement strand
GACGATTTTTCGCGTGCCGAAATCAGCATGGATATCTGTATCGAGCGCGACAAAAAAGCGGACCGCGAAAACTGTGGTGGCGCCGAGTTGCACTGGCAGATTCTGGATGAAACGGGTACTGCCGTGCTGGATCAAAAGCTGGCGATGGAGCAGCATGATCTGTTGCCACGGCTCAAGGGCACCGTGCAAAATCCCCGGCTCTGGTGGCCCCACGATCAGGGCGAGCAGCCTCTGTACCTCAATCGCATTGAGCTGCGCAGCGAGTCGGGCGAACTGCTGGATGTCCACGAGCAGCGCATCGGTTTCCGTCGTGTGCGGCTGGTGATGCACGAGGGCGCCTGGGATTCGCCCGAGGCGTTCCCGAAATCGCGCAGCAATCCGCCCATTACGCTGGAGATCAATGGCCGCACTATCTTCTGCAAAGGTGCCAACTGGGTAAGCCCGGAGATCTTCCCCGGCCTGCTGGCCCGCGAAACCTACGCGACGCAGCTTGGTATGACCAGGGCGGCCAACATGAATCTGCTGCGCATGTGGGGCGGCGCTCCCGTGCAGAAGGCAAGCTTCTATGAGCTGTGCGATGAACTGGGCATCATGGTATGGCAGGAGTTTCCGCTGGCGTGCAATTTCTATGCGGGAACCAGAGAGTACCTGAGAGTGCTGCAGAACGAGTCTGAAGCCATCGTCATGAAGCTGAAGCCGCATCCTTCGCTCGTCATCTGGTGCGGCGGCAACGAGCTCTTTAACGCGTGGTCCGGCATGACGGATCAGTCTCACGCGCTGCGCCTGCTGAATTCCGTCTGTTTTGAGCTCGATCCGGAGCGCCCCTTCCTGATGACATCGCCCGTGGACGGCGTTGGGCATGGTCACTACGTCTTTCGCGATCCCGAAAGCGGTCAGGAAGCGTGGGAGGTCTTTCAGAAGGCTGCATGCACGGCGTATTGCGAGTTTGGCTGCCCCGGTCCCGCTTCGCGCGAAGTGCTGGAGAGCATTATCCCGTCTGCCGAGCTGTGGCCGCCCAAAGTCGGCACGGCCTGGGAGACGCACCACGCGTTTGGCGTATGGATGCAGAGCAGCCACCTTTATGTGGATGTGCTGGAGCATTATTTTGGCCCGTCGGATAACCTGGACGTCATGATCGAGCGTGGACAACTGCTTCAGTGCGAAGGCTACAAGGGCCTGTATGAGGAAGCGCGCCGTCAGAAGCCGAAATCCAGCATGGCCCTGTGCTGGTGTCTCAATGAGCCATGGCCCAGTGCCGCCAACAACAGTCTGATCAGTTGGCCAAGCAAGCCGAAGCCCGCACTTGCCGCCGTGGGACAGGCATGCCGCCCGGTAATGGCCAGCGCGCGCATCCGGAAGTTTCAGTGGCGCGAAGGTGAAGTCTTTGATCCCGAGCTGTGGCTTCTTTCCGACAGCGCTGAGGTGCGCCCGCGCCGTCAGGTGGAAGTATGGCTGGAGCACGCTGGCACCAGCACGCTGCTGCTCACCTGGAATGTCCCGGCCGCCGAAGCCAACACCAACACGCAGGGACCGCGCGTTCAGTACGCGCTTCCCATGCCCTCCGCGCGCGGCAACTCTGCGGCCGCGGGTTCATCCGACGTAGCAGCTGCGGACATCAAGCGCTTCGATCTGGTACTTCGCGCCAAAGACGCTTCCGGCTTCGCCATGCACGAGCAGGATTCCCGGTACACGCTGCTCTTCGTTCCCGGCAGGAAACAGAGACGCAACCCGCGGTCGATGAATTAGTGCCTGCTTCATTTAGCCAAAGAGAGTAATCCGAGCTGTATCCATGGTGGTGCGGAGTGATATCTTCGTAAGTAATCCTCCGTCACCATGCGCAATACCTCTTCTCCTCCACAGACCTCATGGCTCCAGCTGATTGCAGTGGTACTGGCCATTGGTGCGGCTATTTTTGGTGGATATCTCTACCGGTTCGGGTACATCCCGGAAACCTGGAAGGTGGAGTCACGAAACGGGGGATCGTCGTATGGGACAAGCGGGAAGGGCGTGTGGCAGCCTGGGCCCGTTGTTATCTGCAGCGACGATACGCCGCTGGGCGACGCCCTGCGTGATGCTTTGGTGAAGGAATTGCAGGTACGGCTGGGAAATTCCCGACAGGTAATGGGTGCTCCGCGCCCTTCCATTGCCTCCGATTTCTCCGCTGCCGCTGCTGCGCTGAAGGCCCGAGGGCCGACGCCCGTGATGACGGTGCTGCTTCAGCCCTACTCCAGCCAGGAAAAGTCGCCCCCCGCCTGGGGAGTGCTGGAGCGCAGCATGAAGAGTCAGGTCACCTATGAATGCATTGCTGGTTACAGACATCCCGACGCCCCCTGGGTTCCCCTGCATTTCTGGGGAGAAAGCTACACGACGATGACGCACCGGGGGCTAGGCAATACGAGGACGCTGATCAATCGCGCCGCGAATGAGCACAGCAAAATCATTGTGACCGGCCTCGAGACTATGCTGCGGCAAAGTAACCAGCTCACCCCTCCGGCGGCCGCCGAAGTGACCGCGCTTGAGAAAGTGCAGACGCCTTATTCCCCGGTGGATGGCCTGCAGCCATTAAACGCTATGGAGCCTCGAGTGATCAGTTCAGGTCCATGCATTCTGCGGCCCAATGTGACAACGTTTCGCCTGCGCACGGACCGCCCGCCAGAGGAAGTATTTCCAGAGCTGCTGACTGCGCTTAAAGCGCTGGGCTGGCAGAAACCAGAGGATTGCCCTGAGATTCAGCCCGTCGGCAACAATGGTAACTATCAGTTGACGCTGGTGAAGGGGCGAAGCAGGCTGAAAATCAGCGAAATAAAGCACGTCCAGGAAAACCCCGATGGCACGCCTCTCGCAGGCAGCCTTTACGAGGGCATGTACGAGCAATGGTTTTCCTGGGCAGAAGGTCAGCAAAAGCTGAAGGAGATGAAGGATGATGCCCCGGACACGCTGCTTCTGCATTATCGCATGAAGACCAAAAAGGATGCCGGGCAAGCGCCGTAAAGATCGGATCGGCCCGTTCTCTGACGGTAAGGTCTTGTGTTGCGTCAGTGCATAATCTGTCTTATCATGTGATCAGATGGCTCGCAGCATCCACGAAAGCACTTCGCACTGGCGTTGCCTCAGGGGCTATAACTTTGCGGATAAAGTCGCGCAGCAGAACGCGATCAGGCTTGTGGAGGACCGGGTTCACCTGAAGCAGCGCACTAAACGAGCCGTGCGGCGCGAGCGCAGAGTGCAGTACCTCAAAGCGCGAGGCGTCAGCAGTCTGGTCAGTGTCGAACCGATTACGGCTCGCGAAGTCCCTGTTCATGTGGAGCAGACTCAGCCGCTTTCGCATACAGATAGTGGGCAGTCTCTGCTCTACCATGCTGTATCGGCGGAAGATGTCCGGGCATTTCTCGGCTGCCTGCCTCCACACGTAACCGAGGGAATTGCGGGAATTCACCTTTGCATGGGCACCGTCTACATGGAGGAGAGTCTGGAGGACGATGAGCGCGCTACTCTGGATCGCAGTATACGGTGCGATCCCTGGTTTGGCCGCGTTTCCGAAGAGGTTTTTACCGGCTTCTACTCACCGCCCGTGTATGGCAGTTTTGATCCTGATAGCGGTCGCATAAATCTCTATGCGTATGTGTGGAATCGCGCACAAACTGCCGGGGTTCCGGATCGGGTGATTGAGTTTAACTTCAGACTGCGCTGTCTGGCCACGCTGGCGCATGAGGTGGCGCACCATTTTGACTTTGGCAGGCGCGTTGCCCGTGGCCGCTGGCTGTGCGATTTTGTCGATACCTACGAGAGCTACGCGGAAAACATGCAACTTCAGTGGATGCGCGACTTCATTTTCGCGTACATGCTGCGCCGCTATGCGGAGGAGTGGTGCGAATTACAGGCATGGGTGCTGCATAATGGCGGCGCGGAGATATCCCTGAAACTGCTGGCCGGTGATCCCCGCACCACTTCGCGCGATGGCAGCAGCGGTACGCGCACCAATTTCTTCTGCCCGCGAGAAGCCATGGAGAAGCTGCTGGAAAGCGTAATAACGGGTGAAACCAACACGGAATCCCGGCTTTGCTATGCCTTGTATCTCCATTTCGCGGACGATTACACCACGAGTCTTCAGATAACCGAAAAATTGCTAATCGAGCAGCCCAAAAACGTGGAAGCGTTATCGCTGCACGCCGACATCCTGGAGCATCTGCGCCGCAATGAAGAAGCTCTCATCTACGCGGATCGCGCGTTGTCGATAGAGCCGGGATTTTATGGTGCCTGGCGCACAAAAGCGATGCTTGCAGAAAATGCACGGGACTGGACCGGACTTCTCCAGATCTGCGAAGCATGGCGCCCTTATTTTACGGATCTCAATTCATATAACTTCGGCTGTATGTGTTCCTATAAAGCAGTTGCATTATACGCTCTGGGCCGCGTCGAAGAAATGGAAGCTGCATTGCGGCAGGCTATTCCTGCCGATATGGAGATGACAAAAGCAGAGCGGCGCCTGGAAAATCTGCTCCAAAGAGTGAAGCGACGCGTGAAGATGTAAGATAGTGAGAGATGTTCTTGCTAATGATATGATATGAAGATAACAGCAGAATTTGAAGCGTCATCTCACATTCGAGCTTTTGCAGGGTGATTAGAAGTGGTGCGTTTGAAACCTGAGAAAATCCGCGTCCGAAACTTGGTGTCTTCGTGTCTTGGTGGTTCAAATTTCCCTTTGAGCGTTTAGGATGGGGATTTTTTCACCACCAAGACACGAAGACACCAAGTTTCGGATAAGAATCCTTATCTTTGTCCGTTTAAAAAGTTGACCATCTGCACCAATTTCAATCGCACCCGCTTTTGCAGTGGCCCTGGAGTTTTTTTTCCATCGCTCACGAATGCCAGGATGGCGACAATGACAGATTTCTGTTTCAATATGAGAACAAAAATGTGCAGGAGACGCTAAAGTTGTGGGTTTCCGAAGGATGTGACGGTTTGTTTTATGGCTGTCTATCATAACCGATGAAATCTGCTCATTCAGTCGATTCCTTCCCGGTCCCAATTCCATCCCACGCCGCTGTGCGCCAGGCGCGCGGGTGGCGACCGAAGTGAGCGGTGAAGCGGCGGGAGAAGTGGAAGGGATTGGCGAAGCCGGTGCGGTAGGCGACTTCGGCGATGCTGAGGCCGGTATCACGGAGGAGGCGGGCGGCTTCTTCCACGCGACTGCGCCAGAGGCGTTCCATGGGCGTGGTGCTCCAGTGTTCGCGGGCCAGTTTGATGAGGTGACCGCGACTGACTCCGGCGACTCGCGCCAGGGCGTCCAGCGTCCAGGCGTGGCTCAGCTTCTCCTGCAGAGCTGCTTCCGTACGGATAAGCGCCGGGGGCAGAGGGCCGACCGGCGCCGTGGATCCAGAGGCGGCGTTGTCCGAGCCCGGCGACATGGCAGCAGCGGCGGCGATCGCGAAGGGCCGGCAGAACTCCGCCAAGGCCATAAGCACCGCGCCCAGACGGATGCGGATATCGTGGGGCGCGTCGGTGCTGGCGGGCAGGCGCCAGCCGGTGCGCATGGTATTCAGCAGCCACGGGGAGCAATCCGCAGCCGTGGCGATGGAGGAGGAGGGTGGCGTAAAGAGGGCCGGCAGCAGCTCCGGCTGAAGCTGGCACCAGCTGTGTGTGGTTTCCTGCTGTGGGGAGAACTGAAACGTCTCGCGGCCGCCGGGCGCCAGCAGAATGCCCTGGCCGGCGCGCACGGCGTGGGTTCCCTCATCTATGCGCAGGTGGAGATCGCCTCGATGAATCACCACGAGTTGATAACTGTCCTGCATGCGCGGGCCCAGATTTCCGCCGGGGCGATACGTCACGATGCCAAAGCCAACGCGGCGCGAGGAACGCAAATGATGAATAGGGGATATGTTTTTGCGCATCGCAGGCATTCCACTTTTGACCGGTTGACGGCACAGTATGGCCACTATGTTAGCACCTACTCTCGATTGTCCAGAACTCTCGGATATCCCCAACACTAGTTCCCCGGCATCCGCACCGGCCACATTCACCAGCTGGAAGGATGGACGCCCGCCCGCAGGCTGGCATCGCGGCCCGGTGGATGCCGCCGCAAAGAAGTTCTATGACGATAACGGCTTCATTGTCCTGGACCGCGCTCTGGTGATCGCCGAAGTAGACGCACTGAACGCCGATGCCACACGTATCTGCGCCAACCGCGACGGCAGCCTGGAAGGCGTGAAGTCCGCACCCGAGGATATGCCAGACGACGAGTTGCTGCGCGCCATCCTTTGCATTCACTTTCCGCACAAGCTTTCCCCCTTGATGCATGACACGCTGGCGCATCCCGCCATTGCGCAGTCGCTCAGCACGCTCATCGGTCCCGACGTTAAATGCATGCAGTCCATGCTGTTCATCAAAGCCAGCGGCAAGCCCGGCCAGGCATGGCACCAGGATGAGGACTACATCCCCACACGCGATCGCTCGCTCACCGGCGCGTGGATTGCGCTGGATGACGCCACGCTGGAGAATGGCTGCTTGTGGGTCATCCCCGGTTCGCACAGGCCCGGCATACTCTGGAAGCAGGAGTGGCACGGCGACCGCCGCTTCGACTGCGCTTACGAGAGCCGCGGTTTCCCTTACACGGATGCGGACGCGGTGCCGGTGGAGGTGAAGAAGGGCTCGATCGTTATCTTCAACGGCTATACGCTGCACCGCTCGCTGCCAAATCAGGCCAAAAGCGGATTCCGCCGCGCTCTGGTGAACCACTACATGAGCGCCCAGTCCTTCCTGCCCTGGCAGGCCGAGCCCGGCGTTGGCATCGCGCAGTGGGATTACCGGGATATCGTCATGATCACTGGCGCGGATCCCTTTGCCTATAAGGGATATACTAATATTTCGAAGGCGTCCGTTCGCGCCAGCGGCGAGGGTGGTTGCGTGGACTGGAACACCAAGGCCAAGCGTCCCTATAACGACGAAGTCTCGGCTGCTGGTATAGCAGCAGCGAAGTCCGGCGACAGTCACGAGTAGGAACGTGCTGATCATCAGGGATTTCAAGGATTTCATCAAAAAAGCGCAACTTTAGGGTTGCGCTTTTGTGTTGTTGGAGTGATTATTACGCAACCAAAAGGTTGCTTATCATGACTACATCCAATCCTGCTCCTGCTGCTCCCGTTACCGAGATCTACTCGGATCGTATCATCAAGAATCTTACGCTGAAGGCACCGCGCTCCCGCGTTTGGCGCGCGCTATCCGATTACAAGGAATTCGGCACATGGTTCCACACGGAACTCGATGGGCCGTTTGTGGAAGGCAACGAACTCACGGGAAGCTGCGGCTGCTCCGAAGAGTATGCCAACATTCGCTTCAACATGAAGGTGGAGCGTGTGCGTCCCGAAGGCGAGCTGGCGTTTCGCTGGCATCCCTTCCCGGTGGATCCCGCTATCGATTACTCGCTGGAGCCCCGGACACTCGTCGAGTTTACGCTACGCGAAACAACACTGGACGGCCGCGCCGCCACGCAGCTCACCATTGTGGAATCCGGCTTCGATAAGCTGCCGCCCGAGCGCCGCGAGATCGCTTTCCGCATGAACAATGGCGGCTGGGACGAGCAGGGCGACAACATCATGGCCTACGTCGATGCCAATCCCTAGTCTGCCCGGGGCCGGCACTCCGACTCAGGAGCCCGAGGCCGCCGCACCCATCTTCGCTGCGCTGGGGGATCCGACGCGCCTTCGTCTTGTTACGCGGCTGTGTCAGGAGGGCCCTCTCTCCATCAGCCGCCTGACCGAAGGCGTGCCCGTCACGCGGCAGGCCATCACCAAACATCTGCGCGCCCTGGCGGATGTTGGCCTTGTCCGCGATCACCGGAGCGGCCGCGAACACATCTGGGAACTGGAGCCCCGGCCCCTGGACCAGGCGCGCGTCTTCCTCGATAAAGTCTCCGCCCGCTGGGATGCCGCGCTGGATCGCCTGCGCGCGTTTGTGGAAGAAGACGAGGAAGTGGTGTCGGAAAAGCCTGTTGTCGCGGGACCAGAGAAATCCGATCCAGAATCCCGAGAACCTCAATCAGCATAACAATCCAACCACGGCAGCCCGTGCTCCGCATAGACTTGCGGAGCACGGGCTGCTTGGCATTTCGGAGCCAGTGCGCGCTTTCCCTGATTTTTACTTATCCCCGAATAATTTGAGCCCCAGTACGGTGGGCAACACATCAGTGAGTTGAGTGGGAAGGGATGGCTTCATCTTTTCTTCTACATACAGGAAGCTTCCGGCCGTCTGGGGCGAACCCAAACGGCATCTCGACAGGTATTCTGAAAGTACGCGACGCCTGATCAAAGGCTCTGTCTTCTATTTACGACCATCCTGAAATTTATTGAGAGCTTCCAGCTCCTTCTCCAGGGCATCGGCTTGGTCATTAAGTGCCAGGGCTTCTTCTGCTAATGCTTTAGGATTAGAGCTTGATAGCTTTTTCTGTCGGAGATCAAAGGCCTTCGTGCGGAGTTCGCTTATTTTGTCCTTAAGCTCTGACTTTCTCTTGGTTCTGGCTTCGGGAGTCATATCGGCAGGAGATACAGACACAACTCTTGAAGGGTCTGCCATGATTGTCTTATAGGCCAGCTCTTTCGTTGTTGCGTATTTGTAAATGGTATTGGTCGATCCCATTACATTGGTGTAGGTGAACCTGCCGCACGGATAGACGACCATAGTAATTTCCTGCTCGTCTACTACGTTAGATATACCTATCAGCAGGAAGTTCTGGGTCATTGCTACGCCCAGAACGCGCTCGCCGTCCTTGGTAAAATCCTGATTGAGCCATTTGGAACCGCCAACTATCGCGCGATTCTTGTCAAGGACCTGAACTACCTCGGCCTTGAAGCGGATAGGTTGTTCTCCAAAGACACCGGCCCTTCCAGGGCTGGGCAGCTTCATCAACTGCTCCATTTTGTCCGTCTCCGCCTGTTGTGCGGCAAGTTTCTGCTGGGTACGTGCTTCTGCGCTCTCGATCTTTGCTTTCTCTGCATCTGCCAGCGCTTTTGATTCAGCTTCTTTAGCGCGTTTAGCCTTCATGGCTTCCGCAACCGCCGGATTATCCAGCCCGTACTTCTTTTGTAAATCGTCCGGCAGAAGATCAGCATCAATTTTCTGCGAGCCGCCGACCACGGAAATCCTTATTCCATCGGCGAGAACTTCTCTCACTACGATGTTCTTCAGCATTTTGCCGTCCTTAAGCTTCAGCTCCAAAATGATATCAGGCTTTGCCAGGACACGGGGAGCCGGAGATGCGGGGACATCCTGCGCGAGGGCAGCACTCTGCGCTACGCAGAGAAACACGATTGCGAAGAGGTGAGCGGGTTGCATATGTAAAACATACGGACCGGTAAGATGAAGTTCCAGTCTTTTTGATCACCACGCGTAACTTTTTAGACCATGCCGGGTATCGAATCTGATATACTTAATTTGCTATAATCACACACGATACGGATCACTGACATGACAAGAGAGGGGAGGGGACCGCGCCGAGCACTCTTTCTGAGAATACGAGGATTCCACAGCGCCGGCGTACTTCCAGCGGCTGTGCTAAAGACTTTAAAACTGTGCCCGAGGACAGAAGGGAGTAATGACATCACTGGCGATCGGCACGGAAATGCCGCGCCCCCCGGCAGGCTTTCACCTAAGGGCGCGATATGTGCTTACCGCCTTGCGAGTGCAGGTAGATGCCGAATTAACCCCGGGCTGATGCTCGTACGGCTCATCAGGCCCTAACCCTAAGCGGCAGCAACTTACTTGGAGGCAGTGACGTGCTTGTTAACGAGCTTGGTCATCTCGAACATCGAGACCTGATCCTTGCCGTCGAACACAGCCTTGAGCTTGGCGTCGGCATTGATCATGCGCTTGTTCGCTTTGTCCTGCAGGCCGTGCTTCTTCACGTAATCCCAGATCGCGACAGTAAGGTCGGTGCGGGGGAGGGGCTTGGAGCCAACGATCGGGGCAAGAACGGCGTCCGGGGTGACCGGGGCCAGGAATGCTTTGTTAGGGGTGCGACCGGCCGGTTTGGCAGCGGCTGCGGGAGCGGCGGGTGCGGCCTTCTCGGGGGCTTTGGCTTCGGGCTTGGAGGTTTTTTTCTTCGCTGTAGGCATGGCCGATTTCAGTAGCGACTCTCAGCGAAATGGCAACTCTATATTTTCGCCTCGATACGGAGACTTGTATCACAATGCAGGAAGCAGCCTGATACAGCTTGAAGTCTGTGTTTTGTGCTTATCGCGTAACATATTTTCCATCAATTGGTTATGTTTTGTTAAAGCTGTTAATATTCTTCCTCGGTTGAATCCTCGCCCCGCTGTTTCGGCGGCTTTATTTTTTTTCGTCTCTGCGCCCTCTGAAGCCCTCTCTGAAGCGCACTGTGAGCGATTCTGCTCTTCGCAGAAGCCATTCCGGACCGCAAAATGGGGTTGATTTTCACGTGCTTTGGCACCCATGCAATGGCATTGTATGCTTCCCCTGTTGAGCATTTATAATGTGACGATTTATTATCAACACGACGTGATTAACGTCATCAGACCAAGCACTTTCCCATTTTTATGCCACATTCCCCGCGCATTCTGTTTCTTCCCGGCCCTACCGCCGTAGGCAAGTCCGCGCTGGCTATGGCGATGGCGGAGGAACGTGGCGCGGCCATTCTTTCCATGGATGCCATGCAGCTGTACCGTGGCGCGGATATCGGCACGGGCAAGGCGACTTCCGAAGAACGCGGACGGGTGTTGCATGGCGGGCTGGATCTCCTCAATCCCGGCGAAAGCTTCAGCGTGGCCGATTATCTGCGCTATGCCGCAGCGTTTCTGGAGACATGCCGCGCTCAGGGGCAGCCCGTGATCATTGCCGGCGGCACCGGCCTCTATTACCGCGCGCTGACTCGCGGCCTGTGCGAGGCGCCTGCTACTTCGGAAGCATTACGCCTGGAACTGGACGCCTTGCCACTGGAGGCGCTGCAAGCGCGCCTCAAGCGTGTCGACCCGGAGGCGGTCGGCGCTCTTCCGCAGTCCCCAGATGCCATTTCCGGTTGCCGCTCAAAATCCAATGGGAGTTCCTCCCCGGCGGCTCTCTCGTCCTTGCCAGCTTTTCCGGCGCTTGATCTGCAGAACCCCAGGCGAGTTGCCCGGGCCATTGCGGTTGTGGAGATGACCGGCATTTCGCTGGCCGAGTGGCAGCGCCGCACTCCGCCGCCGCTCCTGGCGCCGGGCACCTACGCCACGTGTCTGCTTATCCGCGACCTGGGTGACCTGCGTGAGCGCATTCGGCTGCGCGTTCACGCCATGCTGCAGGCGGGCTGGGTAGACGAGGTGCGCACGCTCCTGGTTCGCCATGGTACGGAGGCGCTGGCACGGTTCCAGGCAATCGGCTACCCCGAGATCGCCGCATGGTGCGTGAATGACATGCTGACCGGATGCTCCGCCGCGCAGTCGCCGCCTAGTACGCATCCTCTTCCCGCAGAGGTTGTTGAACAGATTGTGCTGGACACCCAGCATTATGCAAAGCGCCAGTTGACATGGTTCAGGAAAGAGCTTATTGTTCGGCAAGTTAATCTCTCACACAGCCCTATCCTTAATTTACAGGAGTGGTGGACATGATTCAGTATGGAGCTACATGATGAAGTTGCCTAAGCAACTTCTGAAACAAGTCAACGTGCAAAGCGTTCCTGTAACGTTGGAACGCTTTACCGAAATCCGGCGTCTCACCGCAAGACGACGTCACCAGCCCGTCGCTGGTCCCTGTCCGGGGATTTCATGTGCCCGATCATCACGATCAACGAATGCCTCTCAAGGCCCTGGAAGCGGCGCGCCCATATCGCGCTATCGCCGACTGCCGGATCAGGCTTTCCAGATCCAGAATTCCCGCACGCACGCTTTCCGTATCTCTCTTACCGAAAATGGCTTTGACACGCGACAGATCGCGGCAGGCCGTACCCTTACCCCCCACCACTCTTTGTGAAACAACTTCATTCGACCAATCAACCCGCTCCCCAGGAACGCGCCTTACTTATCGGCGTCGAACGCACCAATAAACTCCATCCTATCGACTACTGGGAATTCCGTGAATCCCTGACCGAACTGGCCGAGCTCGTCCGCTCCGCGGGCGGCATCGTTGTGGATACCGTGACGCAGAAGCTGGAGAACCCCACCGCGCCGTGCTATATCGGCCGCGGCAAGGCAGAAGAGCTGGCCGCGTACTGTGTGGAGCATCAAATCAGCACCATCGTCTTCGACGATGACCTGTCCCCCGCGCAAAGCCGCAATCTGGAGAAGATCTTCACCCGCAAGGTGATTGATCGCACCCAGCTCATTCTCGACATCTTTGCTCAGCGCGCCAAAACGCGTGAAGGTAAACTCCAGATCGAGCTGGCGCAGTTGCGCTACCTCTTCCCGCGTCTGACGGGTATGTGGACTCACCTTAGCCGCCAGAGCGGTGGAATCGGCTCGCGAGGCCCCGGTGAAACACAGCTGGAAGTTGACCGCCGCCGTGTGGAAGAACGCATTGCGCGCCTCAACCGTGATCTTCAGGAAGTGCGCCAGCACCGTACCACGCAGCGCGAAGGCCGCCAGCGTCACCAGTGGCCTATTGCATCCCTTGTGGGCTATACCAACGCCGGCAAATCGACCCTGCTGAACGTTCTGACACATGCCGGCACGCTGGCGGAGGATAAACTCTTCGCGACGCTGGACCCGACAACCCGTTCCCTGACCCTGCCCAACAAGCAGCGCATGCTGCTGACCGATACGGTGGGCTTCCTGAAGAAGCTGCCGCACGGTCTCATCGAGTCGTTCAAGGCCACGCTGGAGGAGGTGGTGGAATCCGACCTGCTCATCCATGTCGTCGATCTCAGCCATCCCCAATATCTGCAGCAAATGGACGCCGTAACGGCCGTGCTGAAGGAACTGAAGGCGGAGGACAAGCAGATCCTTATCCTCTTCAACAAGATCGACAAGGTGGAAAACCCCGGGCTGATCGATTCCGCCCTGGAGCGCTTCCCAAACAGCGTTGCGCTTTCCGCGCGTGAAGGCATTGGCGTGGCGGATGTTCTGCAGGAGATTGAGAATCGCGTGCATGCCTGGCGGCTGCGTGTGGATCTTCGTCTGCCGCATACCGAGACTGCGCTGGCCGCCGAGGTTCATCGCCTGGGCCGTGTACTGGAGGTGCGCTATGAGGATGATGGCGTGTATATCACAGCACACATTCCTCCTTCCTTGCAGTATAGGTTGCGCCCCTTTATGATCGCGGCAGATGTCACAGCTCATACGCGAAATGGCAGCCGAGGAGAGGCCGAGGGAACGCTTGCTGCGGCAGGGAGCCTCCGCGCTTAAGACCAGCGAACTCATCGCCATCCTGCTGCGCACCGGCACCAAAGGCGTCTCCGTTATTCAGGTGGCGGAGACGATGTTGCAGCGGTTCGGCAGCCTGGAGACACTCAGCAGGGCGGAGGTGGCCGATCTGGCCAAAGTTAAAGGCATAGGCAAGGCCAAAGCAATTGAGCTGAAGGCGGCGTTCACTCTGGGCGCCCGCCTCAGCACATCAATGGCGGAGTCGCGTGCCATTGATACTCCGGACGATGTGTATGCGCTGATAGGTGAGGAAATGCGCCTGCTGAGTTACGAGAGCCTTCGCGTCATTCTGCTGAACACGAAGCAGAAAATCCTGGGGATAGAGGAGGTGACGCGCGGTACGATCAACGAAAGCATTTTTCATCCCCGCGAGGTATTGCGTTCCGCGGTTACGAGGCTGGCTTTCGGCTTTGTTCTCGTGCACAATCATCCCAGTGGAGATCCGACGCCTTCGACTGCGGATAAGAAGGTGACGCAGCAACTGAAGCAGGCCAGCGACCTGATGGGAATCCGCTTTCTGGATCACATTATCATAGGGGCGCCTCGTAGCGAAAACAGTAAACCCTATTACAGCTTTCGCCAATTTGGCTTATTGTAATCCGATGTGTAAAGGCGTATAATGGCGGCCACCCAATATGAAAGAGAACGACATTTTTGGTTTTCGCGGCATCGTCTATTACGACGAGATCTCCGATAAGGAGCTGGAAACGCTCGAAGATCTCTTCGATGCCATCGAACTCGAAGCTGAAATCTCCTCCACCATGATTGATTTTGAAATTGAGGAGCTGGAACCCGCATCCTACAAGAAAATGGTAAGTACTCTCAAAAAGGCCGCTAAGCTCATCAAGGAAGGGGACGGCGAAATTAAATGTGAAGTAGGCAACGACGAGAATCCTGATCCCCGCTATGAGTTTTTCACGATCAAGGAAGGCAAGTTGTGGCAGCAGAGCGCCAAGGTAGTTCGCGATAAGACGCCTAAGGCTCTGTAACCCTTCTGTAATCCCCGTAAGTACTGCCAGTGCGGTTTGGTTGGGGCGGAAGCAGGACCCGGACAATTGCGCCGTGAATTTTACTGATGCAACGCATGGTTGACACAACGCGCATTTAAGGGAAGTTAGGCATCCGCCCATGACGACCGCTACACCCGAAGCCGCAACAGCCTCCCCGGCATTCGCCATCCCCGAGCCGCCGATCCTTGAGGTTCGCGAGCTTACCAAGAGCTACCCGATTCGCAGTCACGGAGGTGGCAGCCGGCCTAAAGCCGGTGCTTCTTCCGTCACGGCGGTTGCTTCGCCGGATCTGCTGACGGTTGTGCGTGATATCAGCTTTGGGGTGCCGCGCGGTTCAACATGCGCCATTCTGGGGCCGAGCGGCAGCGGCAAGACGACACTGCTGGGCCTGTGCGCCGGCCTGGATCTGCCCAGTTCCGGCGATGTGATTCTGGATGGCGTCAGTCTTTCCACGCTGGGTGAGGACGGACGCGCACGGCTGCGCAATGATGTCGTGGGCTTTGTCTTCCAGAACTTTCAGCTTCTGCCCACGCTTACGGCACTGGAGAACGTTATGGTGCCCATGGAGCTTCGCGGTGGCGCGGAGAAAAGTACCCGTGACGCTGCGGCCGACCTGCTGGAGCGCGTGAATCTGGGCGGTCGCCTGGATCACTACCCCACGCAGCTTTCCGGCGGCGAGCAGCAGCGCGTAGCCCTGGCCCGTGCGTTCATTAATCGCCCCAAGATTCTCTTCGCCGATGAGCCCACCGGCAATCTCGACAGCGAGACCGGCCACCTCGTCATCGAGCGGCTGTTCGCTCTGAACGCTGATTCAGGCACCACCCTTGTGCTCGTTACTCACGACAAAGAACTGGCTTCTCGCACGCAGAGGATCATCCGTCTTAAGGCCGGCCTGATGGTCGAGCCTTAGACCAATTCTCAACTTTGAGAATATGACCTTATTCTAATACGCTTTCAAGCTGAGCCGAATATGCTTGTCCTTTTTGTCAATAACCGCGTTGCTCGTCGGTCACCTATTATTCTAATAGGCTCCCTCCTCGCGCCTCGCTATTGACAAAAAAACTGCGCATCTTCACCT
>JBGGNE010000416.1:0-5043 GCA_041287705.1 Methylacidiphilales bacterium | reverse complement strand
CCAGCCAGAGCTCTAAATGGAATCTCTGGAGACTCCCAAGTGTAACACGCCGCCGTGAATTTTCCCTTCGGAAATCGCTTTCCGGGGTCTTTGTTGGAGCTTAAACTCTTTAATGGCCCAGGTGCATCGCGCGTGCCCGCTGCTCCAGATAAGGAGCTATCGACATCAGATCCAGAACATGCTCCGCCGCACCCATCTGAATTGCTGCACGCGGCATGCCAAAGACCACGCAGGAAGCCTCGTTTTGTGCCACCGTGCTTCCGCCCGCTCTTAATATAGAGCGCATGCCATCAGCGCCGTCGGTACCCATACCGGTCAGCAACACAGCCAGGACCCTGCGCTCGCAGACATTGGCAGCACTCTCAAACAGCGGATCGACCGCAGGACGCTGATGCCACACTCGTTCGCCCTGATCCAGCCTGACGCGAAGTCCGGACGGTTCGCCGCCGCCGGATTCCTGCCAGACCAGCCGCATGTGATGATCTCCAGGTGCCAGCAACACCCGGCCAGGAAGCGCCACGTCACCGTCCATAGCTTCCTTCACCTCCAGCCCGCTCAGGTCGTTAAGCCTTTCCGCAAAATAGCGGCTGAAGTAGGCCGGAATATGCTGCACGACAAGGATAGGCGGCATGGCCTCCGGCAGAGCAGGCAGAATTCGCGCGAGCGCTTCAGTTCCACCCGTCGACGCACCGATGACGATGACTTGGCGAGGATGAAATCCCGCCTGCCGAGCTATCATAAGGGCATTCTTGGGCGGAGCGGGTGGTGCCTGTGGATTCTGAAGCTGCGTCTGTCCCCCTCCGGCAGAAATTGTCGCGCTCACATCCCTCAGCCTTGCGGCCGATCGAGGGAGCCCGCCGCGAGCGCCGGACGTAATGCCTGTAGCTGCGGGCCGATGCATCAGCCCGGCACCGCGCGAGGCGCTATCGGCAGGAGGAGCCGCCGGCCCGACTCCCCTCACCCCTCGGAGCAACGCGGATTCGTGGGGGATCATCGCTTCCAGTACACCGCCGCAGTTGGCCGCCGCTCGGGCCTGCCCGCAGGCCTTCACCTTGCGAATCAGCTCGGCACCCACATCTGCAACGCTGTGCGGACCACCTGGTTTTGGCACAATATCATAGGCGCCAACCGCCAGGGCTTCCATCGCCCGAAAGCTTCCCGCCTGAGTAATCGAGCTTAGAATCACGACCGGAAGCGGATAAGGTCCCCGCATGGATCGCAAAAAAGTAATGCCGTCCATACGAGGCATCTCAATATCCAGCACGAGCACGTCCGGGCGCAGGCTGGGCAGCTTTTCGCGCGCCGTAATGGGGTCGATGGCCGTGCCGACTACTTCAATGCAGGGGTCGCTGGCCAGCAGGTCGCGGGTCATTCGGCGAACAATGGCGGAGTCATCGACAACCATCACCCGGACAGGGCTACGCTTCGTCCCGTTGCTGCCGCCGCTTCCAGTCACAGCACCTCCGTGGGGCAGCCAGGCGTCAGAATGCTCACTTTGCCCTCTGCAATATCGAGACGCATGGAGCGCGATATACGGCCGCCAAGACGCTCGGCTGTCAGCCTAAGGCCCTCTTTTTCCAGGGCCTTCTTTAACGCCTCGCAGTTGCGGGCGCCGATGCTGAACACGCTGTCGTCATTCATAATGTGCGCACCGCCTGCAGCCTTGATCTCCAGCTGCTGCAGCCGCGCACCGAAACCGCGCACCGTACGTATCAGCGCAGGAAGCCCGACATCCATAAAAATATAGGGCGACTGACGGGTAGGCTGCAGAAGATCCGCCGCACACGGCAACATCGCGTGAAGCATGCCGCCGACTTTTTTGATCGGATCATACATCGTAACAGCAACGCATGAACCCAGGGAGTAGGTCACGATCTCCGCCGTTACGTCATTTGTTGCCACCATATCCGCCACACCTACAACCAGCCTCTTACGCGGACTCTCCCCTACGCGGGGCAGATAATTATGGGAGGAGGGAGGACGCGGGGGATTACTGTGCATGACGGGTGACGGAGAGAGAAAGAGAATGTAGCAAAACTTGCAAAAAATACAACCGGCGTGACAGCATGCCCCGTAAATTGCGGCAAACGCCAAATGTTAGTACAACATCATTTCCATCAATTAATCAATCACGATCGCTAGAATTTCCAGAGTAAGATCGAATGGAATGTGCGTTGCGGTTACACTCTTTCTGGTCATTTAAATTCAATTCAATGAACTTTTTCTTTGCATCCACTGTAGCGAATCCATACATTGTCTTGCTTGGCTAATATGCACATGTTTGCGTATAGTGTCGCTCCAATGTCCTACACGTTCATGGCATTGGTTGCCGCCGTTGGTATTCTACTGTTCTACAGTATCTGGCACGCCCGTTGGCACCGCCCCTCCCAGCAACTGGAGCGTATCGCCGAAGATGTTGTCGCCGAGCGCACTCCCAGCAGTTTTCTCGTCACCGGCCCCGCCTGGTTCGACCGCATCTCCACCCATATGGAGGAAGTTTTCCGACGCAACCGGCGGCTGTCCCAACAGCTCTCCGAGTCGGATTTCAATCTGAATGCCATCATGGGCACTATTGTCGAGAGCGTTATGGTAGTAGACGAGCGCCACGTAATACGTCTCGTCAATCGCGAGTTTCTGGAACTCTTTAAGCTGGAACGCAGCCCGCTTCACAAGACTGTACTTGAGGCCATTCGCGAAGCCCCCGTGGAAATGATCGTCAGTTCAACCCTGCGCAGTGGCGAAAGTCAGACGCGGCAGGTCAGCCTGAAGTTCCAGCCCACCACGGGTAAAGCCATGCAGCTTGAGATCCGCTCCGTCCCCATCCGCGATCAGAGCGGACGCGTGAACGGTGTGGTGGTCGTTTTCCACGACGTATCCCGCCTCAAGGAACTGGAAGCGGTGCGGCGCGAATTTGTCGCCAATGTTTCCCATGAGCTGCGCACCCCCCTCTCCATCTTTAGCGGCTACCTTGAGACACTGCTGGATCAGCCGGATATCAGCAAGGAAGACTCCGACCGCATTCTGCGCACCATGCAGCGGCACTCGCACCGGCTCAACGATCTCGTTAATGATCTGCTGATGCTGGCACGTCTGGAGTCAGGTCGGATTCAGCCAACGGCCGTTACCATTAACCTGAACTCATTTCTGCGGCAGGTCGTCTCGGACTTTCAAGCTAAAAAGGAAGCCAAGGACGTAACCATAGTATTGAGCGTACCGGAGAATCTCCCCTGCCTTGAGGTAGATCCTCTTCGCATGGAGCAGGTTATGTTCAATCTGCTGGAGAATGCGCTAACGTATAGTAAACCGCCCCGCATCTTCGAAATCCGCGCGGAAGAGGAAGGCAAGAACGTGGTGATCCGCGTTCGCGATAACGGCGTCGGCATCCCATCCAATGAACTCGGCCGCATTTTCGAGCGCTTCTATCGCGTGGATAAGGGGCGCAGTCGCGAACTGGGCGGCACAGGCCTCGGTCTCAGTATCGTCAAACATATCGTGCAGATCCACGGCGGCAGCGTCTCCGCGGAGAGCGAGCTGGGTAAATGGACCAGCATCGTGCTGAGGTTACCCTCCACAATGCCATCCATTGAGACAGAACTGGAAGATGCCCCGCCATCCACTGAATTAGCATCTAAAGAATAATCCACCATGAATCGCGAATATTATCTTGTCTGGAACGGAACGAGCCAGGGGCCTTATACATTGCAGGAGATTGTAGTCATGCTGGAGCGTAATCAGATAAGCGCTTCGCACGAGGTCATCCATCAGGGCAGGAAAATGCTGGTTAGCGAACTGATGCAGTCATTGCCACCGGATATTATTGCCGCCTCGCGTTATGTCCCTGCTTATACAGAAACCTATTACTATTTGCTGGAGCCGCTGCTGTTTGGCGTAACAGCACTTACTTTTATTAATATATGCGTAACGGTGCTTTCACTATTCGTTACACCTATGGCGGGAGTCATGCAATGCCTTACCAGCCCGCTCCATATTCTTTGCTATATAGGCTATATGGTCGTTTTCTGCATATGGGTTTACCGCGTACACCTTAACGCACGCTTCTTTGGAGCTACAGATCTCTACTTTACTCCAGCCTGGGCCGTCGCAGGCTGGTTCATTCCTGTCCTCAGCTATTTCTGGCCCTTCATGGCCGTCAAAGAGATTTCCCAGGCAAGCAAAGATCCTCATAACTGGCGAAACCAGAGCGCCACTCTGGTAAATGTCTGGTGGGGCTTCTTTATCCTAATGTGCGTTATAGGTATCAGCTACGTTGTTTCTTTCTTTCTATTAAATTCCAGCAAGAACATCTTTCAGGACCCGGCACTCATGCGAATCAACCAGATTTACAGCATTCCGCTTAACGTGTTCAATATAATGTTCAGCCTTCTCACCTGGCTTGTCATTCGCAGCATTCATACTCACCAGTCCTACTTAATAAAGAACGGTAAGCCCATGCCCGCAGAAGCACGTAACATTCTGAGCATGTAAACTGCGGGCTGCTTTTATCTTACCTGGAAAGGCTCTATATCATGCCGGACAGCTTCCGTCCTGCCCAGTAGATTGTCAGCAAAAGCAGGATGGAGAGGCCGAACCACCACTGGCTCCACAGGCTGATGCGTTGTTGGAGCGGAACGGGATCGGGAAGCAGGGCGATCTGGGCGATCAGCTTATCCACGTCGTGCGGGCCGGCAAAGGCGCCGCCGGTCAGCGTGGAAACCTCGCGCAGGACGCCCAGGTTGGCGGGCTGGCCTGTGCGCTCCAGGGTAGGTCGTGTGACAAGGATTTCGGTGTCCAGTGATTGTACCCCAGTCTCGTTGGTCAGGCGCACGGCGTAGTTTCCTCCCTCACGTGGCGTAAACTGGCCGCGAAATACACCCCAGCCTCCTGCCTGTGGCTGCATTTCGAGACGCTCCGTGGCTCCGCTTGGCGCAGTGATACGGGCGACGATGCGACCAGCTTCCACGGGAAAGCCCGAAGCCTCAAATACCGTCGCCAGCAATAGCACGGCATCGCCCACGCGCGGATCTTCGGGGGAGAAGCTGAGTC
>JBGGNE010000415.1:0-12939 GCA_041287705.1 Methylacidiphilales bacterium | reverse complement strand
CTCTGACCTCTGACCCGTTGGTTAACGGTCCGACCGAGCGGTTAACAGCAAATGGAGATATATGCCGTTCCAGGATTTTGGATGGCATGGTATCGGGGCTGTCAAAGGCTGTAGGCTGCTGGTGTAAAGTTGAAGTATTTGCCTACCTGGATGCGTTCTGAAGTGAAGACGGCTGTGACTCCGCGGGCTTTGCGTTCAGGGTGTTTTAGCTCGTGCAGCGCCCGGTATTGGAGGAGAGATCGGATGGCGTCGGGGAGCAGCGGATGCTCCCAGAGCGGCCACGTGAAGGTGACCTGCCGGTTTTTTCGGTGCCATGCGGTAGTTTCCAGGTAGCCGCCACAGCCTGGCGCGGAGGCGAACAGCGGCAGCGCGCAGTAGGCGAGAAGGTTGGCCATCCAGACGGTGCCAAGGGGCGCTACTGTGGAGGGATTCTCGGCCAGGAGCGCGTAGCGGACGTCTTCGCCGGGGTCCCATCGCAGCGAGTACTTTTCGTCGTGGTAAGGCCAGGGACCGAAGATTGCTTCGTCTACGGTGACAGACGTCGCCTTTTCGGTCAGTTCCCTGGCGGATTCCAGAAAGTACTGGTGTCCGGCGCCGCTGATAAAGCAGAAGGGAGTGGGCATGATGGTCTCGCTGTTCGTGAATACGGCGCCGTCGCTGCCGAAAGCGGCGAGATAGTCGGCGAACTCCCGGTCCTCGAGGGCTGCGCAGGCGATAGAGTCGGCCGCTAGTTCCCTGTAATCCTCCCGCGTGCAGTTGATGGTTTTGCCGACAGCCAGTTCCTTCCGCGGCACTGCCAGTTTGAGGGCCTGGAGCGATGCGGTGCGCAGCTCTGTCATGGTGGCTTGCAGCGGGGCGAGCTCCAACATGTCCGCCTCTTTCTTTTCTGCACGGCTTAACTTACGGTCTTTGATTTCTTTGACTTTGTTGGTGACCTTCTTCTTTGCGGCGTCGAATTTTTTCTGGGCCGCATCCCGCAGGTCTCCGGCATCTGCAGAAACCGTATTGCCCCGGAGGCAATTGGCGATGGATGCGGTGAGCACCGCTTTGTCATAGGTGTTCACTCCGCGAATAACGGGTGTCCAGTGCGACTGCAGTTTCCAGCCCAGCCGCACGCCAGAGTGCCCCGCCTTGTGCAGCGTAAGCAGGGTGCCGAGCGCAGCCAGGAACCCGAGCGGATTGGCGCCATTTAGCGCGGTTAGCTCGAGATCCTCGACGGGAGAGGTGGGAGGTGTGGAGGCTGCGTTCATGAGCGGTCTGAATCAGGGATTACGGTGGATTCTACAGATACGGACGGGGTTACTTCGTGCGGGATGTAGCTGCCGCGCCAGTCGCCAAGGCGCATGATGGCTTCCAGGTAGGCGAGTCCCCACCAGCCGTAGTGGCGTGTCAGCGTCCAGAAGCGGTCGGTGACTCCGGATGCGACATGATGCAGGGGAAGACAGCCCGCGCGTTCTTCTTCCGTGAAGTTGAAGCGGATGCCTGGCAACACAACGCGATCTGTGCTGATGCCTGGCACCTCGGCCGGCGGGTCGTCCGCCAGCACAGCCTGCGGCGGAGGATCCACGCTGATGGGAGCTAACGGCCGGGCGTAACCGTGATGACTTGCGATGAGATGGAGGAAGAGCGCAGTTTCGATCGCATCCGCGCGCAGCGGCCCGAACTTGCCGGCGATTTGCGCTGACAGCATTTCGTGGCGGAAGCGTTTCGGCAGTCCTGCTAATCCGTAAATTTCCGCGGAACGTGATTTGGACAGCGGGATCCGGTTCGACTTTGCCAGCGGCTTTGCGTGGGCCGCCTCAACGGCCCTGCTGTCTCCATTGTGAAGAATGAGCTGGAATCGGAGATCGAGCTTGCCGACGTCGTGCCACAGCGCACTGTCGTGAACGACCTGGCGCAATTCCGGCGGCAGGCAGTGTTTGGCGAAATTGTCCACAGAGTGGATGACCGCGCGTGTATGGTCCCAGAGCGAGACGGCCTTGGAGCTGAAGGAGGTGGCGTCATCCTCGTCGGCAAAGAGATCCTGCTCTTTCTCGCGCTTCTCTGCTTCGCCGGAGGAGATCTGTTTTGCGAACACGACAATGCCGCCGCAGGGGTGGACTTCGACTTGATCCACGTGGCCCGTCGCAACGGAGTCGTCCAAGAACATGCGAAGCAGATCAACGAGCCACCTGGGCAACACGGCCGGCAGCGGCAAGGGACGGGCTCGCTCGGCCAGTGCTTTTGCGATGCTCTCGCATTCCGGGCTCAAAGCTTCCCACGACGCCACAACCTGGCGGATGTGATCCACGATTTCGGCCCTGGCAGGCGAAGGTTCGTCCACATCCTTGCAGCAAGCGTCGACCAGTGCGCGAACGCTCTCCCGCGCTTCGCGAAGCTGCGGCATCGCCGTTTCGGCTTCGACGCTCCGCGCGTCCGTTCTCACCCAGTCATGCCACAGTGCGCGGTTGATGCGGAGCATCGGGGGGCGTTCGGACTTCAGGACAGAGAGCTCGTAGAGATCTTTAATTCCGGCGCCGAGGCCCTGTCGGTTCCCGGCCTCCAGGAAGGAATGAGCCAGCCCGGCAAGACTGTCTTCGTCAATTACCGGGAGGACAACTGTATCGCCAGGCTGGATGTCATCGGCTTCCGCAGGTCCGATCAGTCTGGACCTCTTTCGACCACGCCAGACCAGGCAGGGGTGGGTAGGGGAGCGATTGTCCGCGTCATCATCACCGGATGCCGGGGTGACTTCCACATCCGTAGCGTCGTCCACCGTCGTGGCATTGTCGGGCTGCGACCCTCCGTTTCGGTGTTTGGCGTTCTCGTAAAAGGTCTTGCCCCATTGGACGCGAAGCCAGCGCTTCACCGCGTTCAGAGACACAGATACGCATTCCGCCGTCCGGGGCGGGCACAGCGCGATGAGGTCGGGCCACGCATCGGCATATGCCTTGATGGCGATCTCGCTCGTCCTCTCCTTGTAGATGTCGTCGCCTTTGGGATTGCCCGCAGCGTCTCCGCGCAGGAGATCGGCGCGCCACAGCACGCGCACTTCCGGTTCAGTGCGCTTCGGCCCATGCAGGTACAGGCTGATGTCCGGTTCCGGGAAGGGAACCGGCTCCGTCTGGCACAGCAGATCCAGGTGGGCGGGCAGGAGGACGGGAGCATCTATATGGGGAGGAACGCACTCCAGATACTGCTTTGCGTCGAGATCCGCCAGAAGCGTATCCATAGCGGCGAATCCAAAATCGATCGTGCGTACTGCGTTTTTTCCGGCCCCTTTTTCGGTAGATTTGGACCACATCAGCGCCCACGTCTTCCGAAGAGCCTGGGCGTATATGGGGTCCGGATCACTGCTATCCTTAATGTTGTCCTCACGCGCCAGGATGTATGCGGGGGACTCCCCGGGATCGCCCAGGCGATTGAGCCTGCCGAAACGCTGGCGAAGTGCGTCCAGGCTTGCGCATTCCGTGATCATCGCGTCGAAGCTGAAGTCCGCCCCAACCTCAATGCACTGGGTGGAGATGAACAGAACCGATCCTCCGGGCGGCGCTACTCGCTCGTGCTTAACGGCGAGGCACGGTTTCCATTTCTCGATCAGCGTATCGCGCTCCAGCGGGCGAAAGCGGCCCGTCAGCAGCACAACGTCTGCGGTGCGGGCCTTGCCCTGCTTCAGCAGCGCGATTTGCGCTTCTTCCAGATGTTGCGCGAGAAGCTCTGCCGTGCGAACACGGTTGACGATAAGCGCAACGCGGTGTTTTCCCAGTGCCAGGCAGGCCGCGGCGCGCGCGGATGCTTCCCTCACCAGCGCGGCATCCCGATCTTCGCTCTTCTTCAAGGTGATCAGCTCCGCCGGTTTTGCGGCGCCGAGGCGCTGGTGAAGCAGTGGATGATCCAGGGCCCGGGCCCGGAGTTCGTCTTCCGGGAACACCTCCGCGGTAGTCAAGCCGCCCTCAGCGTCCTGCGGGGGCGTTGCGGAAAGCAGGGTGAAGGCGAACGGCGATGGAATCGCGCGGCGCGACCACTTCTCACCGCGATAGAGCTCAATACGCTTCAGCGTCTGCATGAAGGGGATGGAGAGATGCGCTTCGTCCAGCAGGATAAGGCTGTCATTACCAGCCAGCCCGGCATGGATGGACGCGGCCAGGTTACTGCTTCCGTAGCTCCGGAACAACAGCCGTGAGCCGAGCTGGTCCACGGTGCTCGTAATAACAGCCGGCATGTTGGGCAGACGCGCAAAGCCGTCATCCGACAGTACACCGCCGCGCAGGCGCCCAGTGGCGAGGGGACGCTCCTGCACGCCGCTGAGGTGGCGGAGACGATCGGCGACTATGCGGAGCGGTCCTCCTTCCTCGGCGCGCCGCAGTTTATCTGCGATGAGCACGGCGCGGTCGTTGGTTTCATCCACAACAATCCGGCGGTCCACGACAAACCAGATGCGGCGCGGCATCGTGCGCGCCTCCAGGCTACGTTCGGCCTGGGCGGCCAGCGCATAGATTCCGATATCAACACATGCAGTCTTCCCCGCCGCGGTAGGCAGATCGATGCTTCGCGGCCACTTGCCGGCAGCCACTTTCAGTGCCAGCATGGTCTGCCAGGGGAAGGGTGGATATCCCCACAGGGCATGAAAGAACGCCTCGAAGGTCGGCATATCGGGCAACTTGATCATCGTTTCTTCTCCGGGTGGCCGTCTTCGGCGAAGTCAGGCATGTCATCGAGCGGACGGCACAGGCCGTAGCCCCGATATCGTCCCGCGCCAAGGAGCACCGGTCCCCGGACCTCCGCGCCAAACACAAGAATGGCGTGGGTATGGCGGCGCTGACTTCCATCCTTGCGCTGCATGCGGGGATACGCGTGTGATGGAGGTGCGCCGATATGGGCGGATACCGGCACGAGTAGAATCGCAATGGGTTTCGGCAGACCCATGCGCGTACAGGCGGTGCGAATCATCGCTTCCACTTCCCGGCGGTATTCCGCCTTGTCTCTGGCCTTCGCGTGCTGATCAAAGACAATGGGAGTGACCGTGGCCCATGTCGTGGCGCCCTTCGGATGTGCCGTCCAGGTTGCGGGGCGAAGATTATGCTGGGGGGAAGTCCCGATGATGGATCCCAGCTTCCACTTTCCGAGTTTCCCCAGCGGCAGCTCGTCTCGCATGTGAGCCAGCACCCTGGCGATTTCGCGGCGTATCGCCGGCGTTGCCGTTTTCGGAATCGCAATGCCCATCCCCCTGAGCCTTCCGTCCGCATGCGGATGCCCCACAAATGCCATGGGAACAAAGGCAAGATGCGGCGTATCCACAGGGGCGCCGTCGCGGAAGCCAGTGACGAGGGCAGCAGTATCATCCCCTGCCTTGAGGGTGCCGCACCTCTCGCACAGGGCCGCATGCAAGACCTGGCAGATATAGAGCACAGACTGTAGATCCAGCCAGCGGTCCGGGCTTTCCGCGCGCTCGAAGGTTACGACCGAAACGAAGTGCGGGCTGAGCAGACTGCCAGTCACTTCCTTCTCCGCCGTGTCTGCCGGATTGCGGATATAACCATGCACAGACGCGAGGCTGGGGCGCAGCCGCACGGGTGCTGACTTGAAGTCTTGCTTCAGCTTCTCCTTCGCCGCCTTTTGCACCTTCTTTTCTGAAGAATCGACCTCCTGCACCAGCAGCGACGCGTAAAGTTCGGTCGCCTCCTGGTTATAGGCTCTGTCCAGCCCCTTCATCGTGCCGGGCGACGGAACGCGCAGGTAAGCTTCGGCCAACGCATTGTCCGGCATCCACAGATCCTGCCGGTCGCCCTCGTCGGATAAGGCTGTGTCTTGCGCCACCCACATAGCAACCAGGGAAGACGAGTGACCGATGCGCGTTACCTTCCCGCACAGCTCCACCAGCGCCTCCCTTACGGCGGCGGTCGGCTCGGCGCACGGCCACACGAGCCACACGATTTCCCCGTCCAGCGCCATGTACGCAAAGGTGCGCGGCTGGCGCGAGCGCGCGATGGGGATGCACTGGAGCAGCGCCTTCGTTTTTTCCGAGATCGATGCGTCGTTTACTGGAACGAACTGTGTGACCAGGTTGCGGGGAAATGCCTGCGGCGAGATCATGCGCGGCGCTTCCTGCGATTCCAGCCATTCCAGCGCCGCCCGCTCCTCGGGCACGCAGCCGCTCTGGAAGTGCGCCGCGGCCAGCGCCATAAAGATCCGCCCTGGATGCGGCGGCCATTCGGCGCTCTCGCGACTGGAGACGTCGGACGCAACGGAAAATCCGTTCAGATAGCGTATTCCCAGGGTGAGCATGGAATCAATCCTTGGTATCTTCTGCTTTGGTGGCGAGGTCCTGGCTTTGCCTCGCCAGATCCAGCAGCCTGGCCGACGGCTTCAGCACCAGCGGCTCCGACAGCCACGGCAGTTTTCGAGCTTTTGCTGCCGCCACCGCCTCGTTCAGCAACGCTACCGCATCCGCCGAGGTCAGCGCGAAGGTCGCCGGAGGCTCGCCGGGCGTGGCCAGGAGCTCCCACGTTAGCGGCTGTTCCGGCCACAGGAGGCAGCGTGAGCGCAGGCCCATGCCGGACTCAAACGCGAGGGCCGCCGCACACAGACCCAGCGCTGCGAGCACCGTCCGGGCCGCCGCGTCAATGTCTTTGTCCGCTGCAGATCCTGCAACTGGAAACCGCAGCCTGCGCAGGACAATGAGCGAAAGAGTCGTGATTTGCTCTGCATACTCGATTGTCACGCCGGAGAACCGATTGTCCGCGGTCTTCTTCTCTCTGTCCTTGGGGTAAGGTACGCTGCCGTGGTTCACCTCCGACGGCGCCACCACGTTCTTTGCCTTGGGATCCGTGGCGATGGTCCACTCGCCGCCGGCTGTCTTCAGGATCGGCACCTTGCTTCGCGCTTCAATCGGATCGCGCCGCACGCCGCGCAGCAGATCGCCGTTTTCCGCGCCGATGCCCACGACCTCCGACACCATGGCGCGCTCAAATTTCGGTCCGAGGCCGCCCTTGGGCCCCGTCGAATCCCACACGCCGAATACCAGCGCGGTCGGGCAAAGCTCGAACAGCGCGGTTGCGTTCGCCACGCTTACGGTATTAAGCGCCTTACCCTTGGATGATTGCCGGAACGCCACCTTCTTGCCGGCTTCCTCCACCTCGCTGTCACGCAGCAGGGCGTCCGCGATGCGGTGCGGGGCCTGCAGGCTGGTGATTTTGCCCAGCGCATCAATAAGTCGGCCTTCTGACTTGTCAGCCTCAATATCGCCCGTGGGGGCGTATGGTCCAAAGTCGAGCGAGAGCACCGGCAGCTCGATCAATCCCGCGTCAACTGCGTCCTGTAACGCGGCCTCCATGCGGTTGGCCTGGCTTTGCACACTGTCCAGCAAAACGCAGTCCACAGGGTCAACCCGCTGCGGCACGCGCCTTTTTTCGGAGGCATAGACTGCGCCGGAAAAAGTGGGAGGAAACACCTTGTCCCCCGCGCCACCCGCGGGTTGCAGACGCCGGCGGAATCGAAAGGCTGCCGCATGGGCAACTGCGCGTTGCAGAGTCGCAAGATCAAGACACTGTGGAGCTGGGGTATTCATGATGTAAAGTGATACACTCTTACTGACAGACACTATCAAAAGGGGTGGGACATCTGGAGGGGCTCTAAAAATATTTCTTTTCGCCAAAAAATTTGTTCAGGCTTGAGCGGCGCTTTTCCTCAACAAGCATGCTTCCAGGAACTGACTCTGGGGGATGAAGCAGGACTGCGCACGGATCAGGCCGCGGCCCGCGTCGCACAGGAGGTCGCCGCGGCCGAGCAGGGATTCGGCGCCGGGTTCGTCGATGACGATTTGTGAGTTTATGGCGGTGGTAACGCGCAGGCAAATCTTCAGCAGCAGGTTGGCCTTGATCAGGCCGGTGACGATGGTGCGGTCGGGACGTTGTGTTGCGAGGAGCAGGTGGATGCCGGCCGCGCGGCCCTTGGCGGCAAGTATAGCCACGAGCTCTTCAAATTCTCTCCTGGCGGCGCGGTCGGCGAGGATGAGATCCGCGAATTCATCGAAGATGATGACCAGATACGGAATGTCGGTCATGCCGGCGTCCCAGCGATCTTTCAGTGAAGTCTGGCCCTCAGCCGCGAGTAGGCGGTAGCGTTCATCCATCTGTTCGACGGTGGAGTGAAGCATGGCGATGGCGGGCTGGATTTCGGTAATAACAGGCTGGGTGAGGAAGGGGCAGCCGCTGATGCCGGTGAAGGTGAGGATTTTGGGATCGACGATGGCCAGCCTCAGCGAGGCGGTGGTGTTGCGGGCGATAAGGCTTGCGACGATCGACTTGAGCAGCTCACTCTTGCCGCTGCCGGAGCCACCGGCAATGAGGCCGTGACAGGTAACGGGATCGGTGAGATCGATCAACAACGGTTTGCCCTCGATATCGACGCCGACCGGAAAGCGGACTTTTCCACCTGCCTGGCTGTATTCGGGCGACTTGATGACGTCAGTCAGGAAGACGGTTCTTGCCTGCGGTTTGGGGATGTCGAGAATGACAAAACCGCGCGATGCCTTGATCAACGGAGGCTGGCCGAGAGCGAGTGCCACCTGAAGGTCTTCCGCGCGGTTGGCCAGGCTGGTGACTTTGACGCCGGAGCCGGGCCTGAGGTGAAAACGGTAGATTTGCGGCGCGTCGGTAACCGACGCGACCTCGACAGGCAGGTTGTGGTTTGCGTAGGCGTCGGTGATCTGCCTTGCGATGATCTCTGTTTCCGACCTTTGCGCTGAAGCGGGGGCGGAGGAAGCGCCGGCGTCGTCGAAGCCGCCAGCCCCCACCGTTGTGTTTCCCGCAGGCTTTACACCAAAAATCTGCTTTAGCACCGGGTGCACGAGATCGCCGAACAGGCTGTCGAGTTCGCTGCGCCGGATGGTGAGTTCATGGAATTCGGGAAGGTAATACTCCACCACACCGGCGAACTGGCAGCCAGGTCTGGCAATCTCCAGCATGCGGCTGTAGATGGCAAGCTGCACCATGTCGTGCATCTGCTGCGTGCCCTGCGTTAGCTTATAGTCGACGATTTCGAGCGCATTGAGCCCATTCAACCGCACGGCGTCGATCTTGCCAGTCAGGTTGACGCTGTAGCCGTTATCCCGCAGGAGCGCCGCATGGACACTAAGTTCGCTGGAGAGAAAGACGTCCTGCCAGGTCTCGAAATGAGGGCGGCGCTGGCGCAGTTGGACGATTCGGGTGCAGAAGGTCTTCACGCGGTCAGCAAAAGCCAGTGCCTCCTCGGGCCGCCCTCCCGCCGCGGTGTCTTCGATAAACGTGCCGACGAACTCATCATGGACGAACGGCCAGAGATCGTCTGCGTCACGCGTGATCGAATCCCAGACGGATGGAGCATTCCGCAACAACCATGCCACGATTTCGTCGGCTGCCGCATGAAACTTTTGCCCGAAGACGACGGGTGACCCCGACGGCGCGAACGACAGCGTGGGCGGTGACTGGCCCGCCATGAACTTTTCGCGCCACGCGGGATCATGCACTGCGCACTTGAGCTGGCTTACGCTGATGCTGTTACCTTGCGCCATTGGATTACGATGGTTTTGGGTCCTGGATGAGTCTTGATGTTAGGCCCCGCAATGCTCTGCAGCAGGACTTCCACGGTAACCGCACGATTGAGGTGCTTCATGACGGCGTCAACACCGGTCCAGCGTTCTTTCTCGATAAACCTGAGGATCTTTGCCTGCTCGGTGGCCGTAAGCGGCTCCAGCGCCTTCTTGCTTTTATCCTCGTCAGTCTCTTCGCCGCTTCCATTATTACCGCCCGTCCCTGTGCCGGTGCCTCCACCTTTTAAATCGGATTGAAAGAGCTTTATCACACGCGGTTCGAACCAGGCCTTCAGCCATGCGAGGACGTCGTTCGGCTTCGGATCGATGTTACCCTGCAGCGCATCCGAGTACAAATCCCGTGCGGCATGGATTTCGCAGACGGAACCGGGCTCCAGCTGATGGATGCGCAACCCCGACTTGCGGGCTTTCTCTATGATCGGGCGGATAGTGGTCCACGACGGCTTCGGCACATTGCCCAGGTCGGCGGTGCGAAAGACGATGAGCATTCTCGTACCCGCCTTCTCGGCGATCTCCTGCGCTTCCTTCGCGATGCTTTTCCACCGGGCCGAGTTGTCGCCCCCTTCGAAGGCGAAGTAGATCGACTCCTTCTCCAGAGTCCATCGTGTCGAGAACCATTTGTGTGCTCCTACGGGCGCCGCCATAACGCCCTTGATTCCATGGGCGAGCGTGCCTGTAAACCACATCAGCGCGTCCTGACTGTAAGCCTGAAGGGCGGGCTTGCTCTTGACGAGGTTTACCTGCGTTTTGAACAGCTCCTCTATCGACGGCCCTTCCTTGTCGGCTGCTTTCTTTCCCTGGAGGACACGGAGTCGCGCGGCGCAATCCTGCAAAAGCCGGCGCACAGAGATTCTCCCTGAGGCGAACATTCCCGTAAGCCACGTCTCCCCGTATAATTCCTCCGCGTGCTGAAAGCCGAGCCCGACCGCGGCCAGCCGGTGAACAATGAGCTCTTTGGCCTGCACTAGCTTGATGGGTTCCAGCTCGATCGGGTGCGAAATACGATCCTGCTGCGGAGATCCAATTCTCGGCAAAATATCGGTAGCCCAGATTTCCGAATTGGCCGTAATGACCGTCAGTTGATTTGGTACTTCCGCGTAAATCCTCTCAATACAACTGCCGAGAGTGCGTACGAGCAACGGATCCGTGCCGTAAAATTCGGTCTGGTCGAAACAAAAGAGTAATGGCCGGTAAAAGCCCGCCAGACGGCAAAGTCCCGCCAGGCGCTCGAAGCTCAGCGTATTGATCTCCGCTGCGGACATGTCGGCCTTGCCCTGATTATCTGCCGCGGTGAGTCGCGCTTTCTGGGCTTCCTCCGGCTCGAGCGGCTCTCCACGGAGCCACTTCAGGGCAATCTTACGCCCGGGACCATTCGCAGGAGAGAACGCGTAAGCGAACAGGATGCGAAGCCAGCCCTCCTCGCGCCCCATTAACTGGGGGATCCGAGCCTGCAGGTATGCCGCAAGTTGGGAAAACTCCTCTTGGGAGGCAAAGAGTTCCCTGAGCCATGCGTTCCACGCATCATCCGTCACCTCAAAGACGTCCAGCGGATTACTGCGAAGCAGTTTTACCGCTTCCGAGGCCTGATCGTAGCCGGGTGCGCTCCCGCCGGCAATATAGTCGGCGGCCAGATGCGAAATCACGCCGGTCGCAAACACCCACAGCTGCCGTGGATTGGATACACTCTCCGGCCCCGGATTATCGGTCCGCTCCAGCTCCTGCACCGTCTGAAGAAGTATCGAATGCCAGCACTTATGCGGATCCGCAAAGGGGCGAAGATAGATCCGCGTTGCGCGGTTGTGCAGCGACTTAAAGAGCCGCCCCAGCAGATGTGACTTCCCGTAGCCGCGTTGGGGCGAGATCAGCAACTGCGCTTTGGAGGGCCGAATCTCAAGACGCGGCAGGTCGCCTTTCTCAAGGCTCGCAAACGTCTCCAGCAACTGCTGCAGCGGTGCATCATTCAGCCCCGCGACCGACTCGGGAATGTCGCGGGGCTCGCTGACGATATCCTCCGTAAATGGATTAACCGTAATGTCTTTGAAACCGGGCGATTTCATCATTCCCTCCTCAGGGTAACTGTAACAGCGGGCTCGCTGCGTCCCGGGAGAGGCAACGCGCCTTCGCGATCTTCCTCGCTCGTCTCCACCAGAGTGGTGGGATGCAGGTCGGCCCGCTCCGCCGCCGCTTCCGCCAGCAGAAACTTGTGCAGCGCCTCTTTGGTGCAACTCAACCGACGAATCAGCCGCCCAATGGAAACGGCGCTCAGACCATGCTGCTCTAGCTTCAACGCTTCGTACGCCGTCCATACATTGCTGCGAAATGTCGACTCAACCGCTGTTCCCATTTTGTTCACTCCGGTCAGAGCCGCCTCGGAGGAAGCCATGACAGGCGCCTCCAGCGCGGGCAGAAGCCGTCGCGCTACATCCACATGCAAAAGGTAAGTGCTGGATCCTCCCTTTACTTTCACTGCCCTTCCCGATCCCACCAGCACAGCCACGCCATCGTCGAAGGCCCGCTTAAACGGCTGATGGATCTTCTTCTCCTCCAACTGCTTGAGCGTCATCAAGCGTTCACCTCCATCGCGTACGGCGGCCTCGATCATACGGCTGACCGATTCGCCTCCAGGCTCATACCCCTTGGAATAATAATACAGGCTGCCGCGATACTTCACCGGACCGGCAATCTGCTGTGCTGCCCTGAGTCGTTTGATCTCACTCTGCAAGGCCTCCTCGGAAACCGAGGCTTTCCTGGCTTTCTCCCGAATTTGTGGAAGGGAAATGCCCTTAGCCCCTGCCTCCTGAATAATTATATTAACATCAGCCATATAAGCCATGTTCAACAGGTGATCCAACCTTAATGCGTATCTAAGCCATTCTGGCTTCGGGCTCCCAGCTGCTTTTCATCAAAGTACCGTCCCTTGTCGATTAAGTAAGCTTTTGCGAGCTTTCGACGCCAATAAATGCAAGATCTACATGGAAGCGAAAGATTTCAATTTCCACAACAAAAATGTATATGACAACTGAATTCTGTTGTATCACACGTTTGTAATGGCTACCTGCTGTAACCCGGCACCTTCTCAGCAATGAGCGCGGAAGGTGCCGGAGTCAGCAGCAAGATCCAGACCCCTCAAGGTGCCTTCATGTGGCTTCAATGGGATTATGGCTTTGCCCAGATGCTTCAATGGGGCCGCACTCAGATGAGCGCGGAAAGGGTTCCAGCTTGGCGTTGCACTCGATGGCCATAGCCCGGCTTCAATGGGGCCGCACTCAGATGAGCGCGGAAAGAGCCTGACGGTGTCAGATAACGAATGCGTCTTCACTTTGCTTCAATGGGGCCGCACTCAGATGAGCGCGGAAAGCGCCAGCGCTTCG
>JBGGNE010000414.1:0-5587 GCA_041287705.1 Methylacidiphilales bacterium | reverse complement strand
ATGGGCCGTGCTTCATCCAATAGACTTACTTCGAACTCTCGTCGGACCTCCCTCCACTTCGGGAAGCGGAGGGAGGTAGCCAGCACCCACGTAGTGGCCTGTTCGAGTCTCAACGCCCTCCACTTCGGGAAGCAGAGGGAGGGGTTCGAAAGTATGCTTAAAAGTCTACGTTATGGTCTCAACGCCCTCCACTTCGGGAAGCGGAGGGAGGACATCATGCCACCACAACCCTTTGAAGGATAGACTGTCTCAACGCCCTCCACTTCGGGAAGCGGAGGGAGGAGCATGCTTTGCAACATGCTGGGAGACAGGATGTTCTGAGGGCGAAATCGGGAACCTCTTTTTTTTAAGGCCCTCTGGGCAGCACCAGGTACCCAGGTTCCCGATTTCATAGAGAAAAGGGGAGAGTTTGTTTCGTCGTGTCAAAGAACGTATTCGGCCACTTCAACCCTTTGATTACATTCTCAAAATCGGCATGGAAGGGAAGCTTATTTCGATCTGCGACAAACTTTCCTGCATGCTAAACCCAGCCGCACCCAGCATTTCACGCTGGGGCCAGTAGCGCGATAGCCTCGAACAGCACCCGCTTTTCATCTGAAATGATTTTAAGATTGAGCAGCTTGCTGCTCCACAGCGCGGCGTCTTCGGGGGAGATGTTGCCATGGCGCACCCTGGCGGCGACCGGTCGCAAATCGGGGTGGACCAGATGGACATAATCGATCTCCCGACCGCCCTCCGGGCGGTACACGAGATGCAGGTTGGGCCGAAGCCGGGCAAGGTCGAGCAACGCAATGCGCATCAGAAGATTGCCGCCGGTCATGTTGAACACAACCGGCGCCAGACCGGGACCAAGGGAAGGCTCGGCAAGCAACTGTTCTCGCATCCCTATGAGATCCTGATCGTCCAGCGTTCTGATCTGGGACGCAATGGACAGCGATTCTGCCACGGCCCTGAGGACTTCCGCCTTCGGTTTCATCATTTCCGATGCCCAGAAAATCATTTTCCCCGGCCGGCTCCACATAACCAGGGCAATCATCGGCCCCAGTGCGTTGCTGACAAAGCAGTGCATCGTTTGGGGGCGTTGCAGCGGGGGGTGGAGCCAGTCGAGGAGGCCGCCTGCGACAAATCCAGTACCGGAAACCTGCGCCCAGGCCGACTCCAGATCCCGTGCAAAGAAAACGCGACCCTGCACCGCGGCTTCCCAATCGGCAATGCCGGCCTGATTGGCGACCGGGAGCAGCCAGTTGCGCCCCGCCTGACCCGCCTGCCTGGCGAGCCGCTGTTTGGCGTTAAAGCCCACTCCGACAACCTGGTCTTTGTCCATCCCCCCGCTTACCACCCAGTCTGTGGCAAGCCGCAGGGCGAAGACGGGTTGCTCTGCGGCCCGGATCGCCAGCATGGCGCCAAGTTTCCAGGATTCGTCGCTCACTTTTTCATCCGGATTGGAGACGGTGATCAGGCTGTACGAGTAAGCGGTGGAGAACTCCGCGGCGTTAAACTCGATGAGGCGTTGTTCCGGATTCCGCCAGACCGCGCCGGGGTAAATCCAGAGCTGGGCAAACTCGGCGGACGATTTTCTCTCCAGTGGAATCAGAACCGCTGTAACCCGCTGCCGCAAAAAATGGCTGATCTCAGGGCCGCCAGGGAAGGGAAAGAGCGAAATCCTTTCCTGGCGTGCGGTCTTTATCAGATCCAACGCACAATCCAAACGTTTGAGACTGAGCAACAGTAACTCGCGGGCCAGGCAGGAACTCCACACTGCTTCCAGGGGCGTCTGCCACATGGCTCTGTATTGCTTCCGAAGAAGCTCCGCAGAGAATGCGGAACTCGCTGCCAGACAGCCAAGCCGGGGCAGGCTCCGGTGCAGAAACTGGATGGAATCCTGAGCCTGCGCACAAGCGGCGTCCAGCAACCACGGAGCTTCAGTCATTGCTCGTCAAGATCAGGAGGAGAAAATCAGAGGGATCTGTTCGTTCAAGCGTCCCGGCTGCGTGCCGCAATTCCAAAAATCGTTCGTTGAGGATGTCACCCCCGCCAATTATTTCGCCAGTCTTCCTGTGCGCCAGAAGAAACTCCTCAGTACCGTGGCCGAGGTGGGAATCCGGCAGGCGCCATTGGCCCGTGGCCGAATCCGAATCCGCGTCCTCGATTGTCGGAAATTCCAGCAAATCGGCGTAGCTGCAACCTTCTGAGATCTGGAGGAACTGCGCGGAGAAAAGCTCCAGAGGGCTTGAAGTGAGTACGACCGGGGTTCTCAGGGATCGACCTGAGGCAGAGAGTGCAAGGTTTTCCTCGATCTTCAGGAGACGGGATTCCTGTCTGGCGCTCCAGCCCGGGATCGTAATGATCCGGGACTCCTCCAGGCTTGCCTCTTCTGGCAGCGTCGATTCGAGCACATTCTCGGTAGCCTGCAACCGGGCAATTGCCGAGGCGCACAGCCACTCGGCACCGGCCAGAAGGCGGCGGAATGCTTTCTCCCCGGACTGCGAAAGGCTTCTCCGGGACGACAGCCGGGGGTGCGGTTCTCCCTGCAGGAATGCCGCGACAGCCTCCTGCAGCACAATGGCTTCGCCCGGGAGAAGTGCCGCAAGCTTTTGAGACAATTGAAAGCAACTGACGGGGTACTCCAACTCAAGGTGAGCGACATACTCTTCCTCCGTGTCTGCCAGCAGGCGAAGGCATGGAGTGGAGGAGAGGAGCTCTGTTTCGCACAGAGCAGCAGCGGAACTGCAATAGATGGCCCGGCAAATGGTGTCATGCTCAAGCCGCTGGGGCTCGGCGGTAATGATCGCAAGGGCAGGACGCCAGGTGCGAGCAGTCCGTATGCGTTGACCATCAAAAATTTCCGCATAGCGGGTCGTTACCCAGATCTCCCCGAAATTGGGTGCTTTTGCAACAGAGCACTCCAAACGGGCAGTTTTGGAAATCGGCGTGAGAAGCGAATGACGCGGTGGAATGCCCATCCCTGCTGCTGCCAGATTCTTGAGGGTGGCGATACAACGGCGGCCTTCGATCGTGCGGGTAACCTGGTACAGCAAATCTGGATCCTCCTCCGGATGCTCGATAAGACGGGCGAGAATATCGGATGGAAGCGAAAGGGGCGAATCAAAAGGATCAGGCCAGAGGCTGCACGATTCCTCCAGTTGCGCATCTCCTTCAAGAATAAGGTTGGTATAGTCGGACAGGCTCATTGTTAGTCTCAAAGGAGTTAAGGCAACAGATCCCAACATTTCCGAAACAATTCCATGTTGTCTGCTTTCAATCGGCCAAGAGCCGTTCCGATGGCGGTGCGATCAAATTCAGATGCCAGGCCTCGTATGTTACTGAATATCTTTTCGGATCGGGAGGCGAGCGTTGAGTCGGGAATCTTGGTTTTGAGGGAGTATGCAGTCGCTGTGACTCTGGGAGAATCGGCAACATCACCCAGTTTTTCATCCCTCCACGCCCAAAATTCGAAGAATGTTCGGTAGTAGCTGCCCTGGGTGAGGGAGCGCTCCTCGCCCCGATCCAGATCTCTCAACATTTGGATGACCCTGCCGGCGATCTGATCGATATCATCGAGATAACCGAATGGGGGCTCTATATCGCGAGACATGAGCGTCTCATGAAGGGTGATCCCTTCCTCACCCATCGGTTCATCGAGTGACTTCGGCTCACTGTCAGCCCGGACATCAAATACTTCTCTGGCCAATTCGATCAAATCATCCACCAGAAAGCTCTTTGCGCTTTCTCTCAGTACCTGTTCAGTCAACTTCCCAATCTGACCCGTTGTAGGTAACGGGTATGGGTATTCCTGAGTGGTGCCTTCCGGAACTCGATGGCCTAACGCTTTAGCCAGCATTGTAATTTCTTCCGCTGGAAAGAGAGGCAGCCTGGGCAAATCCCGCAGCTCAATAATTTCGTCTGCTTCCATGATAAGCCTGGAGTCGCGAATTGCTCGAAACAGTCGGTCTCGAAGCAGTCTCCTGAAAGAACGGCAATGAACGTTTCTAAGCACGTTTTCGCAGATACGTCTACAATAGCTCGCAACTGCTTTATCCCTGGACCAGCCATCTTGTGTTCGAATGGATGAACATTCCAAGGCTTTCCCGAAGCTGTGGGCCAGGCCGCCCGAGAATCGGAAATCTCCCTCATAGTCGGTGCAGGGATTGCCACTGATGATTTCGTTGGTAAGGTCGAGCTCCTCACTTCGTGGCCCGAACTTCCGGGCGACGGGACGACAGATGCATTTGTTGATAAGCTCCCAATCGGCAGGCGTCGGGTTGAATTCTCCAGCTTTCGAGCGTTTGGCGGTTCTCTCCAGGGCCTCCCACAGCCCTGTGCGGTAATTTTCCTCTGATTGGAGCAAGTTGGCCATCAGAGGGAAGCATCGTAAAGTTCCTGAGAAAGGCGCTGTTTATCAAGAGCGCCCAGCGTACCAATGTGACGACCGATCTGACTTCGAAAAACCGGTCGTCGGTAATAGAGAAGGAAGGCAAGCTTTTCCCCATTCTCAATGGTTCCCTGAAAGTTCCAAAGTTCCGGCGCCGGAAGCCTGGTAGAAGGTGCCATCTCAACCGGCGTCTTCGCTTCCGTTTGCTTGCGAGTCACTAAGGCCGTCCGCGGTCTCGGGTACTCCGTCCCAGAGATTTCCGAGTAAACGTGAAAAACCTCCCCCAGGAAAAATGTACGAATTGACAGCATGCCTCGCCAGTCGGATGTAATCGCCGACCAGACTTTATCAGCTGCACGTGGCGATCGCGCTTCCGGCAATGCCTTTCGCAGGGCTTTATAGCGCCTGGCCCAATGTTTGCGGGAGCTCATTCGTTTCAAGTCTTTTAATCAGAGTAGCAGTGAATTAGCCATAAGCTTCCAATGCTAGTTTCGGCCGCACTATGAAAAAAATCAACACTGAGCTGCAATAAGATCTTGTCCCAGGTGTGGACGCGCCAGATCCCAACATGGATAACGTCTTGTAATGGACGATCCCCATAATTTCTCGGATGGCGCTACCCAGAGGTGCTCCAAGGCGGACCAGCACGGAGCGTTCAGCGGGAGTGGTCTGAATGGTTTTGCGCAAGCGCGAACGCAGAATTTGGTTTTCCGCTTTCAAATAGGCGATTTGGCGCAGATTATGTGACATAAACTAAAAATGCGAGCAATGGATGGCGTTGAAAAAGTGACATGAATGGACCGATCAGAATGGTCCAAAAAAGGACGATTTTGGTATCAAATAATTGCTTCAGGTGGATTGGCGCAAAAATCCGGTTTTCAGAGGGGCAAAATAGAGGAAGGACATTTTTGCATAGCGCATTTCGACTGGGTTGAAAGGGGCTGGAAAGAATGGGCGAAAACTAGCTTTCACCTGTATTACTACTATGGAATTCTCCTTCACGCTTACATTATCTATATGACTGATTTCAATCAAAGTTTACATGACGTTTGCAATAGCCCGGACCACATGTGTCTTGGAAACGTTGACTTCAAGAACATCAACCGTTGATGAAAGTCAACTACATAGAAGTTGCTGTATCAACAGCCTCTAAAGAAATATCGTTTGCCAACGCGTAAGCTTCTTTCACCAGGGACACTACAGATGCAGGTTTTA
>JBGGNE010000413.1:0-8128 GCA_041287705.1 Methylacidiphilales bacterium | reverse complement strand
CATCCGGCAACTTTTTTCGGATACGGGATTCAAACTTCACTAGTCGCTTTGTTGATATTCCCGACTTTGGTTCATTGGAATTTGTCATGGCTCATTAATTTGAATGTTAGAACCGGTTTTATCCACTTTGAGCGGCACGCGCATACCATTAGCATTCCTATCAAAATTATCCTTCTTTATTGCGGACACGCCGCTTTCATGGGTAAAACGTTTGTGAATGTCAAAATCTACGGCTTGCATTGTTGTTCTGTTTTGACGGTGGTGCCAAGTTATGTTTTCTGGTTCAGTTCATTATTATAAATAGTAATTATCCGCTGCAAATGTGTTTTCAAGATATCTGAAAAATAGCGGAATGAAATATACTAGCGAGCCCTCGTATAAAGCGATAGATAATATGGTAAGTTAACAATAAAATATGATGAAACGTAGCAAATTAACAACCAAAAGTACCACTCCATCATATAATTAAAATCTTCAGAATTAGTTGGTGTGAAAACGTATTGAAGAGAGAAAAATGCAAAAAATGGAACATATAGAAGAGAATAAAGTAGCATTTTTAAAAATATTATTAATGAAACATAAATCATTTTACTCGTATTTTTGTATGCGAAAATGATCGTTAACGAATCGTTGATAAAATAAATAATTAAGTGAAAGCACGATCCTAAAATGTATATAAGAAATATCTTAAATTTGTGCCACCAGAAATTATTATTCATAAGATTTTAAATTCGATCCATTCGAGATAGATATTTAGCCAATCTCATATGTGATTCCATAAAAATTTAAGCTGTGCTGCAGGATTACGTGAAACACAGCTTAGTCTTTTTACGAATTGACGCCTATGGTAGCTTAAAGTAAATGTATGGGCGGCATTTATGCAAGGTTCCTACGTGATAAAGTTGATAAAATCTCTTATCTTCTAGATGGTCTCGTCACGAAACAGGAATCCATAAGAAAACGACACCTGATTTAGACAATGTAGCCTCACTTGGATTCTCTCCATCCTGGATTTATATCATCAGCTTCAGTGACCCGATACTAGCGACGTTTTCTGTAGAGATCTGCGTAATATGGCAAGTTAACAATTAATCACCTCTAATAAATAGATAACGATTAGGGATGAATTTAGGGCAAATCGGAAATTGCCTCTCTCTGGAAGTCGATCTCAGTGACCTGGAAATCTATATTTTTAGAGGTGCCCAATTAGATAAGATAACGCAAAGCAAATTACTAACCAAAAGTACCATATCATAATAAAATTAAATTCTCCTTCATTAGCTGGCGCGAAAACGTATTGAAGAGTATAGAACATAATAAAAGGAACATATAGAAGAGAATAAAGCAGCATTTTTAAGAACATTATTACCGTAGTATAAATTATTTCGTTTGTATTTTTGTATGCTAAAATGACTGCCAACACCTCCTCATAACAATAAATTATAAGGTGAAAACATGACGCCATTATATATATCATAAATATGACAAATATAATCCGACACCGGTATTTTGAATACTGGGCATCTTGCATTTTTTTATGGCCGGCAGATTGCGCGTCATGAGGTGATGCATGTAGCCGCTGCGCTATTGAAGCAGGAAGATACTTTTCTTCATGAAATTGCAGTTCAAATTGCAACAATTCCTGTATTTTTGTCGACAGGAGTTGCAGGTCTCGGCAGATTTGGCATTAAACAAAATAACTGACAAATTGGGCTATTAAATGGGATCATGTTATCTCAGTTTGCTTGTCGGCACCTTGTGCGGCAGTGTGGTTGCCGTCATAACACCTGTTATTATATGGGTATACAAGCTACCCCCGTCTTACGGGTATCTAGGGCTTTTTCTGGCATACATCGTTAGCATTATAGCCATGCTTCTCACCTTCAAATGGACACGTAACTTTTAAGCCGGAACGCATGCCCGCCGGACGTCCCAATCTACACTCATTGCCGCCTTCAGCCCATGCAATCTAGACAGGCTGATGACGGCAAGAAGAGCTTAAACTTTGTCTTAAGGAAGCGGTCTGATTAGCTGGTCGAATTTTTTTATGGCCGGCACGTTGCGCGTCATGAGGTGATGCATGTAGCCGCTGCACTATTGAAGCAGGAAGATACTTTTTTTCATGAATTTGCAGTTCAAATTGCAACAACTCCTGCATTCTTGCAGACAGGAGTTGCAGGTGTCGTAGTTTTCGGGTACGGCTTAGCTAAAGCGACATATTTCGCATTAGACAAAATAACTGACAACTTGGGCTATTAAATGGGATCATGTTATATCAGTTTGCTTGTAGGCGCCTTGTGCAGCTGGATGTTTATTGTAATATGGACTATTATTATGTGGGTATATAAGCTACCCCCATCTTACGGGTATTTAGGTTTTTTTCTGGCATGCATCGTTTTTTTTACAGCCATGCTTCTCACCTTCAAATGGACACGTAACTTTTAAGCTGGAACGCATGCCCGCCGGACGTCCCAATCTACACTCATTGCCGCCTTCAGCCCATGCAATCTAGACAGGCTGATCACCTGAATCCTCTGGTTTATTTCGCGGTCAAATCTTTGTATAATTCAAAAACCGAATTCATTTCTATATGAATGACTCTATACTCCCTTTACCATATGAACTTTTTTTATTTCTTTAATAATGATGCCCTTCATGTCTTCCATGAGTTATTTTTCTATGTATCTTTGTATTGGCTTTGGACTTGTAATGCATATCCTTTGGATATTTCCCGATGTACGCGAAGCATGTAGAACAGGTAGTAGAGAAGCCATTCATTTATCAATCGCTAGAATCGCGGTCGCATTTTTTTGCGGTATTATTTTATACTCAATTTCAATATTCAGCCCTTGGAATATCGATAAACTGTATGCCGAAAATAAATCCAAGGGCAATGCCCTGAATCCTAACATACAAAGTTTACAACAATTAAACGAGCCTGAAGAAAAATAAACAGAATTTATATTTTTTACGCCTCACGACATTCGTTCCTATCTGATTGCATACAAAGACGTTCAGGATTCGGAAATGATGTATATTATCGCGGGCGGACTTGCTGTATTCGCATTGTGTTTTGCAGATTTTTTTAACGTCGGCACGTTCGGCCCGTGGACTGCGGAGTGGTTGACGGTACATAAGAAGAAGGCTGTAGCGCATTGAATATATGCTAAAACAATTCCTTGTTTCCATGAAAGCATAGGCAGTAAACGATCCTACGATTCTAATCCGACCTTCTGCTACCAGCCATGTCATTGAGAAATCAATGACGTGGCTTGTTTTGTTTATAGCGTTGCGGCATCTTCATCCTGAATAAAGAATACGAATGAAACGGATGAATGACGCCCTGATGCAGATACGGACGCTGGCGCTGTTGCCGGCGCATCTGTGGAAATGCATTCCAGGAATAGGCCTCCTCGCTCTCTGCTCAGCCATGCTGGCCGGCACCGTTTCAGCGAAAGACCTGGAGCCGCCGAAAACGCTTCTGGGGCCGACCATAGGCGGCGCCAGGTGACCCTGCAGGGAGGGGAAGATGATGATCCCAATGACGGCAAGAAGAGCTCATACGGAGCAGCTTAAACTTTATCTTAAGGAAGCGGGCTGATCAGCAGTGGCGACCCGGAATTGCCGATCAGAGCGAGAAGGAATTGCTTGCCCGACAACTCGTTATCAGAAATGTCAATTTGAATTCCTCACAGGAAACTTCCGGGCTGTTTGACAATGTAATATCCCTGCCGCCCCGCCCGTCCCACCCGTCCTTCGAGTCAGCCCTCAATATTTGATGCTATAGGTGGACGACCACTATAGCTATGAATAAATCTCCTTCAGCAAACAACAATGACCCTGATTCTGGCGCGGTTTCCATGGGAGAAACAACACCTCCATCCAGTCCCCCGGCGCAGACAGCAGAAAGACGGCTTCAGCAATAAATAGTTCGTCAAACTTCAACGGGCTGTGTGCCGGTAACAGTCGTTTTTTGAGGTGGGCATGTAATTCGGCTTCGCTCAGGTCTTATCGGATTTGTATGACCAGTTGCCTTCATTTCCTTCACGTCCCTTGCATTCATTCCCGCTTTTAACTCCCTCGGTCATTCTCAGTCCCGGACCTTTTCTTACTTCACATTCCTTTCTCAATTCACCTCATTTCATCTTATCTTATGGCTATCTGGACACTCAAATATCTGCCTACCGGCGAAGAAAAGACTTTTGCCGAGTGGGGGCTTCGCTCATTGCAGCGTAAATGCAGTAATATGGAGATCGACTCGGTTTCCTTTGTGGCGGATGGGGCGCGTATTGACGGGGAGGCGTTGTTCGCTCCCAAGGAAACGTGCGTTATCAAGAAGGACGGCGTGGGCTGGTTTTATGGACGCGTGATGACGAATCCACGTGCCGGCAGTGCCAGCAGCGAGAGCGTGAGCTATACGCTGGCGGGGCCGTGGTGGTATCTGGATCGGAAGGCGTTTCAGCAGAAGTGGAACTTTATCGCGACGGAATTTCCGTACATGCCGGTTCCGCTGCTGAAGGGCCGGGCGATTCTGGGCCAGAGTATTACGGGGGCGCGTATTACGACGGGGGCGCAGATTGTGGAGGTTCTGGAGTATATTATGGAGCGGGGCGCGCCGGTTACGATGGGCGATGTGTTTACCGGAGTCTATGCGCCGTGGCAGGAGGTAAACAATATTACGTGCGCGGAGGTGATCCGACAGTGCGCGCGGTGGACGCCGGATGCGATCGGCTGGTTTGATTATTCCACCGAGCCGTACCCGACGTTTCATATCCGGCGCCGGTCCGAGCTGCCTACTGTTTCCGTTTCGGCTACGTATCTGGATAATGTTTCTTCGCTTAATATTACGCCCCGGCACGATCTGCAGGTCTCCTCGGTTGTGATTAATTTTGAGCGGCATCATGAGCTGGATGGGAAGTCCTCCACCACCATCGAGACCCGCATTGCTCCGCCTGAAGCCACGGGGGAGGAATGGGATAAGCTGGAGCTGACGCTGGAACTGGGCGGCGCCAACTCCGTCTATCAGAAGCAGGCTGTGAAAGCCGAGACGATTACGCCTATGAATGAAGACTGGTGGAGAAGGCACGATCCGTCCCTGAACGGCGTTACCATTACGAATATGAAGAGCGGGCATGTGGAGGCCAGCGATGGTGGTCCCTCGCTGCCGCGCGAGCTGCTGGAAGGTTGCTGCCCGCCGTGGAAGAATGATGAGGCGGCGATGATGACCGTAACGGTGAAGATTTCCGGTACCTCGGCCACGGAGGATTTCATCGATCGCACATTCAGTGTCCAGGTGATGGGAACCAGTCTTTCTACGCAGACTTATACGCGTCTCTCCAACGCCACGGAGCAGGAGGAAACGCCGTTAAATCTGGCATCCGACATGTACAGCGCCCTCAATGTGCTTCACTGGGAGGGGCAGATCCAGATGACGGCGGTGGAGTGCCCGGATATTCTGGCGATGGGCAGGATGCTGAACATTACAGATGGGCATGCGGGCTGGGCAACGATGGAAGCGCAGATTCAGGAGGTGTCCGACAGCGTGGATGAGGGCATTACCGTGGTTTCCTTTGGACCGCCCGTTAACCAGGGTCCGCAGGATATGGTGGAGCTGATGCGGGTGACCAAGCGGCCCACTACGTTCCGCGCGCCGGAGCGGACGAGCGGACAGAGCAGCGGCCGCCCGGAGATGGAAGGCAGCAATAAGATGCCGAACAGCAACTCCGGCGGCAGGACGCTGGACGGTATCTCGAAGATTGTGCTGAAAGCGGCGCCGACAGGTGCCGCAGGCGGCGCCGGAGCAGGAGCGGGCGCAGGCGGGGGGACGGTGTCCGAGAAAATCGTGAGTATAGATACTGCGGAGATCGACGAAAACTGCACTGATCCCATTAAGCTGAGGGAAGTGCGCTGGTGCAAGGAGGGCGCTGAAAGCGAGGAGTGGTACGTGATGACGCTGGTATCGGAGCCTTACCAGCACTAACCGCGGCGATCCTCCTCGATATTCGTTCGAGAACGGAGGCACAGGCGGGGGCCGTGGAGAATCGATCGGCCTCCGCCTTTTCTTCTGTTGTTTGCGGTTAGATGTGACCGGGTCCGGCCAGGTCCGAGCGTGCCCGGTGGCGGTTTGGTCCGGTTCCTCACTTTCACTTCAGTTACTTCTTACTTTATATGACGATGACAGGATTTTTTCAGCGTATGGGACGCAATGCCGGCTGTGCGGAGTGCGGCGAAGATGTCTGCTGCGGTTGCCAGTGCCCGCCCGCCGACCTCAATAATATTGCCTTTGGCTGGGTTACGAATGTCGATGATGAGCATCCTTCCCCGATCTCCTGGAGTGGTACCGCCTTCAAGCTGGAGGACGACGAGTTCTATCCGGATACGTACGTGCAGATCAATGGCTTTGGCCCGGCTGTCTTCACGTTCTATCTGGACTGTGGACCGGAATTCTCGGGCTTCTCGCTGGCGGTAGGCATCTCTAACGACGAAGCGGGAATCGCCCATACGTGGCTGGCCAACAGCGAGAGTATTGTGAGCTGCGAAACAACCGCTACCTCCGGCCTGGTTACTTTCTTAGCCGTGGAGGAAAGCGGCGGGCCGTCCGTATTGATTACGGTATCCTGGTGACAAGAGGCGGTACGCGGAAAGCCGGGTTGGGCGGCCCGGTTGGTACAATAAAGGAGGGGAAGCAAACGCTGCTTCCCCTTCTTTGTTTTTGGGATGGCGATATCGAACTATACTATGCAGCCCCGTTCTCGCTATTCCGCGGTCTGTGATCTGGGGGGCTGACCATACTTGCGCTTCTTGCAGCAAGGCATGTTTTGCTTGCGCCAGACCTCCAGCTCTTTGGCCATGGCCAGGGCCGCGGGCGTGGGGAGAATCGCGGCGGTGTAGCCGTAGGGACAATCCCAGTCCGGGGTAGCGGAAAGGCCGGCCTGCATTACGGAAGTTCGCCACGCGGCGGAGGTGCGGCAGGCTCTGCAGTGCACACGAAGGCGGCAGATGGGTGTACGGGTGAAATCCCTGGGCTTGCGCGGCGAGGATACCCGTATGGCATGCACAGGATGGGGTAAACCGGGAACGGGGCTCGAGAGAGGTTTAGGGCTGAGTTCTGTGTCGGGAACACCGGATGTATTGCTTTCGGCCTGGCGGTTAGTGCTCATGGGGGAAATGGGTAGGTGGTTTGAGGAGTGAGAGAGGATGGTTGGGGAGCGGCTTTCAATCTTCGTCTTCGTGGTCCTCGGCCAGATAGACCAGGCACAGGCCTCCGTCTGCCGCGGAGCCCGCACCGCAATCCGTCACACTGGAAAAGGGAACATTGAGCGAACCGCCGCCGTTGAAGACAAAATAGCCCCCTTCCCCTGTTGCCAGGACGTTGGCAACGTATTCGCTTTCCTGGTAGTACATGGCCTGAAGCCGGCACGGCCCGGCGTCACCGTTGTATAAGCACAGGGCTCCCTCAAACATGCCTCCGCTGACGCAGTTAACCAGCCAGACTCCGTTCGGATTATTAACCTCCGGGTCAAAGCACGGATACGGTGAATCTTCGATGCATGCGCACACGTTAACGCCGCTGATGGAAACCCACAGTTTTGGAGGGCAACGGCGGCAGCACTGATCTTCTTCGCAATCGATACATCCGATGGGACGGCCCACATTTTTTAAGAAGCCGGGAAGTGTCATACCTGGGGAGAAAGGAATGCTTTGGGAGAAGAGAGTCGAAATGAAATGGAAAGGACAGGACAGGACAGGCGCAGGGCCGGAGGGTGAAAGAGCGAATCTGAAGGCGGCGTGACGCTAATGCTGTTGTGGTTCCAGGAGATATTGCTCCGCAAAACGTCACGCCGCCCGTTCGAGACTTCCGGGTGTTAGAGCGGTTAAAGTCAACATGTGTACACCCAATTCTGTCCTTTTTCTCTGGTATGGACTGTACACACCTCGACTTGAACCGCTCTAGACCAATTCGCATCATTATTTGGGAGGAAATCCAGGTTGCTTTTGGGCGCATGCATCGTTGCGATTTCGGTCATGCATCGTTCTCATGCACTCCTTCAACCCCGCCTTGCCTGCACATCAAAATCAATCCCGGTTTTCCTTCCAACTAACGATGCGAATTAGAATTAGAGCTTAA
>JBGGNE010000412.1:0-9123 GCA_041287705.1 Methylacidiphilales bacterium | reverse complement strand
AGCGCTTGCTGTCGAAACTGGCAATACGTATGGCAGAGCTTCAGAAGCTGTCACTCGCGGTTGCGGAGTCTGTGCCGGCTTAGGAGTGAGCTTCCGCGTGCTGCTGGCAGGAAGCGCATTTCTCGTCCTTAAGGTTGTGGGGCCGGGGCGTTTCCGCGAGCCATCCATCGCAAGCGTTGAATACTTCCCTGAACTTCCGTTTATCTTGCCAGTCCTGCCATATTTTATAGAGAGTACCCGCAGCAGGGCGGGCCTGACATTTGTTGTACCAGTCGTACACTTCAGGGCGCGCATTGATAAGTTTGCCGCGGAAGCTCAGCGTATAATAGTTAACAGCCTCTGAATACCGCAGCGGATGACCACCGCAGCGCCAGTAAGCTCCATAGGCAATGGCCTTTTCTTTATCTTTAGGCTGCAGGTCTGATTTTAGCAGTTGGACGATTTCCTGGGGAGTTTCGGGTTCATACACCGCATCCATCCCGCGGTAATAGCATTCATTGGCCAGTATACATGGCTTTCCATAATAGGTCGCCTCAATCCCCATGGTGGAGCTGAACACCATTGTCTTTTCAGCGGCTTTAAGCAGCGCATAGCTGGATACCTTAGAGTCCGGCGCTACAATAGTAATATTGGAGAGCTGAACCAGCTCCGCGTCTTCCCACCACTTACGCTTTTCATTCAGGGAATTGGGATGAATGCGTACATAGAGATGAAACTCGGGCGTGGAAAGCATATCCCGGGCAATACGCAGCAGTCCCTCGATCTGAGTGCTGAAGATGCGTGGCAGAAAGATTCCAGGCAGCCCGTTGAATTCACCCTCCGAAGATGCGAAGACCGCGATATTACGTTTGGTTTCGCACCAGCCCGCAGGCAACAGCTCTGCCTGCTGGTCTTTAGTGAAGGAGGTCCAGCCAGTCAGGAGACCCTTGGGGCGCTCCTCGAAGAACTCAATCGCCTCAGCACGAATGTGGGGGTCCTGATGGTGCTCCTTCCAGTACTCCCGAATCAGCCCGGCGTACTGAGTGGGCTCATGCGGCATTGTATTCTCAAATACATAATACGTATGCAGCCCGCTGGTGCGCTCATGCGTGCGATACGTTACCCCGCGCTTTTGTGAATGATAAAGCCAGGGACGGGCTGTGGCGTATTTACCGTTAAATACATAGACTACGTCGTAATGATTCTCGGCTAATTCTTTTTCAGCAAAGCTGTAAGCCTTGTAGGCGTCATGCAACAGCGCCTTCATTACTTTGGGATGCTCAGCAGGATTTACATCCACATCCCGCGTCGTCTCTACTAAAGAGGCAAACAGAGCCGCACCCATGTCATAGTCTTTATACTTATAATTGCGCAGTTCATGGCTGTTTCTGAAAGTGGTCTTTAAATCATGCGGCAGGACGGGCGCCTCTTCCGGCCACTGTATTGTCTTATAATTTCCTTTGAGCAAGGAAAGTCCATCTTGTCGCAATCCAATGCAACGCAGGCAATGATGCAGCTGTCCGGCCTTGTTGCATTCGCACGTCCTGAGAGCCGCATTGCACCCTGCAATGGTGATTTCATCGCCCAGATCCAGATGTTTCTGCATGATTTCCAGTTCCACTACCAAGTGGTACATGAACATCGGATACAGGGCGGTAAAAAGAACCTTCATAGAGAAGTTGGGAAAGGTACACCTATGTAGACTTACTCAATATTATAATAAGATTTACCGGGCCCGGTATCGGACGTGTCTGAAGATATTCCGATGTAGCAAGGACATGATTATCAGGATTATCGCACTTAATTAAATAAATTAGGAAGCACCTATGAATAGTGAATTATTTTCTTGAAAGTGGTTGCTGAATGAGGGAAATATCTCTATAAATCAAACAATTTGCTTTTTCAAGTATTATTTCCCTTATGCGTAAGCTGACGAACGATAATTTTCATCATATATGTATGAGAGAGTCGGGCAGTTTGTTCGAAGCTTTAGAAATTCTTCAGCACGGCGCGGGTATAGCCGTGATTCTGGATGAGGGCGATTCCTTTCTGGGGCTGCTTACCGATGGTGATCTTCGCCGCGCCCTGCTGAACAAGGCCCAGCTATCGGACAGCGTCCAGCCCTTCGTTAACCATAACGTTATCGTGGTGAAACCCGAAACGCCGCGTGCCGAGGTTCTGGATCTGATGCAGGCGCGCTGGATCGAGCAGATTCCCATAGTCTCCTCCGAAGGCAGGGTCATGGGAATTCATCTGCTGCACGAAGTGCTGGGTTCGGTCAGTCGCCCCAACACCGCCGTGATTATGGCAGGCGGCAGAGGGACGCGTCTTGGAGCGCTGACGCAGAAGGTGCCGAAGCCCATGCTGAAGGTGGCGGGACGCCCGATTCTGGAGCGACTGCTGCTGCACTTTCTCAGCTATGGAATCCGGGATTTCTACTTCTCCGTGCAGCATCTTTCGGAGGTGATCGAGAGCCATTTTGGCGATGGCGCGCGCTTTGGCTGCAGCATCCGTTATCTGCGGGAAGAGGAACCGCTGGGCACATGCGGCGCGCTGAGCCTGCTGCCCGCAGCGCCCGAGCATCCGATGCTGGTTTGCAATGGCGATCTGGTAACCGAAGCGAATGTGGACGCGCTGCTGGATTACCACACGGCCCACGAAAATGCGGTGACCGCCGGCGTAAAAGACTATACGCACGAGATTCCCTTCGGCTGCGTTGATCTTGAGGGCGACCGTATTGTGGCGCTTCGCGAAAAACCGACGATCTCCAAGGTGATTAATGCGGGAATCTATGTACTGAGCCCACGGGTGGTAAGCACTGTTCCGCGCCGGTTCTTCCCCATGACCGATCTGATTGATCAATGTCTGCAGAACGGCGACCGGGTAGGTGCGTGGCACATCGAAACCGAGTGGATCGACGTGGGCCAGCAGCATGATCTTGCACGTGCGCGCACAGGCACGTAAAACCAGATAACTCACGCCATTGTTTCGATTGTCTGCACGTATTCTTCAGGCCGCGAATTCTACATGATCAAAACTATCTCACTGCAAGGCAGGACCGTTCTGGTGACCGGCGCTGCCGGCTTTATTGGAAGCCACCTGACGGAAGCGCTGGTTCGCACCGGGGCCAAAGTTCGCGCTCTCGTACGCTATAGCTCAACCGGCTCGCGCGGCTGGCTGGACAGCTCGCCGCTGCAGGGCGACATTGAGTTTATTCACGGCGACCTGCGTGATCCTGGCCTCGTCGAGAAAGCTGCCGCCGATTGTGACAGCATATTTCATCTGGGCGCGCTGATCGGGATTCCGTACTCCTACGATGCGCCTGAGTCCTACATTCAGACCAATATCCTGGGAACGCTGCACGTACTGAAAGCCGCCATGGCGAAGAAAGTGCGTCGCGTTATTCACACTTCCACGAGCGAAGTCTACGGCACGGCGATCTACTCGCCCATTGACGAAGTCCATCCGCTGCAGGGGCAATCCCCGTACTCGGCTTCCAAAATTGGGGCCGACAAGCTGGTGGAATCGTTCTTTCTGTCGTTTGGGATGGAAGCTGTGACAGTGCGGCCCTTCAATACGTTTGGTCCGCGCCAGTCTGCGCGGGCGGTCATCCCTACGATCATCAGCCAGATTGTGGCCGGCAAGAAATCGATCCGGCTCGGCAGCCTCACGCCGAAGCGCGACCTCAACTATGTCTCCAACACGGTCGAGGCGTTCATTGCTTGTGCAGTTACCGAAGGGATTGCGGGCGAGACGATTCATTTCGGTTCCAACCGCGCCGTGTCGATCGGTGAGCTTTTCGACATGATTCGCGATCTGGCCGGCAGTGACGCCACTGTGGAAACCGATGCGGCGCGCGTGCGTCCCGAGAAGAGCGAAGTGGGCCTGCTGCTTGCAGAGAACTCCAAAGCGCTGAAGCTGCTGGGCTGGACGCCAAAAGTAACGCTGGAAGAAGGGCTTACGAAGATGATCGACTGGGCGAAGGAGAATAGGAACAGTTACCGGATCAATGAGTATGCCGTCTGATATCATCCCGCTTTGCGAGCCGTTCTTTGGCGGCAAAGAGCGCGAGTACGTGGATGAGTGTGTGCGCTCCGGCTGGGTCTCTTCGGTGGGACAGTTCGTGAACCGCTTTGAGGCGATGTTTGCCGACTACGTGCAGGCTCCCGAGGCTGTTGCGGTCTCCACCGGAACGGCGGCGCTGCACCTGTCCCTTCTGGCAGTTGGCGTGCAGCCTGGCGATGAAGTGCTGGTTTCGAGCATGACGTTTATTGCGCCAGCCAATGCGATACGTTATGTGGGCGCGCATCCGGTATTTATTGATGCCGAGCCCGACTACTGGCAGATGGATATGTCGGCAGTACAGAGCTTCCTGGAGACGCAGACGAAGCGGGCGGAGGACGGTGCACTGGTGAATCGCGCCACCGGGCGGAGAATTTCGGCGCTGTTGCCCGTGCATATACTGGGGCACCCGGTGGATATGGACAGGCTGATGGTGATTACCAACGCCTACAATCTTAAAGTGGTGGAGGATGCAACCGAGAGCCTTGGCGGATTCTGGCGCGGGCGGGCTCTGGGCACTATCGGTCACGCTGGCTGTTTCAGCTTCAACGGGAATAAGCTGATGACAACAGGCGGCGGCGGCATGGTTGTCGCGGGAAGCTCCAGAGCGGAGTTTCGTCGTGAAGACGACCTGAACAAGAAAATCACGCGGCATGTGCGTCATCTTTCCACCCAGGCAAAGCTGCCAGGCGGCGAATATATTCACAACGAGGTGGGCTATAATTACAGGCTCACCAATCTTCAGGCTGCCCTGGGCTGTGCCCAACTGGAGCAGTTGGATTCATTTCTGCAGCGTAAGAAAGAGATTGCTGCGGCCTACCAGGCTGCCTTTGGCTCCGCAGAAGAGCAGGGGAACAGCGGCATTCGCATCAAGTTTATGCGCGAAGCGGATTATGTGCGCTCCGCATGGTGGCTTTGTACGGTGCTGGTCGATGATTCCGGAAGGGATGCCAGCCAGGAACCGAAGCGCGACCGCGGCAGCAGGGAGCTGATTGCCCATCTTGCCGCCAACGGAGTGATTGCGCGCCCGCTCTGGCAGCCGATGCATCTTAGTCCTGCCCATGAGACGTGCCATGTACCAGGCCAGCCGGCATGTCCCGTGGCGGAGCGGCTGTACGAGCAGGGCGTGTCGCTGCCGTCTTCGGTGGGAATCACCGATGCCCAGCTACAGCGGGTCATTGCATTGGTGAAGGAGTTTGCGGCCTGACCTCGTGGGCCTTCTCGCTGTCCCATATAGCATCGTGGCGGCGTGAAGTCTTGATGAGCGGATTGAGCTTATCGCCAATAAAAATGCTGTTGTCGGGCAGATCCGTATCCAGAAGCGTGGACCCGGATGCGATTTTGCAGTTATTGCCCACACGGCAGGTGCCCAGCACGGAAGCGCCGCGATAAAGCGCCACGTACTCGCCGAGTATAGGGTAGTTGACGTCGTGATTAGAGCCCACGGTGCAGTTCTGATAAATCAGCAGAAAGTTGCCATACTTTGCCCTTCCCAGCACGCTGCCTACGGGATGCGAAAACATGAAGATATCCGGCATTTCAATTGCATGATACAGATCGATGCCGTTTAGTGCTTTATTAAGACAGTAGAGCTTGTTGCATACAGAGGGATCGCCGTGCTCCAGATAGATCGTATTGGCCAGGAAATACAGATACATGGCGTACTGATCGCTGTGCAGGTGATCGAACTGCGATTGGCCGTCGCGCTTAAAATATTTGTCGTGAACAAACGAGAAGCAGTAATCCATGCGCTGCAAAGCTTTGTCCAAATATTCGGCAACAGCGCTCACGGATGCGTCATCGGGAAAGAAGTGCTGCAGCTGGCGCTGTGTATACACAGCCAGTGCGGAAGGAGTAAGCGAAAGTTGCATATTAATGTGAAAGCAAAATGATAGAAGTGACTGATCAGGAAAGGCTAGCCGATACGCTCGCGCGGCTGAGCCGGGACGCCAAGCATCAGGCTGCCGCCCAGCACATCTTTGACCACGACCGCACCGGCGCCGATCACGCTGCACTCTCCTATGGTAAGGCCCTGGCGCACGACGGCTCCCGCGCCGATGTGTACATTGGAGCCGACACGAACTCCGCCGCAGAGGATGGCGCCTGTTGCAACGTGGATGTGGTCTTCGAGAAGGCAGTCATGCTCCACAATCGCGCCGCTGTTAATCAGCACGTTCTGGCCCAGAACCGCGCCGCGATTGACCAGACTACGCGGCATCAACTGAGCTCCCGCACCTATAGTGGCGAGAGGGCTGACGATTGCTGTGCCCGCTCTTATATCGATCGGACTTAGTCCCGCTGCCGCCGCCTGCATATAGACGTCGCGCCGACGTGTACCGCTGCCTATGGAGCCCAGCCCCAGCGCAAAGTAGCGGAAGCCACGTTCTGCCAGCGTGTGCAGCACGGAATCGTCGCCAAGGAAAGGCAGCCCCCACTTTGTTGCGGCGGAGGGGTTTGCGTCGATGATTCCCTGCACCTTGCCTGGGTGCTGATCTTCCAGAATTTCCAGGACCATACCGCCGTGGCCGCCGGCGCCGATGAGAACGCAGGCGTCTCGCATAGTATGGTCCGGCAGACGGGTTGCGGTCAGCTTTGGGCGGAAATGTTTGCGGACGGGGGCGTGGTCAGCAGATAGCCGGGCTCATCCTGGTAGGGGCCTGACTCATCATAAATGGCCTGGCGCAGCTTCCAGCGGCCATCCTCCTTCTTCCAGATGTGGGGAAGGCGATAGCGATCCACCACGGCCCAGAACTGCTCTTCGGTGATGTCAAGATACTCCAGGAACTGGGGGAACCAGCGGCTGGGGAACTCACCGTCAAAGCGGCGAATGAGGCCGACTGCTTCGTCGCGGGTCAGGTGGCCGTCGCGTACTTCGTGCGCGGCGTCAGAAGTCGCGCGGCCTATGCCGAACTTGATGAACGCGAGGTAGTAATGATACCCGTCGAACTGATCGTCCAGACTGGCGTACTTGGAGTACGTGCCCTCGGAGCGACCAGTCGGGTTGGCCTGAAAGCCGGTGTGCTCGCTCGCGTAGTAGTAATTCTCCTGGGGTACCCACATCTTGTAGTAGGAGAACCAGTGGAACTCCACGCCGATCTTCTTCATCAGATCCAGGTTCGGCGGGCGATAGAAGGTCAGATCGCTGTCCACGTAGTCGTCCTTCGTCAGATAATCGGTCTGGGTCAGGCCGTACTGAATCAGGTCATCAACGGTTACGCCCTTGAAGTACTGCTCCGCCCAATGATCAAAGGGCATGCCGCGGAGGTTAAAGACGCGGGGATCGCCGCTGTATTCCGCTTCGCCGTTTTCGCCGAAGAACACCAGCTTGATACCGAAGCTTTTGGCGATATGAAAGGCGTAGCATACCTGGCCATAGGTGAACGGCTGCCAGGCGTCGCCCAGAGCTTCAAATGCAATACGGGCCAGCTTGCGATGGATGTGGCCGTTGGGCCAGGCCATCAGATTGTTGAAGCCGGACTTGGTGAAATTGCGGAAATTGCGAAAACCTTCCGGGGTATACTCGAACGGCGCCCACGTTACGGTCAGCGGGTTCATGCCGTAGGTGTGCTTCAACTCATGGGCTACGCGGCTGCTGTCCTTACCGCCGCTGCAGGGCACGATCACGTCGAAACTGCCGTCTTTGCTGCGATGAAGATCGCACAGGGCAGCCAGTTCCTTTTCGCGGGAGGTCCAGTCGGTTCCCTTTGTCTTGATATCCACGTACCGGCAGGCACCGCACACGCCTTCGGCGTCAAATTCTATGCGGGGGCGCTGATTGGAGATAGCGCACTTTGTGCAGTACTTGATCTGCTGTGGCAGTTTAACAAGCTGTTTGTCGAGGATCTTCTGCTGGAATCCGGCGGATGCAAGTTGTTGGCTCATGTATGCTCAATTAGAAGGGGGAACGGCTCCCTGCGAATGGAGTTCCAGTATAGGTACCCCACTGTCCTTTGCAAGCTGTGCAGCCAGGTTCTGATAGATTTTCTGACCTTCCTGGCCGCTTTTCTCAGGGTGAAACTGAAAGGCGGTGATGTTATCCTGCTGTAGCGCCGAGCAGTAGACGGTGCCCGCGTAGGTGGTGGTGGCAAGCGCCTCGGCATCGTTGTCGAGTATGACCCGGTACGAATGCACAAAGTACATGTCGGACTCTTCGCGCACTCCCTCCAGCAGGGTGCCTGCCCAGCCGGTCGGGCGGGCGGCGGGGCGGGCAATGGTATTCCAGCCAACCGTGGGTACTTTGATCTTGCGGCCGTCTTCCGCCAGCAGTCCAGCGGGTAGGCGGCGGACCGTGCCCGGGATAAAGCCCAGCCCCTTATGGGCGCCAAACTCCTCGCTTTCTTCCATAAAGAGCTGCTGACCCAGGCAGATGCCGACGATCGGCCGACCGCTCTGGCGGTAGTCGTGCAGGGCGGCATCAAGCTTCCTGGCGCGCAGAGCGTTCATGGCATCGCCGAAGGCACCGACGCCCGGCACGATAACGGCCGGTGCCGTGCGCAAATCTTCGGGATTATCCGTGATGATGCTGCTGAGCCCTGCGCGGGTAAGCGCCAGCTGCACACTGAAGAGATTGCCCAGGCCGAAATCGACGACCGCGACGGGGGGAATGGAAAGGCTCATGTCTGCGCGTGGGGGAGGCGCATGGGCAGCCCAGCGCTGGTGAGAGAAGCTTTGAGATCAGCAAGATGCACGGGCTTGATGCGCTTGTTGGTGGCGTTGCGCTTCATGAATTGTGTGTTGCCCTCTGCGTTGAAATCGTCCGAGTCACTTGCCAGTTCGGCATATACGCCATAGTGCAGCAGCGAGGCCAGTGCAACGGCATCTGCATGGCCCTTCTTGATGACGTCCGCCACATGGACCGCCGTACCGGCGCCGCCGTGGGCAATGACGGGGATATTGACGAGATCCGCAATCTGCTTTACCAGCGGAATATCGAAGCCATTGCCGGTGCCTTCGCGGTCCACGGAGGTGAGCAGGATCTCGCCTGCACCTAAAGATTCTACCTGCTGAGCCCACTCAATGGCGTTCAGCCCTGTGGATTCGCGACCATTGTCGACAAAGCAAAACGGTGTGCCGTCCGGCTGG
>JBGGNE010000411.1:0-9365 GCA_041287705.1 Methylacidiphilales bacterium | reverse complement strand
ATGCACTCCCTCAATCGCGCCTTGCTCTCATCCCCAAATCGATCCCAGTCTTTGTACCAATTAACGTCTGCGAATGGTCTAATAGAAGAAATTGCCATCCCCCTTACACCATCAAAGGCCATTCCCGGTTGAAGGGAATGGCCTGGGAGGATGAAGCTGTAGCTGTTGGAGCCAGATGGCTATGGATCTAATTCTAATCATCTTGAAAGCTGATTAGAATTAGACTTATACTTCGGCCCACTGGCGCAGCAGATTATGGTAGACGCCGGTCAGTTGCACATTCGCCGCGTTTGCCGAGGGGTGATCCGGCAGATCGCGGGCCAGGCGTTGAATGCCCTGATCCATATCAAAGAGCAGTGACCGCTTTGAGTCATCGCGAATCATGCTTTGCAGCCAGAAGAAGGAGCAGATGCGGGCGCCGCGCGTAACGGGGCGTACGTGATGCAGGCTGGTGGCCGGGTAAAGAATCATGTGGCCGGCGGGCAGCTTTACGGACTTGGTGCCGTATGTGTCCTCTACCAGCAGTTCGCCGCCGTCATACTCCTCGGGCGGGGCAAAGAAAAGAGTGGCGGAAATATCCGTGCGGATACGGAATCCCGTGCCGGGCACCTGGCGTATGGAGTTATCCACATGCGTGCCGAACGACTGACCGCCGCTGTATCTGTTAAAGAGCGGGGGAAAAATATGGAGCGGCAACGCGGCGCTGAGAAACAGCGGGTTGCGGCCCAGAGCCTGCAAAACCATAGCGCCCAATTCGCGGGCGGCGGGGCTGCCCTCGGGGAGTTGGGCGTTATCTTTTACCTGCGCGGACTGGTGGCCGGCCGTTATGCGGCCGTCCACCCATTCCGCATCGTCCAGGATCTTGCGACCCTGGGCGACCTGTTCTGGAGAGAGAACGTTGGGAATAGCTATCAACATGGAGATACGAGAATACAGCTCTGCAATGGGGGAATCAATTGCGCCGGTTGACGGCGCGTTGCTCACTTATAGCGGAAAAAGGAAGATCCCCGGCCCGGCATGGCGCAAGGACCGGGGATCGCGCTTTCTGAGTGGGAGGGCGTCCGGTGTCAGACCGGCGCCGGCTGCTTAGAACTTGATGTTCGTGGTGACGATAACGTTGCGGCCGTAGCCGGGGACGCTGTGACCACCACCCAACGCGGAGATGTACTGCTCATCCCACAGGTTGTTGACGTTGATCTGCACTTCCACGTTCTTCGTCGGAGACCAGCCGACCATGGCCTGCTGCGTCACGTAGCCAGGGGCGTCCACCGTGTTGGCGATGGAGCTGTAGCGTGTGTCCACATACTGGAAGCCAGTACCAATTTTGACGTTGTACGGGAGCTTGTAGGTGGTCCAGAGGCTGGCGCTCTGCTCGGGGGTGTTCGGCAGTTCGTTGCCGGCGTTCGTACCCTTGATAATCTGGCTGTCCATATAGGAGTAACCGCCGAATACGGACCACTCGGGCGTAATGTTGCCCGAGACACCGAGTTCGATGCCCTGTACACGCTGTTCACCGGCCAGAACCTGTGTCGTGCCATCCGTGGGATCGGTGATACGGGCATTGTTCTTGTTCGTGCGGAACAGAGCGGCGGTAAGCGAGAGACGCTCGTTCAGGAAATCCCACTTCGTACCAACTTCGTAAGTCTCGTTCTCTTCCGGCCCCAGATTGGAGGTGGTGGCGATAGTAGAGGGCGAGGCACCGGATTCGATCTGCGGGTTAAACGATGTGCCGTAACCGAAGTACACCGAGCCGTTGGGCGCGGGCTTGTACGTCAGGCCGATACGCCAGCTCAGCAGGTCATCCGTGCGCTGGTATTCTGCGGCGGGGGAAGCGGCGACTGCAGCCAGAGTGCCCTGGGGAGTAACCTTTGCAGCTTCACCGGCAAAGGCGTCCACGGTCTGGTGAGAGTAGACGTGGTCGAAGCGCATACCGCCTGCCAGGATCCACTGTTCGCCGAACTTGATGGTGTCAAACAGGGAGAAGGCGATGTCTTCCAGTTCCGTGTGGCTTTCCGGGCCCCACAGCACGCTGAAGGGATAAGGATCGTTTACGCCGGGGTTAGACAGGGACGTGCGGGAAGATGGGCTGCGCGCCGTCTGGTTGGTGCGGTAGTCTTCCGTCTCACGAGAGTATTCGAGAGTGGCGACGACCGTGTGGTTCAGCTTCCAGGTATCGAACTTGCCGGTCAGCATGAACTGGTTACCCACAAGCTGATCGACCTGATGGCGGGCCCGGAGCTCGCGAATCATCGTGTCGGCCGGATACGGGGTAGTCAGTGCCTGCAGGGTGTTTGTGGCAGGATTGTATACCGTGCCGGTGCCGGAGCGTGGAGGGCTCAGTACGGATTCACGCGCGGTGTAAGAATAACGGGCCGTGTTCTCGATCTTCAGATTCTCACAGAAATCGTGCTCGATTTTCAGTGTAGGGACGTGCGTGACCGTGTGCTCGTAGTCGCGGTCGACCATGCCGTAGAAGTTGGAGAAGTCGACATCGGCATACTTCGTGTAATTGTTGCCGAGACTAGGGTTGCCCTGATACAGGTTCGCACTGTTGTGCATGATACCGTACGTGGGCAGGTTATCTTCCTGCTGGTACAGGTAGTTGGCCGTCACACGCGTTTCGGTCCCAAGACCCCAGGCGATGGAGGGGAAGAGCGCCCAGCGATTGTTGTAGACCTCATCCTGAGGAGCCATACCATCGTACTGGTACAGCGCATTCAAGCGCACTGCGGTCGTGGGAATCCACTGGTCCAGGGGCTGATTGATGTCAACCGTGTTGCGGCTGTAGATGTCATTGCCTTCCGTGCCGAGACCGAAGCTGGCTTCGTAGCGGGGGCGCAGGTTTGCGTCCTTAGTCACCAGGTTTACGGAACCACCTGTGGAGCCGTGGCCGCTGTAGGTCGAGGCAGGTCCCTTGATAACTTCAACCTGCTCCAGATTGAACCCGTCACGGTTGTAAACGCCGGAATCACGGAAGCCGTCCACAAAGATGTCAGAGCGGGCATTGAAACCACGAATGGAGAGGTTGTCGCCCGCGAGTGCGCCACCTTCACCGGCAGTAAAGGAAATTCCGGGTACGTTCGTCAGGATTTCGCGCAGGCTGCTCGCGGCCTGATCCTGGATCACGGCTTTGGGCACGACCACGATGGTCTGGGGGATATTGATGATCGGTTCAGTCAGCTTGGTGCTCTGCAGTTTCTCAACCTGATAGGAACCTTCAGGTTTTGCAGTGACAACAACTTCCGACAGATTGCCACTACCTGTCTCGGCAGTGGGGGCCGCATCTTTCTTCGCGGTTGTGCTGGGTTTCGCTGGCGTTGCTGTGGTCTTTTTGGCAGGGGCGGTTTCTTGCGCCATGGTCGCGCCAGTCATCATCAGGACATTGGCGGCAGCAAGAGTAGCCACGCTACCGGGGCGGTGTGTTCTCCGGTGCTTGTTCGCAGGTTTGGTCTTCGGCATGTATGGTTTATGACAGGTTTGCCAGATTTGCACTAACGCGCCTTTGTCGTTTTTTGATGGTTGCTTGTACCGCTTTATCCCGAAATGCAGGTTGGCGGAGTTTTTATATAGGAATTGCGTAAAAATTATATAATAAGAGATAAGAACTTCAGGATAAGGAGGTTGCTTTGCATTTTATTCCGTGCGCGTTAAAAGTTTGTGCCCTTTTGTATTAAAAATAAGCACTTGCACGTTCATGCATTGCTGTTGAATTGCGCAATCCATCGCTATCCCTTCCTGCAATATTTATTTGCATAATCGTAACAGCCACTCAGAGGGAGAAATCCTCGCGGAACTAATCTTCCACACCTGTTCAGGGTTTATTTGGTTAGCCTGAATGAGGCGCCTTCTAAGGATTTCGCGCAACGAAACGCCAGCCGCATGATCCCGAAAAAAATACTTTTGCCTGATGGGGTCGAAAAAGGGCATGCAACCGGCATTTATTTCGATTGAAGCGGATACCTGAGCGACACGAAAGGGCGGGGAAGCAGCCTGAATCAGTGGAATACATCCAAATAATAGTGATCGGCGGGGCACTGGCATCACTTCGCTCTTGCACTCTGACGCTAGTCATTCCACCTTTCCCTGCGAAATGATCCGATCGTTGCGGCTGAAAAATTTAGCGCTGGTGGAGGACCTCCGCTGGGAGCTCGGCGCAGGCTTTAACATCCTGACAGGCGAGACAGGCGCGGGCAAATCCATGCTCATAGGCGCCATTAACCTGATTCTCGGCGAACGCGCCGATAAAACCCTGGTGCGCACCGGCGAAACCACGTGCACTATTGAAGCCGAAATTGAACTGAGCCACCCGGCCGCCCTGGAGACCGTGAACGCTCTGCTGGCCGATATAGGCGCAGAGGCATGTGAAGACAAAATTCTGCTGCTGAAGCGCAGCTTTACCACGACCGGCAGCAATAAACAGTTTGCCAACGGCAGCGGAGTTACTCAGCAGGGCCTGCGCCGTCTTAGCGATCTTCTTGTTGATGTCCATGGCCCGCATGATCACCAGTCACTCCTGTCGCCGGAAAAGCAGACCGCCATTCTGGATGCCTACGGAAAGCTGGATGCCCTGCGCGGCACCTACTCCGAAGCGTGGGACGCCGCCCGCCACGCCGCCGCCGAGCGGGAGAAGCTGAACATGAGCGAGCGCGAGCGTATGCAGAAGCTGGAGATGCTGCGCTATCAGACCAAGGAAATCGAAGACGCCGCCCTGACTGCGGGCGAAGACGCGAAGGTGGAGCACGATTACAAGGTGGCCAGCAACGCCCGATCTTTGCAGGAACTCGCCGGCACCATCACGGGGCTGTTGAGCGAAGGGGAGCCGAATGTGCTGCAGCAGCTTGCCCAGGTGGAACGCGCGCTGAATCAATGGCAGCGCATGGATTCTGAAATCGCGAGCACGGCGGCCCTGAACCGCTCCGCCATCACTGCGCTGGAGGAACTGGCGTCCGAAATTGCGGATCAGGCCGCGCGCATCGAAGACGGCGCCATCTCCCTGCCGCAACTGGAAGAGCGCCTTGGCACTCTGCAGCGCCTGAAACGCAAGTACGGTCCGGAGCTCTCGGATGTCATACGTTATTGCGACAACGCTTCCTCGCAGATTGTGGATCTGGAAAGCAGCAGCGACAAACTGGAGGCTCTGGAAAAAGAGGAAGCCGCCGCGCGGCAGCGTGCGGAAAAGGCCGCCGCCAAACTCACCGCCGCGCGCCGATCCGTTGCCGGTCCGCTGGCGGAGAAGATTCAGGGTGAGCTACGCGGGCTGGGCTTCAACAAGGCGCTGTTCCGTATCGATATACGCACGGTAGATAACCCCACGCGCAATGGAGCTGATCACGTGGAGTTTATCTTTGCCCCGAACGTCGGTGAAGATCCCCAGCCGCTCCGCAACATCGCCAGCAGCGGTGAAATGGCCCGTGTCATGCTGGCGATCAAAACAACGCTTGCCGCAGTCGACGAAGTCCCCATTCTGGTCTTTGACGAAGTGGACGCGAATGTCGGCGGCGAAACCGCGATACGCGTGGGAGAGAAGCTGCGCCAGCTCGGCGCTTCCCATCAGGTGCTCTGCATTACGCACTTGCCGCAGGTAGCCGCGCAGGGCGACCGCCATTTTGCGGTGTCCAAGCAGGTGAAGCAGGGACGCAGCCACACCCAGATTACCGTGCTGGAAGGGGATAAGCGGGTGCGTGAAATTGCGCGCATGCTGGGCGGTGAGTCGGAGCAGGCGCTCGCATTGGCCACATCGCTGATCAACGGAACGCAAAGTCTCGCAAGGACTTGATTTATTTTGCCCGGGCGGCACTCTGCAGATCATGTCTATCGCGCTTGTTATTGGAACGAACCGCCCGGGGAGCAACACCGCCAAAATAGCGGCTCACATCATCGAACGCTACGCGGCACACGGCGTGACGCCGGAAGTGCTGGATCTGGCGCATCTTCCGCCCTCTATCTTCGATACATCCAGCTACGAGACGAAGCCCGAAGCGTTCAAACGCTTCAGCGACACCATCATCACCGCCGAGGGCATCCACTGGGTAACGCCTGAATACAACGGCAGCGTCCCTGGCATCGCCAAGTATTTCATCGACATGCTGCAGTTTCCGGAGAGCTTTGTGGGAACGCCCATCGCTTTCACCGGTCTGGCCGCCGGCATCTGGGGCGCGCTCCGCCCGATTGAGCAACTGCAGGATATCGCGCTCTATCGCAACGCGCACATTTTCCCGGGCAAGGTTTTCATCCCCGGCGTTTTTAAAGTACTGGGCGATGACGGCAAAGTAAAAGACGAAGCAATTGCCAAACGTCTGGACGATCAGGTAAAAGGCTTCATTGATTTCGTGGCCACTATTGGCAAAAAATAGTCATTTCCGATCTTCATTTAACGCGCTTTATATGGGTAGCAAATCAAAGAAAGAAAAGGCAAAGAAGCGCGCGAAGAAACAAAGGATCCGCACACTTGCTCTGGGTATCTTCTGGGACAAGGGACGTATCCTCGTCAACAAAAGCTACGATTCAGCAAAGCAGCAATATTTCTACCGCGCGCTTGGCGGCTCCATTGAGTACGGAGAGACCGGCGCGCAGGCTCTGGTTCGCGAAATCAAAGAGGAACTAAACGCGGAGATTGCCAACGCCCGCTACCTCTTTACTCTGGAAAACATCTTTGAGTATGAAGGCGAGATCGGACACGAGATTGTGCTGTTCTACGATGCCACGTTCATCGACGAAACCCTGTATGACAGGGAAGTGCTCCATGGCGTGGAAGATTGCGGCGAACCCATTGTCGCTATGTGGAAGAGCCTGGATGAATTCGAAAGAACGGATAGTAGCGAAGGCGGGCTGATTCTCTATCCCGCTGATTATCTCGAAGCGTTAAAGGGTATATACAAAGCACCTTATGTCTGAAGATGAGGACAGGAAAGCGACAGGAGATTTCCGTTCAGGAAGTAGTTTCCTAATAAATTGTAAACGTAAACTCGTCCTCAAAACCTTCGCCGACCTGCTGGCGCATGCCTTCGGAGAAGGGTTCGAAGGGCATGGATTTCAGCATGGCTTCCAGGGAAGCGGCTTCCAGCAGCGCTGAGTTCTGGGAGCGCTCCACCACTTTCACGTTTTCCATGACGCCGTTGGCGCGCACGTAGAAGCGGATGCGGACCTGACCCAGCGTTACCACGGATTCACGCGCGGCAACTGCCAGGCGCCAGCGATAGCCCACCGTGCGGTAGAGCTTGGCCTTGTACTTGCCTATATCCGTTTCCCGCACATCGGGCGCGAATTCGCCTTCCATGCCGCCACCGCTCACGTCGGAGCGCCTTTTATTAAAGTTAAAGCTGGGGGGCGGTGTTTTGGGAACCGCCTGCTGGGCCTGCTGCTGACGGCGCGGCTGCTGCGGGTTGGCCTGAGGAGAAGGCATATCCATCGGCACCACGGTAGTGTGGCGGCGAGTGGGGACAGGGGGCGGGACCCGGACGGCAGGCAGAACCGGCAGTGCACGAGGATCCTTGGACGGCGTGAACTGCTCCGTATTGGTCGTGTCAACGACAGGCTGGGCGGCGCGCACTTCCTTGTCTTCCGGGCGGCGTTCGGCTTCCGGCTTGTCCAGGGGCTGGGCCGAAGGGGGCAGCTTCATGTCTTCAGGTTTTTCCTCGGGCTTTGGATCCGGCGGGGCCGGCTGTTGATCCTGAGGTTGCTGGGGCTGCTGCTGCTTCTGCTGATCCTTGGGCTGCTCCTGAGGCTTCTGATTCTGTTGCTGCTGCTGTTGTTGAGCGGGCGTGGCCTTCTGTGCCTGTTGCTCTTGCTGAGCCTGTTGCGCTTTCTGGGGCTTCGTTCTACTGGGAGAGGATGGCGCGTTCTCCTCGGCGCCGCTGCCCTGTGCGTCTTCATAATTCAGGGCGTGTTTGTCCTTGCCCTTCATTTCCGGCATGGGAGAGCTTTTGTCACGTGCCTGTTCGCGAGTGCGCGCCTTCTGGCTGCGGTCGGATTGCGCGGCAGCCTCAGGGTTGTCCTCCACCTGTCCCTTGGCGGAGCTTGGGAGAAACAGATCTTTCTGCATCTGCTGCTGAGGCGGTGGCCGGAACTGCAGGGCGGAGGGAGCCGAAGTACGCAGCAGCTCGGGATCATTCTGCCGCGGCACGGGAACTATCCACCCCAGCATGGCCGCCAGAGGAATCGCCACGGCGACAAAGCTGAGCGCGACCACGTGGAGCACGATGGACCATCCCACAAACAACAGCGTTGTGGTGGTGGAGTCCTGACGGCGCAACGCGTCGGCGTCCGCCTTGATTACGTCAAGATCCGCAAAGTGAACGCGGGCGGCAATCTGCGCGGGTGCGACGGGCTCGAGCGGAGCTGGGGCAGGGGAGCGGAGCCTGGGGCCTTTGCTCTTGTTCTTACCCAGCGGCTGCTGCACAAGCTTTTGCAGCTGAACGTCTGAAAGTTTGGCGACGCTGATGCTGTGCAGATCCGAACGCGCTGTCTTGCTGGCCATCGGTCCCGCGCCATGCACGGGGTGACCCTGGGCTTTACGCCTGGAGCGCTTAGACTTCTTTTCCGGCTGCTGGGGAACTGCGGCAGGGGCGGCTCGGAGTTGAGGCGTCTGAGGTCCCGCCGCGATACGCCTGGCCGTAGTGATAACACCAGGGCGCGCGGGCTGTTGCTGCGCTTGTCCTTGCGCGGCAGGTGCGGGAGCCGGTGGAGGAGGTGGCGGCGGCGGAAAAAAGTTACCGGCAACGGGTGCCAGCGGTATCTGCGCAGGGACAGGAGCGCCGGGCATCACCGACGGCGGCATCGCAACGGCACCCGCAGGCACAACGCCTGCCACTGGCGTACCTGCGACGGGAGCGTTGGGTCGGTAAGACTGCAACTGCTTTGCTGCCGGACCCGGCTCGAGCCTGGGAGCGGGCGCATACCGTTTCGCCACGCCATGCGTTCCCGCAGGGCCGGATGATCCGTTTTGCGGATCCATCGGCGGTGGCGGTGGCGGCGGTGGGAAGAAGGGCAGCGTATCGGCGGGCATGGAGCGTTAGCCGGGCTAATGAGAGTCCGTCGGCAAAAATGAACAGGCCATGGGAAGATGTCATGTCTTGGACGCTTCGCAACCTCTGTTTTTGCCTGAGCGCGGCTATTTATACGTAAATTCCTGTCAGAATCAAGCTGCATTGGCTTGTTTTCGCTGGCGCAAATTCAAGGTTTCATCTATTAAAAAAACCGCCACCATTCTTAGACGTAAAAACCGTTGCTACTTCGAGCATTTCAGATTCTTAAGGCGTAAAGCTTATGAAAAAACGTAAACCTTCGTTCCTGCGGTCAGCACTGCCGTTGCTGGCCATCATTATGGCGATGTTTTCCCTCAGCGGCTGTGTAACCACGCAGCAGCA
>JBGGNE010000410.1:0-4906 GCA_041287705.1 Methylacidiphilales bacterium | reverse complement strand
AACAACCAATGAAAGGGCATCTCTAATAACAGACAAAAACAGGCACAGTCCGCTTGCGCGGCAGCGTCGTCATCTTTTGTGAAAGATCTATAAAGCGAAAGTTTGTAGTTGTTTGGCTGGCAGGAGCACGTTCCTGATTCTTGCTATATATAGTATTCCTATTTTGCATTAAGGCGCTGCATAGATTCCAGATTAGCCATGGAAAGGCCATATGAGGTGAGCTATATTTCTGGACCAGCCGCTAACCGAAAAAGCCAACATGAGAGAGAAAACCAGAAAGCGCTATACCGCCGAATTTAAGTCGCACGCCGTGGAGTTGGTCCGAGTGGACCGTCCGGTCAAAGCGTTGGCGGAAGAACTCGGGATTGGGGCTGACCTGATTTACAACTGGGTGAGCCAGCCGGCTGCAGATGGAGATGGCCATGTATTATAATATTGCACTTATTGATATTACTTTAGGTGCAATAGTGGAGGTGGTATCTAATGCTAGAGGTAATCAATGCGCTGAGGATTATAAGCGCAAATTAATGCAGCAGGCATACCAAGAAAAAAGAAAGGCAATTAAACACAATAACCGTATAAAAAGATGAGAAATTTTGAATGGATAGCCATAAAATGCGCATCTGAACTGTAAATTTCACAACAATATTGCTAATGTTGAAAACAATTTTGACAATCGCAGAGCGCTCACATTAGGCGACTAGCAAAGAAGCATATACTATTAATTAATAGAGCATTTAGGCCAGTTTTTCGTGTGGCATCCGGCACTAGTGCAGCACAAATTAAAGAATCTGAGGAGTTTTATAAGGCATATAGAAAAATTTACCGGTGATGTTGTAAAACGGGAAGGATCACTGAATAGGCTAAAAGGACGACATGAAGCATAAAATATGGGTGCATTAATGTACAATAAGTTGCGGTATAAATATGAGCACGCTTAAAGTTTTTACTTTTCGGGTAAACCTCTTACAAACTGAAAAGCAAATGGATGTTTTGCGAGCCAGTAAAGTGAGCCCGTATTTCCATTTAACGTTTCAGAGATTACCAAGTGAGAAGCATTTTTCAGAGGTAGCTGCAAGCTTAGCTGACGTTACAGATCTGCGCGTATCTATTTGAGTGCCGAGGCACTTCTGAGTCAGAATCGATGGAAACGCTTTAAGTGGAACGCCTGAAATCCTTCGCCAACCCGGTCGCGCTTATTGGGATACAGGCGTTTTTGGCGTTGCGTTTGTAGAATGATCAGCCGGAGCAGGCGTAGTGGACATGCCGAGCGGTTTCAGGCCCACGTGCTTCATCAGGAAGCCGTAGGTATCGGCCAGCGTGGCGATGCGGTCAGCCAGGGCGTCGGCGCCGGAATGGCCTGCGGAGCCTTCTACCCGAAGCAGGATGTGGCGATAGGGCGGGGCGAAGGCCTGCATGGCGGCGGCCATTTTGCGGGCGTGCATGGGGTCGACGCGATCGTCGTTGGCGCTGCTGTCGAAGAGCGTGAACGGGTACGTGGAGCCTGCGCGCACCTGATGATAGGGGGAATACCGGAAGAGCGCCCGGAACTCCGCTTCGTCATCCGGATTGCCATACTCGGTCACCCAGGTCTTGCCGCTGCCGAAGAGGGGGTAGCGCACCATATCCAGCAGGGGGACTCCGCACACGGCTGCCTGAAAGTACGTGGGCCGCTGCGTGATGGCCGCGCCGACCAGAAGACCGCCGTTGCTGGAGCCCTCGATAGCCAGCCGTGCAAAGCGCGTGTAGCCCAGCCGATCGAGCGTAAGGGCGGCGTTGGTGAAGTCATCGAAGGAGCGCTGCTTCAGCTTCAGCATACCGGCCTGGTGCCAGCTTTCGCCGAATTCGCCGCCGCCGCGAATGTTGGCGATAGCGCAGCCGCCGCCCGCTTCCAGCCAGGGGATCCACGCGCCGTTGAATTCCGGCAGCGAGCAGTCGCTGAAACCGCCGTAAGCCGTCAGCAGAAAGGGAGTGCGCCCATCCTTTACCAGGTCCTTCCGGCGGATGACGAACATGGGTACGCGAGCGCCCGATGAGTTAAACCAGACCTGCTCCGTAATGTAATCGCTGAGATCCGCCGGGCAGGGGGTGCGCTTCCATTCCACCAGTTCGCCCTTGGCCGCGTCGCCGCGATAGATCGTCATGGGTTGTGTGGGAGAGCTGAACGTTAGCAGGAACTCATCCTCCTCCGGCTCATTGCTGAGCGCAGATATAGCGCCCAGCCCGGGCATGGGGATTTCGCGACCGATACCCCGTTTGCGCTCGGGTACGGTGGGGGCTGCGGGCGCTTCCTCGCCGGGTGCAGGCGCTGCCGGCATATCGGGCGAAGTCGGGGCCGGCGGGCCCATGGTGGGATCCGTAGGGCCGGCAGGAGCCGCCGGAGCACCAGCAGGTGCGGAGGGATCCGTGGCGACCATCGCTGTTGGATCCGCAGCGGGTGCAGGTTCCGGGGCGGCCTCTGTCGTAGCTGCAGGAGTCGTTGCAGGCTGTGGAGCGGCACCTTCAGGAGCCGGAGCGGGCGCAGCCTCTGGAGCAGCCGGAGCCGGAGCAGTGGGAGCGGCAGGCGGCGTAGATAGGGTTTCTGGGGCATCCTGCTTGGTGCCGGGTTCTTCAGGTTTGGGCTGGCCGGGGAAATCCACGGCGTAGCCATCCAGATCCAGCACTTCCAGATGCGGCAGCACATCTTTCAGTTGCACCATCATCAGCTTGTCGCCTGCGAAGGAGACTTCGTTAAGCAAAGAATCCGGGCGCTCGGGGATGATCTCCAGCCAGTTCTCGCGTTCCGGCTTATCGATGGGAGTCCGCAGCAGGCGATAGCGCGTGGCACCATCATTCGTATAGACAAAGAAGAATCCGCGCCAGGCCGATACTGTATAGCGAAAGCCCGTGCCTGCCGCAAAGGTCTTCCAGGCGTCCTTTGCGGGTGCACCCTTTGCGGGCGGGTTCGCCTCCAGATCCAGCATATACACGTCATTGGAGGACCAGTTCGGCTGAATATTGCACATCAGCCAGCGGCCGTCGCGGGAGAGATCGCAGCTGATGAACATGCGGGCGTCGCCCACTTTCTCACGCATCACCACGTCTTCTTTCTGGGATGTACCCAGTCTGTGATAGCGGATGTCCGCCAGTGAAGGGCGCTCGGCAATCTGCTCCTCCGGCACCATGGGCAGGTAGGTGTAGTAGAAGCCCGTGCCGTCCGGATTCCACGATGGCGAGGCGTATTTCGCCCCTTCTATCTTGTCGATATCCGACAGCTTCCCCGTCGCCACATCCAGCAGATACAGCGTGGATTCGTCCGCATTGTTGGGATTCTTGCCAAAGAGCACTTTGCTGCCATCGCGGTTAGGCGATACATCACCCAGCGATACTGCGTCTTCCTTCGTAAAGGTGTTTGGGTCGATAAGGATATGCTCGTCGCCGTCCAGACCTTCGCGGTAGCAGTAGAGCTCCTTCTCCTTGCTCGGGTCGCGCTTCATGTAGAAGTAGCGCTTGCCGTACTTGGCGGGGGGAAAGAGGCGCGGCGTGTAGACAATCTCCTTGAAACGTTTCAGCAGCGCGTCGCGTTCCGGCAGTTTGCTAAGGTATTCGTGGGTAAACTTGTTCTGCGATTTCGTCCAGTCCTGCACTTCTTTGGAGTCTCCATCCTCCAGCCACCGGTAGGGATCGGCAACCTGAGCTCCAAAGTGCGTGGAAATATTCGTCTCGCGGCGCGAAGCCGGGTAGGGCAGGGGAACATGGCGAGGCGCGTAGGTGGAGACCGTCTTCGACTTCATCTTCACCCGCAGCTCGTCAAAAGCGCTGGCCACGTAGTTCAGGATTCCCATCACAAAGACTGTGAACACCAGGGCCAGGATTATCGTCGTCCGCGAACTGATCATATATTGCCTGGAAGGATACCATACCGAACCATACACTTGCAACAATCGATCCTGTAGCCGACCGGGGAATCGGTGACATCCCTGAAGATTAACGTTGCCACGGCAGCACTGTGTCGCTTATGAAAACTCGCCATGGATTTTGCCCGTTATTGGTCGACGCGCCAGGATCGCGTTGAGCGCGCCCTGGATCAGGTACTCCCCCCCGCGGAGACAAAGCCGCAGAAGATACACGATGCGATGCGTTACAGCATCTTTGCAGGCGGCAAACGGCTGCGCCCCATCCTGTGTGTCGCCGCCGCCGAAGTCATCAGCGGCGAGTACGAGAACGCCCTGCCTCTGGCCTGCTCCGTGGAGATTATCCACACCTACTCCCTCATCCACGACGATCTGCCGTGCATGGATAATGATGATTTTCGCCGCGGCAAGCCCACCTCGCATAAGGTCTACGGCGAGGGCATGGCCGTGCTGGCCGGTGACGCCCTGCTGACGCTCGCATTCGAGGCCGCCGCCACCTGTCAGGCCTGGCCCCGCTACAGTCACGCTGTGCTCATTCAGGAGCTCGCGAAAGCCTCCGGCAGTCAGGGCATGGTCGGCGGTCAGGTAGCCGACGTGGAGAGCGAAGGCAAAAAGATTTCGGTGGAGGATCTGCAGTACATCCATCTCAACAAAACCGCCGCGCTCATCACCGCCAGCATCCGCCTCGGCGGCATGGCAGCCAATGCGGAGCCCGAACAACTGGAGTCACTGACAAAATTCGGACGCAGCCTCGGGTTGGCGTTCCAGGTTATCGATGACATCCTGGACATCACGCAGACCACCGAGCAGCTCGGCAAGAGTGCCGGCAAAGATGTGGCTGCCCAGAAAGCGACTTATCCCGCCATCCTCGGCCTGGACCGCGCCAGGGAAATCGCCGACGAACTCACCACCCAGTCCCGCGACGCCCTGAAGCCCTTCGGCGAAAAAGCCCGCCCCCTGGAGATGATCGCGGACTATCTGCTGGATCGTAAGAATTAATTTTTGATCGCAGG
>JBGGNE010000409.1:0-7113 GCA_041287705.1 Methylacidiphilales bacterium | reverse complement strand
CTGCAGCAGCCGTTGTCATCGATGGCGGCATTCTTGAGATAAAGAACTCAATATTTGCCGACAGCTCGCTAGATATCCGAGTGACTGGCACTGGCAGCGTCGACGATCAGGGTTACAATTTTATCGAAACGCGAAGCGGGTTTCTCGGCGTCGGTACGGGTACACAAATTAGCCTCGATCCCCTGCTCTCCGCTCCCGGCTGGTACGGCGGGCCGACGCAGACGATCGGCCTGCTGCCTGGCAGCCAGGCACGGGACGTGATTCCCACTGCAAACTATGCCGGAGTGACGACCGATCAGCGCGGCGTCCTGCGCGGCGAAGGGACGGGGCAGCCGGCGGATATCGGCGCGTTCGAGAGCCGCGCCGCGTACACCGTCACCAACACGGCGGACTATAATCCAGCGACGGTGACGCACGTGGATGGCAGCCTGCGCCTTGGCCTGGCCATCAATGCTGCGGGTCTGGACGAGGGCCAGATCATCAATTTCAACATCCTGCCCACCGACGCGGGGTACAACACCATCAACGGCAAGTGGACTATCGAAGCTGCCGCCGGCACGACGGGCTTTGTCATTGCCAACGGCGTGACGATTACCGGCAGCTCCACGGCAAGCGGCCCTTCGATCATCCTCGACGGCAACCAGCTTGGCGCCACGCTTTTTGTCAATGCCGCAGGCAGGACAGTTACGCTCGATATGCTCGGGATCACCAATGGCGCCGGCCGGAAACCGGGCGCCTCCGTCAACACCTTCGGTGGCGGCATTAACATCAATGCGGGTACTGTCAACCTGAACAATTCCTTTGTGTACGACAACAGGGCCGTATTTCAGGGTGGCGGCATCTACACCCAGACCGGCACCACGCTCAACCTTTCCAATACCGTTGTGGATCGGAATTCAGCGGGACAGGACGGCGGTGGCATATTCAATGCCGGCACACTGAGGGTCTCCGGATCCACCATTTCTCACAATTCAGTAAGCACGGGCGACGGCGGCGGCATCTTCAGCAACGGCACGGGGCTGACAATCAATACGGGCTCTGTCATTTCCTACAATACGGCGCTTGGGAGCGGCTCGGACGGCGGCGGCATCGCCACTACCAGTACAACGAGCATCGATGCTTCCACCATCACAGGCAATTCCGCTTCGAGAACCGGTGGCATAGTGAAGTACGGCGGCAGCGGCATGCTGACCATTACTGGATCGAGAATCACCTCCAATACCGGGACAGTTTCGCGCGGCGGTGTGTACGTCTCTCCCGGCAGCAGTCTCTTGCTCACGAATACCACCATCGCGTCCAACGGGGGCAATGGCGGCGGCGGTGTCATCGGCGCAAGCGGGAGTACAATCACCCTGTCGAACTCTACGATTGCGGCCAATGTCTCCGATGCCGGTGGCGGACTTAATATCGGGGGTACCGCGACGATCAATAACAGCACTCGCATTGTAGCGAACACGGCCACGACCAGCGGCGGGGGCATTATTGCTGCTGGAAGCGTCAACATTACCAACGGCGTCGTGGTGGGAAACAGCGTTATTTCCGGCAACGGTGGCGGCATCTACGTAGATGCGATCGGCTCAGTCAGTCTTACCACCTCCGAAGTGGTGGGCAATTCTGCAACTGGCGTTGGCAGCGGCGGCGGGATGTACGTTACAGGAGGTCTTAGCATCACACGCTCCACGGTGCGCAATAATTTTGCCGGCCAACATGGCGGCGGCCTTCAATTCGCCAACAGCGTAGCTTCGGGTACGATCACCCGCTCGACATTTTCCGACAACTTCGCAACGCGGGTTGGCGGCGCCGTGTATCTGTCGGCTGGGACACTCAACGTCGACAACTCCACGTTTGCCGGCAACCGTGCTGATGAGCACGGCGGCGCCTGGTACATTAATCCGTTGTCAGCCGCGAACATTACCAGTGCGACTATCTCAAGCAACACTTCTGCCCTTGGAACGGGCGGCGTCGTTTCTTTCGGGTTACTCACGGTGACCAACACGATTATTGCAGGCAATTCAGGCCCGCAAGGCGACCTCTACCAACCGACCGGCACCTATACCGACGGCGGCTACAATATCTTCGGCGTTGGCATCGGAGTCACTCTTCTGCCGACTTCTACTGCAGGCATTGCGAATCCTATGCTGGCTCCGCTGGGCAATTACGGCGGCCCGACGTGGACGATGGCGCTGCTGCCCGGCAGCCCGGCGATTGATCCCGCGCAGTACTACGCCGCGGCGGCAGGCACCGGCGACCAGCGCAACGTTCCGCGGGTCGACGGCACGCCGGACATAGGCGCCTACGAGAGCCGCGGCTTTGTCTACAGCATAACCGGCGGCGACAATCAGAGCGCCATGCTTGGCAGCACCTTTGCGCAGCCGCTGGTCGTCAGAATCGACGCGGTGGATTCCTTACTTACCGATCTTTCCGGCGGCACTCTCATCATCGTTGTCCCCGGCGCCGGCCCTACCGCCACCGGGGTGCTGAAGCAGCCGATCGTCTTTGCGGGCGGCGTCAACACTGTCTCCTTCGTCCCGCTGACTGCGGCCGTGGCAACGGGCACCTACCAGGTGGGCCTCGATGCTCCGACTTCCATCGCCTTTACGCTCACCAATACGAATCTCCTCATCAGCATCCTCGCCAACGCTGGCCAGGGCAAGACGTACGGCCAGGCCGATCCCTCGACGTTAAGCTACAGCATCCTCGACGCCGGCGGCGCTCCGCTGGCTCTCGCGCTCAACGGCCTGCTGCTGCGGCAGGCGGGCGAAGACGTCGGCTCGTATCTCTTCGACTACAGCCAGCTCATCGCGCTCAATCCGACCTACTCGATCACCATCACCGATCCCGCGTCGCCCGTCTTTACGATCAGCCCCGCGCTGCTCACCGTCACTGCCACGGTCGCGTTCGGCACCGCGGGTGAGTCGCTCCCCACGCTCAGCGGCACGGTAACCGGCTTCCAGTTCGCCGATACCCAGGCGGTCATCAGCGGACTGACTTACTCCTCCGACGCCACAAGCTCCTCCCCCGCAGGCGAGTACGTGATTATCCCCGGCGGCGCCTCGGCCCGCAACTACACGTTCCGCTATCTCCCCGCGCTCCTCACCCTCCTCGCCGGCCGGCTGCCTCCTGTCGACACGACCACCCCGCTGCCCACCCTGGACATGACCGAATTCAACGCCACCCGCGGCCGCAACAACGAAGACGAAGCCTACTACCTGCGCAAACCCCTCCCCATCGTCAACGGCTACACCGTCACCTACGAAGGAAAGACCGGCGCTCCGGGCATGCTCCACCTGAACAGCGGCGATGTAGTCCCGCCGATGACAAGCGGCAGCCCTTCCCCCGCACCGTAAACCCCGTTCTGAGATTAAATCAACTTCGCAGCTCCGTCATCATGAATGCCAAAAAGTATCGAAGCGCCTGCTTCGAATAGCGGAGTTACTTACGCGGCTGCCGAACGGGGAGAAATCTCCCTCCGTTCATTGATACATATTTGAAGCTGAAGTGTCTGCGCTTACCTTGTCTTGTTGCACTCCACAACGAGAATTGTCAAAGCTGTAGCTGGCCATCGCATGCGCTCGTAGGATTTCCCGCAGCGCGATATCGGAAACATCAGCATCATCTCGTGGACAGCGAACCCGAGACAGACCCCTCGCATCTTCTGTATTCAATCGTCCAGTGGAACAGGCTATGGACTACCGATTGCTTATAGAAACATTATAGCAAACGGAGGGAACCTTCAAATTAGTAGCGATTGCAACAAAGGAACAATCGTTACGGTGGAAATATTAAAGGAGTAGGAAATGTCTGTGGCTATTACTGCACTCGTAATCGAGGACCATAAATCAATTACCTCTGAACTTAAAGATCGTTTAAGTTCTATGAGACATGAACTTGAAGCAGACAAGCTATTGGACGCGACGTTTTTGACTATAGGTTAATGCCATTGGAAATTAAAACGCGAGACTGTTTAGACTGAAACAACCTCATACACTTATCACACAGGCAACCTTTCATGCACCATTAACATTTGGCAGATTGGCAACATTCTTTTCAGGAAAATATCTTGAAATAATAATAAGGGTTTGAAATTCTATCTAAGAACTAACGACAGATCTGCTCCGACATCAATTTTTGACGGCTATGTATATTTTTGCGGCTCGCTTTGGCGCATCCTGGTACAGGCAACTGATTGCCGCATGGCTAATCACTTTTTTGGGGCTCAATTCGGGTGGCGGCGCGGGAGTGCTGTGGGCGAATCCCTCCGGAGGAAGTGTGCAGAGTGGTTCGGCCACAATCAACACTCCTGCGCCGGGGCAGGTGACGGTGAATCAGACCAGTAATCGGGCGGTGGTGAACTGGGGCAGCTTCTCAATTCAGCAGGGCGAGACGACCACTTTTGTGCAGCCGTCGAGCAAATCCGCCGTGCTTAACAGGGTAACGGGCGGCAGCGCGTCGCAAATCAATGGTAACCTGAACGCGAACGGCCAGGTTTACCTCGTCAACAAGAACGGCGTGGTGATCGGCAAGAGCGGACGGGTGAACACGGCAGGCTTCACAGCCAGTACGCACGATGTTTCCAACGCCGAGTTCATGCAGGGCGGCGACCTCAACTTCAGCGGTACGTCTGGCGCCAAAGTGCAGAATTTTGGCAAGATCAAAGCGACCGATGGCGACGTAACGCTTATCGCACGCGAAGTGGAGAACCATGGCCGTATTACGGCGCGCAAGGGGACTGTGAGCCTGGCGGGCGGCACTGAGGTGCTGGTAAAACCGAGCGGCGCTGATGGCCAGCGCGTCTACATCAAAAGCAACAGCGGCAGCGGCTCTGTGGTCAACAGCAGCACGGGCAGTATACGCGCCACAGCGGCGGAGTTGCGCGCCGCGGGCGGTAATGAATATGCGCTGGCGGTGAACAACGAGGGAGTTATCCGTGCCACCGCGGTGGATCGCAGCGGGGGTCGCATTGTATTAAAGAGTGAGCGAGGCACAGTGCAGAATTCCGGCAAGCTGCTGGCGAGCAGCAAAGCGCCGGGCAAGGATGGCGGCTCCGTCGTCGTCACGGGCGAGAATGTAAAGCTGACCTCAACGTCTCGGATCAATGTCAGCAGCAAGATGGCGAAGGGCGGTACGGTGAATATTGGCGGCGGCTTTCAGGGGAAGGACACGACAATCGCCAACGCAAAAACGGTAACCATGGAGGCCGGGGCGGAAATCGTGGCGGACGGTCCCGTTAAGGGTGGCACTGCTATTCTCTGGAGCGATGAGCGAACGGATTTCCTCGGCAGTATCTCCGCCAGAGGCGCAGGCCGGGAGGTGGCGGGCAGCGGCGGTTTTGCGGAGGTGAGCTCGAAGGGCTACCTGAACTACAATGGCACCGTTGATACGGCGGGCGGTACGCTGCTGCTGGATCCGGGCAGCCTCACGATCGTGCAGTATGGCGTTGGTCTGGACTGGCAGGGCTCTGGCGGCAATGCGGGAGACCCGTTCGCCCCCAATTCTGCCGGTGCGGATTCGTTGCTGAACATCGCGACCCTGCGTATCGCGCTCGACAATAATGATGTGTGGTTGCAGGCGGGGAGCCGCATTAACATCAACACCGCAATCGCTCCGGCGCTTGGCAGCTACAGTCTCACGCTCACGACAACGGATGCAGGTGGCAGCATTGTGGTGAATGCCCCGGTGACTCTTCGGCCCGACGGCAACCTCATCTTCAACACTACATCTCTGTATCTCAACGCGCCGCTTACCGTCTTGGGCACCGGCACGATCTCCGGCAGTGCGTCGCTGGCGACCGTCAACGTGGGTGCCGGGGGCAGAATCCAGAACGGCGTGAATGCTGTGGCGACGGGCGGCACCGTTAATGTGGGGGCCGGCACCATTGTGGAGAACATAAGCATCAGCAAGTCCGTTACGGTTGCGGGCGTGCCGGATACCGGGATAACCTGGTCTACCGTCGTCGATGGCAACGCTGCGGGTCCCGTTTTTTACATCGATGCGCCGAGTGCTACAGTTGTCCTGAAGAATCTTGCGATAACGAATGGGAATCAGCCGAGCTTCGTGGTTGGGGGCGGCGGTGTTAGTATAGCCAATGCGCAGCGTGTTGAACTCACCAGCGTAAATGTGTATGGAAACACCGCACTTTCCGGCGGAGGCATCTTCGTCCGCAATTTACCCGAGCTATTGATATCCGGTTCCGTTATTGCCAACAACACCTCCACGTCAGCTCTATCGGGACCCAGTGGTCTCAGTTCCTACGGCGGCGGCATCGCCGTGAATGTGGGAAACTCTGCCATTAATGCGCTTGTTGAAAACTCCACGATCTCAGGAAACCGCTCCTCCCTGGGTGCTGGTGGAATACACATCGTTGGCGGTGGTAGTGCCACACTTACTGTCCGAAATTCAACAATCAGTTCGAATGTGGCTGCTGGTGGCCAGGGAGGTGGGATACGTGTATTCCGCTTCGGGTTAGTCGTTGAAAACAGTACGATAGCTCAGAATACGGCCAGCGCTGCAGGCGGAGGCATATCTAATGATCCAAGCGGGAACGTGACGATCCACAGCTCGATCGTGGCGCTAAACACGAGTTCCGGCGGCGATATCGATGGAGCCGTGAACTCCTCCAGCAGCTATAACCTGATTGGTAACCCCTTCGGCTCCTCTGGATTTACCATCGTAACCGAAAATATCCTGCTCAATCCCGCCTCCATCACCTGGCTGGCGGATATTGGACTGGCCCCGCTGGCCTATTACGGTGGCCGGACGCAGACGCACGCGCTACTGAGCACCAGCCTTGCGCGGAATACGGGCACCGCGCTCGCCCTTACGACCGATCAGCGCGGGCAGTTGCGCACTGCTGGATTACAGACGGACATCGGCTCCTACGAAGCGCAGGCCGCCGGCACGCCCAGCAGCTACATTGTCACCAATACACGCGATTACGATGCGACCAACTCCGCTGATGCCCCTATCGGCGGCACCCTGCGCCTGGGGCTGCAGGGCGATCTGGCAGAGAAGCCCAACCTCATCACCTTCAATATCCCTGTCCCCGGCGCCGCCAGCCCCGACTTCCCCAACTATAACACGGCTACGGGAGTCTGGACAATTGTCGGCAAAACA
>JBGGNE010000408.1:0-16957 GCA_041287705.1 Methylacidiphilales bacterium | reverse complement strand
GACGATGAGAAAGGTGCGGAGATGGCGCAGTTCCATGGGAACATGGTTATCGCAGAAAAGCATTACCGCAAGAGAATCATTCGATTTCCACGATAACCAAAGAAATGCCATCTTAGGGGCGTTGCGAGTGAGTGCCGGTTGGTTAATCCAGCTGCACTTAGACACCACTATCATCAGCACCTTTACTTTCGGTTAAACTTTATGAAAAACCCTTTCCAAAACATCATCGCAGCCAGTGTTCTCGGCATTCTCGCTGCGCTGCCCGTCAGCGCACAGGATAATACCCGGCATGAGTTGGACATCATGAACCAGCTTTCCACCAGGTCAGCTATTGCCTCCATGCCTGTCTCCCAGTTGCTTAACGCGCCAGGCAATGAGGCGTTAAAAGCCTTCTTTTTCACCCCCATTAAGGACTCAACACTTCTGAAGGGCAAACGGATTGCCGCCGTAGCCGCCGATGGCTTTGAAGAAATAGAGCTGACGGGGCCGGTATGGTATCTGCGAGCCCTGGGCGCGCAGGTGGATATTGTGGCGCCAAAGTTTAACCCGGTGCCCGCGCGCTACGGCCTCAGCACGCCGGAGATGGCAAAGAATCATATCATGGCCATTCAGTACCTGAATCCCGTTGGCTGGGTAAAGGTGGACCGCACGGCAGATGAAGTGAAGGTGAGCGAGTATGATGCGGTTTTCATCCCCGGCGGTGCATGGAATCCTGACAATCTGCGTTATGACAAGGACGTAATCCGCTTTATCCAGGACTTCCACAAGTCCGGCAAGCTGATCGCCGCCATTTGCCACGCACCGCTCGTCCTTGCTTCCGCGGACATCCTTAAGGGCCGAAAGGTTACCGCCTACTGGAATATACAAAGCGATCTGACGAATGCCGGCGCCCAGGTGCTGGAGCAACCTGTAGTGGTAGACGGCAACCTTATTACAAGCCGCCACCCTATTGATATAGCGGACTTCTCCGTAGCCGTAAAAGACTGGCTCTTGAAACCCTGACCAGCCTGCCAGCGTAACGCTGGACCCTGTGGCTGAGACATTTCCGCCGCCTGGGAGAGGGGATTGCTGGAGGATTGTTGTAACGTTGATGAATATCAATGATTTCCTCCACTACTTTCCTTCTCCTGTCATCTTGCTTACTTTCTTTTCCATTTTACTACCCTGACTATTTACTACGAAGCCCTCGCTATGAATACAGACGCTTCCACATCTTGCCACACTGATATCACCACCAGCAGCCACAATGATTCCTTCGAGCAACCTCTGCTAACCCCGATTACGGTGGGCCACATGCAGCTTTCGCATCGTGTAGTTATGGCGCCGCTGACGCGAAACAGGGCCCAGATGCCGGGCAATATCCCCTGGGCGCTAAATGCAAAATACTATGGACAGCGCGCCACCCCCGGCGGACTTCTGATTACGGAGGCCACGCCGGTCTCGCCCAGCGGGCACGGATACTACGCCACGCCGGGAATCCACACTGAGGCCCAGGTGGAAGGATGGAAGCAGGTGACGGAGGCCGTGCATGCCAGAGGCGGCCGGATTTTTCTCCAGCTTTGGCATGTGGGCCGGCAATCGCACTCGGACCTGCAGGTGGGTGAAGCGCAGCCAGTGGCGCCTTCCGCGATCATCGCCACGGGCGAGTCCTACACTAAGGAGGGCAACAAGTCTCACTCCATGCCTCGCGCGCTGCGCCGGGAGGAGATTGCACCCATTGTACAGGATTTTCACGATGGCGCGGCGCGTGCCCTGCGCGCCGGCTTTGACGGCGTGGAGATTCACGGTGCCAATGGCTATTTGCTGGAGCAATTTCTCAGCGATCACGCAAACCAGCGCACAGACGACTACGGCGGCCCTCTGGAGAACCGCGCACGATTTTATCTGGAAGTGACCGAGGCCGTGCTATCCGCGGCGGGTGCCCAGCGCACAGGTATCCGTGTCTCGCCAAGCAACACGTTTGGCGGCATCGATCACTCGGACCGCTGGGGCACCTACTCTTGGCTTGTGGGAAAGCTGAATACTTATCAACTGGCCTACATTCACCTGGTGGAGCCGCGCATCGCTGGAAACGTGGACATTGAGCCCGCATATGATCTGGGAAGCGCCCGTTTTCGCCCGCTGATCACCGGCGATACCAAACTCATCTCCGCCGGCGGCCACACTCAGCAGAGCGGCAACGAGCTGATAGCCTCCGGCTCTGCCGACCTTATTGCCTACGGCCGCCACTTCATCGCCAACCCAGACCTCCCCGCACGTTTCGCCCGTCACGCCTCGCTAAACCGCTACAATCGCACCACATTCTATGGCGGCGACGAGACCGGATATACCGATTATCCCGCTCTGGCTTCTGCCTGAAGAGAATGCGCTTATGACTGGTAGAGCGCTGGTGCTGCTGAGACGATGTATGCCCAGTCAGCAGAATTGGTTGGGAGGAAAGACGGCGTTGATTCTGAGGTGCAGGCGAGGCGGGATTGATGGGGTGCATTCGATTGAAAGCTCGACTGAAATCACAACGCGGCCTGCATCCGGAAGCAGCCCACGATATGGGCAATCAGCGCTGGGAAATGGTCATTACTGAGCATTCCATAAAAGCTTCACATGGTCTTTTAGCTTACAAATATCCATGTGAAGCTATTTGGGAACGCTCATTAGAATTAGAGATCATTCGTGAGCACGATACGATAGCGCGCCTTGCCAGAGCGGAGATGCTCCAGAGCTTCGTTGACCTGCGACATCTGGAAGCTTTCGGTGATCGGCGCAATGCCATGCCGCGCGCAGAATTCCAGCATTGCATCCATCGCCGTGGGGCTGCCTGTCGGCGACCCGGCGATAGACTTCTGTCCAAAGATGAGAGGCAGTGCGGGCATCGGCATCGGATCCACGACGGCGCCGACAAGATGCAGTCTGCCCTTGGGAGCAAGCGTGGCGAGGAGACCGGGGATATCCAGCGGCACGTTGATTGTGGAAATGATCAGATCCAGGCTGCCGGCAATACTTTTGAGCGCGCCGGCATTGCGTGTGTTGTGCACATAATGCGCGCCAAGCTTCTTCGCTTCCGCTTCCTTGCTGTCACTGGTAGTAAATGCATGGACCTCGCAGCCCCATTTGTTGGCAAACTGCAGCGCCATATGGCCAAGGCCGCCGATGCCAATCACGCCAACGCGGGCTGTGGGTGAAACGTTGTAAGCCAGGAACGGCGTAAAGACGGTCACACCCCCGCAAAGCAGTGGCCCCGTCTTTGCAATGTCCAGCCCCTGCGGCAGAGGACGCGCCCACACCCATTGTACTCGGACGCGATTAGCAAATCCTCCATGACGTCCGACAATGGTGCCCTGATTTGTGGCGCACAGATTGTGATTGCCGGAAAGACACTGATGACAGGAGAGGCAACTGAACGCTGACCAGCCCACACCGACCACCTGCCCCACTTTCAAGCCTTTGGCATGGTCTCCAAGAGCAACAACTGTCCCCACGACCTCATGCCCGGGGACAAAGGGATACGCCGACATGCCCCATTCATTATCGAGCATCGAAAGATCCGAATGACAGATGCCGCAATGCGACACCTGAATCTCAACTTCCTCGGGACCGAGGTCGCCGGCATCGAAAGTAAACGGCTCAAGCGGACCTTTAACACGAGTGGCGGCGTAAGCACGAAACTTGGAGTTGGACATATAGTAGGATATGGTTTCGATCAGGTTAATCAGAATACATAGGGAAGACGCCGGCCTATTTTACCAATCCGTCGCATCCCCATTGCACCGCACGTAACCGGCTGGTCGGGCAGACCAGCAATCTTTACCAGAACATTTTCAAAGTGGATCCCAGGCGCCAGGATAACGGTGTCACCGGCCTGCCGAGTTCAGCGGCTTTGCTGATCGTAGGGAAAGCGCTGGCCGCGTCAAGACCTGTAGCGCTGCCCGAAGCATCGACGTAATACATGTCGGCGACAGCAGCGTTGTGGAGGGCAAGTGCGATCCCCTGCCCGTGCAGCCACAACTTTATGAGCCGCATTAACGCCGCACGCTTCATTAGCATAAGTGATTATCACCTTCGCCACCGGCATAGATCTGATTGCCGATGGCGGGCTATCGGAGTTCTGACTTAGCAGCACTTCATCTGGAAGCCCATCGCTCTGGTTACTTTGGGGTTGTACACTTTGCCGTGGAATACTTCCGCCAGGGTGTAGTGTTCCCTTGTATCAGCGACGAAAGGCAGCTTGTGCTTGGAGGCCAGCTTCTCGGCGCGCTCCCTGGTCAGGGGACCGACAAAGCGATGGCTTCGCAGGCGTCCGGGACGAAGAATGGCCGGGTCGAGATACTCCATGCCCTGGTTCAGCGTGCACAGCACGTGGACGCGCAGCATCTGGCCCATCAGGCCGTCGGCAATATTCAGCAGGGCGGAGACGGCTTCGTTGGTGTCGTCGCGGCGTTGAAGCAGAATCTTCTCTGCATCCTCCATGATGATGACTTTGACCGCATCGGGGTGCGAAGCGTTTTGCTCCTGCCAGAATTCGACCATGCTGGGCTGCGACAGGGCAACCTGCTGCGCCACGGGCAGAACGTAGAAGACGTGCGTCTGATACAGTCTGCGCATCAGCTCCGCAATCAGCGTGCTCTTACCGGTGCCCGGCGGACCATCCAGGATTGTGATGCCGCCTGATCTGGCCTGCGTGTTTTTCGCAAAGTCAGTCACCCAGTTCAGTGAGTCCGGGCCGTAGCAGATGTCCAGGCTCTCTTCATCCAGCGGGGCGGACTTGTTGACAATCTTTTCAATAGAAAAGCCGTCATCCTCGCGCAGCATGTAGAACCACGGTTCATCCGGCGTCCTGACGGGTGGAGGCAGCAGTTCGCGGATCTGTTTTTCCAGCGCTTCGGCGTTCTCCGCCGTATCGCTGTAGATGTAGACGGATTTGTAGCAATTGTTCTGAATGTAAACGTACGAGAAGTCGTCGAAACGAAGCACGGCCTCTCTGCATCCTTCAGGGCTGCCCTTTCTCCAGCGGTAGACCCGGAAGATTTTATCGTGAAAATGCTTGAGCAGAATGGCCATCGCTCCCTCGTCCGTGGGGAAGCCGTAACGGAACAATGGCCGGTTTGCAAAGACCATGGCGAGATCGGCGAAGATCTCGTTTTCCATGTCATTGGTGTTAACAGTCAGGTTAAATGGGGCGGAGTGCATGGGACAGAAAGGAAAGGTTGTGAATACGACCAGAACGGATGCGAGGTCACGCTCAGGCTATTTATGTAAGGATAGATGAGAGCTCTGGACGTAGCTCTTCTGCGACCTTCGTTCGCGGTTTTTATGGAGAACGAGGCTGTGATCTTACGAATTTATAAAGCGACGCGGATGAACGTAGTACGTCACAGGATATGACGCTGCTGTCTATAGAGTAGTATCAACGTGCAAAGCTCATCCATCGCTGTTCAGTCTCAAAGGACAAGGACTAAAGAGCTCAGCACTGCAATATATGCTCAGACAGTCAATGCGTTCCGCACGCGGGCATCTGCCAACTCAAAATGGTAAGTAGAACATGATGTCGTTATCTCCGTGGTTTTGTCTCTGGAAACGACTAATAAAAAACCCCGCGCACCTCTCGGTGGACGGGGTTGGACATCGCCAAGTTGGGTCAGGCTGAATACCAATCCGCGCACCGGGTGCGTAGGATCACCGAATCGGGCTGCAGGCCATATTCCACCTTTAAACCGGAAGCGATTGTGCATGCACCCTGAAGCTGAACAGCAGCAAATCTCAGGCAATGCTGTGTGGCTAAGGGTGTGGTTTTCATAACAGTGGATTGGATGACATCCTTATTATAAAATATGTCGCATCATAGCAAGCATTATTTCAATGAAGGCCGAACTTTTTCTGATCATAATACTGAAAGGATCACTTCATACAAAGCGGCACCAACAAGTCGAATGCAGAGAACCATGGATCACCGCCGTCACTTGCTCGCAGGTGCATTGGCAGCTCGGTACACGTCGATCTCCGACCATTAAAAAGCCTTTCTCTCCGGGTGACATTGGAGCGCCTCGAACTACGCAGGAACATCACTATTCAACGCATTGTTCCTCGCATTCCGATCACGGCACCATGCTTCTCAGGGAGATGACTGCTATTTCCAATTTTATTGGTCGAAAGCCAAGAAAACAAAGTTCACTTTTACCTAATCTTATCCTTCACTTCTGCTGGTTTGCAACCTCCGGCGAGAGAATGTCAAATGGACCCCTCCGCGTTCCCATGTCTTGATGTACCGTTACATCCATATTGGCACCTTATGTCGAGTGAGCAGGATTTGCTCGCTCTGTTAACAGGCTTTTTCATTGAACTCATCCGGAAATTCACGGCACCAGTGAACACAATAGTGTAGACTAGATTGAATTGGCGTTGCATGGGAAACTCCAGGATCGCCATCTCTGCACGTTCACAGCTATGAACAGTGATCCCCGCTCATTTCTCCAAAAGCTTGGCAACTGGTATGAAAACTATGGCGAACATTACCTGAATCTCTGCGGGTTTACCCTGATCGGCATTTGCTTCCTCATTTCTGCCTGGCGCATTGTGGGGCGCTCTGCGGCCCGCGCTGATCCGAGTGTTATCACGATACGAATTGCCCACTGGAACCTGGAATCCGGCGTTCGGGAGGGACTGGACGCCGTGGCCAGAGAATATGAAAAAGTCTGTGCCGCACGCGGCAAGAAGGTGCGCATTGAGCAGCTAGCCATTCCGGAGCAGGTTTACGCCAGCTGGTTCATTACCCAGCTTGTCGGAGGTACAGCTCCAGATCTAATGTCCATAGGTCCCGGCAGCAACGACGAACGGCTCGCCCGCTTCTTCCAGCCGTTTTCTCCTTATCTCGACTCGGCCAACCCATACAATGCCGGCACCATGCTGGAGGGCGTTCCCTGGCGCAACACGTTTGTCGATGGTATGCAGGGAGCCTATCGGCAGGAGTTGCTGGACTATTACACGATCCCTTTCACCATTCTCACCACACGCCTCTATTACAACAAGGCGATGTATAAAGAGATGTTTGGCGATCGGGCTCTGCCCAAAACTTATGAGGAATTCATCTCCCTTTGCGCTGATACGGTGAAGTGGGCCAAATCACATGGCAAAACTGGTCTGCTACCGATTGCCGGAAGCAGATACAACAGCCCTGCGATTATGAATCGCCTGCTCGGAAGCCAGACACAGAAGCTCAGTCTGCGCAACAACCGGGGTCTCACGCTGTCAAATGTACCCGAGGAAAACCTGCTGGCTTACCTGCGCGGTGAGTGGGATATGAATTCGCCGGAAGTGGCATCTGGACTAAACCTGATGCAGAGTGTCATTCAATATATGCATCCCGGCTTCATTCAGCTGCAGCGCGAGGACGCAATGTTCCATTTTGTACAGAAGCACTCTCTCATGATCGCCACAGGAGCCTGGGATCGCACAAGCATTGAGCAGGAATCGCCTTTCCCTGTTGAAGCTTTCCGTATACCTATGCCCACACCTGCCGACCAAACATACGGCAAGTTTACTCTCGGCCAGTATGCGGAAGGTGCAGGTCCTGGCGCGGGCGGATATGCACTCAATCGGGAATCTCCCAATGTTGAAACAGCAATCGATTTCTATCGCTACTTTACCTCTCTGCCCGGAAGCGAGCTCTTTTCAAGATACAGCGGATGGATACCTGCCACAGCCGGCGCGCGCATTTCTCCTGCACTGGAGGTCTTCCGACCGGATACCGAAGGTTACCCGGCTGGAAGTGACCTGACCAATGGCGCAGAATCCAGGCGTCAGTGGGAAAATAACTTCTATCTGTTGGCCAGGACACCCTCCGATTCCGGCCCCTTCCGCCGCTCCATGAGCGTGGAAATGCGCGAGGCCTGCCTGGAAGACATGCACCTGGCGGCACGCGGTCGACTACGCTCCATTAGTCGCATGGATACCACCCTGGCCGCTTTCCTGGGGATTTCATCAGACACGCGTTCTTCCACCTCAACTCCCTCCGAGAAGCTGGGCGAACTTATTGAGAGCCAGAATGCTCAGGAGTCTACTTGGTACCGTTATCGTCGGGAAATTAATGACCTGCGGAGGTAATGGATTTTGGAGCACTCAGTTTAAGAGCAATAAGAGCAAGGAAGATAATGAACAGTTAGAAATAAAAATTGGCTGGCATTGTAAACAACCTGAAGCATCTTATAGAACAGCGTGTTGCCGCTAATTCAAGGTTAATGCCAAGCCTCCATGACTAAATCACCAAAACTCTGTGCGACAGGGATCTATGGACTCGACGAGATCCTGAAGGGAGGCTTGCCCGCAAACAGGCTGTATCTGCTACGGGGAAACCCGGGCGTGGGCAAAACGACCCTGGCCATGCAATTTCTGCTGGAAGGTGAGAGGCAAGGCGAAAACGGTCTCTACGTTACACTTTCAGAGACGAAAGAGGAGATTGAGGACATCGCGCTCTCGCATAACTGGGACCTGGGAAAGCTGGCGATTTTCGAACTCTCCGCGCTGGAGCACCAGCTTCAGGAGAGCGCTCAAAACACCATCTTTCACCCTTCCGAGATCGAGCTCAATAAGACAACAGAGCTGCTCCTGAAGATGATTGAGGAGGCCAATCCCAGGCGCGTCGTTCTGGATTCGCTTTCGGAATTTCGTCTGCTGTCGGATTCCTCTCTGCGTTACCGGAGACAAATGCTGGCCCTCAAGCAGTATTTTGCCGGTCGTGAGATCACGGTGCTGCTTCTGGATGACCACGCGGGTGGCAACGACCTTCAGGTTCAGAGCATTGCGCACGGCGTTATCAGTCTGGAGACGATAACCTCCGAGTACGGATCGGAGCGCAAACGCGTTAAGGTGGATAAACTGCGCGGCGTCAACTTTCTGGGTGGCTATCACGATACGGTCATTTTTCCCGGCGGCCTCACCGTCTACCCGCGACTGGTTGCCAGGGACCACTCGTCGAACTTCCACCAGGGATTACTGAGCAGCGGCATCAAGCACCTTGATGAGCTGCTGGGCGGCGGGCTGGACTGGGGAACAAGTTGTCTGTTCCTGGGACCGGCCGGCTGCGGCAAGTCAAGTCTGGCGAATCAGTTTGCGGTTTCTGCCGCAGCCAAGGATCACAAGGTACTGATCCTGCTTTTTGAGGAATCCAGGAGTATTGCCCTCGCACGCGCTAACGGCATCGGTTCTGATCTGGAAGCCCAGATTGCGGCGGGCAAAGTCGAGCTGCGTCAGCTGGATCCCGGTGAGCTGGCTCCCGGACAGTTCGTTAATATGATCACCGACGCCGTGGAGAAGGACGGTGTTCGCGTCCTGCTTATCGACAGCCTGAACGGCTATCTGCAGGCCATGCCGGGGATCAAATATCTGAATATTCAGCTTCACGAGTTGCTGGCGTTTTTAAATAACAGGGGAGTTCTGACCATGGTAACCGTTGCCCAGCAAGGCATTATGGGCTCCGGCATGACAACCCCGGTGGATATGACCTACCTCGCTGACACCGTGCTTCTGCTCCGCTACTTTGAGCAGGAAGGCCAGATCAAAAGGGCGGTATCGATTCTTAAGAAGCGAATTGGACATCACGAAACCACCATTCGCCAGATTCAGACCAATTCGCACGGCATCCAGGTGGGGGAAGTGCTCAGTGAATTCCACGGCGTACTTTCCGGTACGCCGGTCTTTACGGGGGATCGCCGCTCCATTCTGAAACAACAGTAATGGTATCTTACCCGCAAATTGACCTGCGAATTCTTCTGGTAGCGCCCACGGGTGCGGACTCCAGGAATGTCGTGAATATACTGGAGCGATCTGGCTTTGCAGCAGAAGCATTCCGGGACATCACACGGCTCGTCGCTGCTTTTGCTGACGGCTGCGGTGTCGTGCTTATTACCGAAGAAGCATTGACAATAGATCAGCGCACGGTTCTGGCGCACATGCTGAATTCTCAACCCAAATGGTCCAACGTCCCCATTGTGCTGATAACCAGCGGCGGGGCCGAACAGGCGAATGGCGACAAACGCCGTGGCTTTGCGAACAGGGTGCCCGTAACCATACTGGAGAGGCCTTTGCGGTCATCCACCCTTATCTCCGCTATCGAAGCAGCCCTGGGCTCCCGCGAACAACAGTATGAGATCCGCGATCTGCTGAAGGAGCGCGAGGCGATTCTGAATTCCCTGGAAGAGCGCGTGACCGAGCGTACGGCAAAGCTGACCGCCATGGTACATGAGATGGAAAGCTTCTCTTATAGTGTCTCGCACGATCTGCGGGCGCCGCTACGAGTCATTTCGGGATATGCGGATGCGGTAAAGGAAGATTTCGCCGCGAAGCTGCCGGAGGAAGGGCTGCGGTTGCTGGAAAAGATCTCCAACGCCGCACGCCGTATGGATCGCCTTACCCAGGATCTTCTTGCCTACACACGCGTGGCGAACGGCGAGATTACCCTGGAACCGATCAACGTCGACGAAATCGTGGAGCACGTTCTGGATGGATACCCGTCTATTCAGGAAGCCCGACACCACATTCGCGTCCGCAAGCCCCTGGGTATTTGTGTGGGCCATGCGCCATCGCTTGAGCAGATCCTCTCCAACCTGCTGGAGAACGCGCTAAAATTCGCGCGTCCGGGGAGTGATCCCGAAATCTCCATCTCTTCAGCCCGTATTGGCGATCACCTGCGACTATCCATCACCGACAAAGGTATTGGTATAGAACCCAAAGACGCCCAGCGGATATTTGGCATGTTTGAGCGCATTGGCAAGGGGACTCCCGGCACCGGTATTGGTTTGGCCATCGTACGTAAATGCGTCCAGCGCATGCACGGAAGAGTGGGGCTGACGCCTCGAACCGGAGACAGGCAGGAGTCTACAGAATTCTGGGTGGAACTTGAACTCGCTAAAGGAACGTGAAATCTCCCATCATCCTGCTTGTAGAAGATAACGAAGACGACATGTACCTGACCAGAAGGGCTCTGTCGAAAGCCGGGCTGAAATCGGTGTTTGACGTAACCGATGGCCAGGAGGCCGTGGACTACATTCAGGGCGGCAGGAAATATTCCGACAGAACCGTCTGGCCGTTTCCCGACATTATTCTGCTGGATCTGAAAATACCTGAGATAAGCGGCCATGAAGTGGCGGAATGGATCAAATCGCGCCCCGAGTATGATTCATGCCTCGTCTACATCCTCTCCTCCTCTGGTGAAACCCGTGATCGCGATCGCGCAATTGCGAGCTCACAGGGCTATTTCGTCAAACCGCTTACCGCCGCCCATATTGAGACCATTTGCCAGCATTTTCAGGATACAGAGAGCTGAAACTGGATGGCCTATGCTTTCGATCAATGGATACCCGTAAACATAATAAACGCGGCGCCGGACCCCCGCTATGGGATTCAGCGCCGCGCCGCATGACTATGCAGCACGACCGGTGCTGCACGACCGGTGCTGCATGCAGGTTTCACTTCTACGGGAAACAGCTTAATTCTGGGGCTGCTTGTTATCCTTGCTGGACTCACCGGCACTAGGAGTGGCCTTCTGGTCCATCGGAGTGGCAGATGGGGATTCTGACTTATTGATCTGCTTCATGTCCTTCTTCGGCTTGGAATCGTCACTGGGCGAGGGAGTATCGGTTTCAGCCTTCCTGGAGGTCGTATTCTGCTTCTCGTTATCCTTTTTGGCCTTCGCCATCCGTTTCTCGTCCATTTCTTTCTTCTCGGCTGCCGAGACGTCCGGCGTAGCTTCCTTGGATTTAATGGCTTCTGTCTTTGCCTTCTCAGCTGCAGAACCCGGATCAGGTTCGGCCAGCAGTGCGGTGCTGGTGCCACCCAGCATCATAACGGCACAGGCAATACTTAAAGAGGAGCGAACAATTTTCTTCATTTTAAATGTGAGGATAAAGGTGAATGAGGTTAAAAATGACCGTCGCTTCTATGTGTTGCGGAAGCGGCGACCGCGATGTATATCACGCCCTTAATATACATCAGGTAAATCACCTTGCTCAGAAAAAATGAAAAAAATTTACAAAATGCATATTGCAAGACAGAGGCGGCCTTCTATTGCTTAATGCAATATCATAGCCACCCGCTTACCCTTATGCAGCCACCCTGTGCTCCTTCGCTGCCAGTGCGTCCAGAATGGTATGTTCAATGCGAATGACTATACAGTCCCAGGAATTATCCGCAGCTTTCTTCAGGGCTTTGCCCACCATTGTCTTGTTGGGTTTTTCGATAGATCGCTCGCAGTATTCAATAAATTCGCGGTGATTTGCTGCTATGCGAATAACATCGGAATGTTGTCGAACAACATCATCCACAGCGGTCGAAACTACAGGTTTACCTGTCGCCATATATTCCAGCATTTTTGTGGGATTGCTAAATTCCGTATGCGCATTAACTGCGAACGGCAGGATGCATACATCAAATGCTTTGGCAAAATCCGGCAACTGCATATAGCTACGCTGTCCAAGACAGTATATGTTGGAAAATCGCGAGAGATCGGAAATATCTACATTGCCCGTGGGGCCTACAAGAACGATGTTCCACTCCGGCCTGGAAACGGCAATACCATGGATAAGGTCGTAATCCAGCCGCTCATCCAGCGTGCCAAAGTAGCCCAGAATCGGACGGCGGATATTTCCTACCTCATCCGGGATCTCCGTCTTCTTCATGCGCGCCTTGCCGAAGTGCTGGGCATCCACGCCGCTGCCGAAGCATTGGGCTCCCGCATAGAGCTTCTTTTTCGCGGTGTGCATCTTCGGCCCGGCTGCAATTACGGCATCCGCGTTCATCAGCAGGTGGCGCTCGCGGCGCTCAAGCTCCTCGACATCCTGCACTGAGCTGCAGGTGCGATCCATGCAGTCATACACCACCCCGCGCTCCTGCAGCAGACCTGTAAAAACGGGTGCAGCCATTGCGTCATAAAACCAGAGCACGGGGCTTTTATAATTATCGCCTTTATCGAAAAGCAGTAAATCACACACTGTTTGTTTTAATGCATTATCCAGTAGATCACGGGATTGCATGAAGGGCGCGGGCACTTCAATGGACATAATCTCAATATGCGAAAAAGCATCGTCCGTACGCAGGGATGCACGGGGTTCATTCATAGCCTCGCGACCAACAGCTGGCTCTACATATAGCACCTGATGCCTGCGCGAAAGGCGTGACAGTAGTTGCTGCGGTCTGTGCCATACAGAATTCCATGGGAAAGAGGCAAATACAATAAGTGGAAAGCCATTCACCGCACCTATGCTATCGTCCTCGCCTACTGGCACTGGCTGATTTAAAAACAGAGATGAATGTAACGTCATATAATTTTTCCTGTCTTTTAATTTTTTAATTCTGCGAGTTCCAGACGGGCTGGCATAATGTTTAGGGACTGAACTTTGACTGGCAGAAATTATGCCAGTTTTTTTCTGCTGTCGCTTCATAACCGAGCTACGCACTCATCTCTATAACCAAGGTGCTATGAGAAGAAATATTTATGGAGACATCTATAGATTTCATATATGCGCCCATGCCGAAAAGCTATAGTATATTCAGGCTAAAATCTGCGCTTCCTGTGTTACTTTAAAAATCGCGGGATACTCGATTCCTGCTCGCGGTACCGCAAAGGGCTTACGCCAAGCACGGCCTTGAACTGCCGGCTGAAAGCAAAGATGTTTTCATATCCAAACTCGTCCGCGACCTCCGACACGCTGAGTCGCGACTCCAGCAGTCTTAGCGCAGCCTGCTGTATACGTTGTTCAACCAGCCAGTGCCGCGGCGCCTGCCCGAACGTGCGCCGGAATACGCGCGTAAAGTAATCCAGTGACAGCCGAAGATGGCCCGCCATATCCGCCGGAGTGGGCCGTGATCGCGCTCGGGCGGCAAAATATTGCACCAGACTTTCCTGCTGTGCGCGAGTCAGCCCACCGACACTGCGATGCCGGCCCGGACTCAGCCGTGCCAGCTCCGTAAAGAAACAGAGCAAAAGTCCGCGCAACCGCTCGGCCCTCCACGCATCGCGATGTCCAGCCTCCTCCGCAATCTGCCGCGCCCAGCTCTGCACAGGCCACGCCGACGCAAAGTGCAAGGCTCGGCCTCGGTTTCCCGTCCATTCCACCGCATCACCTTTTCCCACTTTTAGCCTGAACCGATATGCCTGCAGAAGTTTGCCTGCGGGAATCCAGAAATGGAACGGCGTTCCTGCAGGCACCCAGAGCAGATCCCCCGTATCCAGCCGCAATACGGGTCCGCAGGCCTTTCCTACCATTCCACTGCACTCTTCACTTCCAACCTGCGCTGCGAATTCACCTGCTGCCACAAAGTAAAACAGATGCTCATCCTGCGCGGCGGACGATGTGTCCCAGTCATCAGGCAACCGCAGCCATCCAGGAAAACCCTTTAGCACAACATCCACAGCAGCGCCCGGATCCAGCAGCGCCTGAAGCATCAGCTCGGCATCACCCTTTGTTTCTGCTTTGGTCATTGTAATTCCTCCTGTGAAATCACCGGTTCATGCCAAATCATTGCGCCCTGATGCCATGGCACTTAAGAGCAAAAATGCGTACCGTTTCATCCATCACATCCTGCCGGATGATAACCCGTTTACGCAACATTATGAGCACAACTCTCACTGAAAATTTCGCCCTCACTGCCGCCGAAGTGGATCGCTTCCATGAGGAAGGCTACCTTGGCCCGTTTGCGGCCGTGTCCCCCGAGGAGATGGCCGGCATTCGCGAGCACATCGATGCTAATGTAATCCCCCGCACCGGACCGAATCCACGCACCACACTCCAGAGCCGCCATATGGATTCGCGCGTCGTTTACGACCTCGCCACCTCTCCCGGTATCATTGACCGCATGGCCTCTCTCTACGGTCCGCACCTCATTCTCTGGGCCACCAACTTCTTCAATAAAGAACCCGGCGGCAAAGAAATCCCCTGGCACCAGGATCAGAACTACTGGCCGCTGGAGCCCATCATCAACATCTCCGCGTGGGTCGCCATCGACGATGTCCGGATCGATAACTCCTGCGTTCAGCTGCTTCCCGGTAGCCACAAGAAAGTAGTGCAACATATTCCTTCCCGCGACGGCATGGCGTTCGGCGAAGAAGCCGATCCTAGCGGATTCAAAACGGATGGCCTGATCAACATGGAGTTGAAACCCGGCGAATTCTTCCTGTTTAACGAGAAGCTGCTGCATCATTCCGAGCCCAATCGGTCGAACCGTCGCCGCCTCGGCATGTCAATCCGGTGCACGATTCCTATCGTCAAGATCAAGCAGGATATTGCGCCGCTCCACCCCGGTCATTGCGCCGTGCTGGTACGTGGGGAGGACTACATGGGATTCAATCGCCTGCAGGAACCGCCGCTGGCCGGATAGCAGCATCTGGGGTAGGATGAGACGCACCAGATGTCCCTGCCCCTCTCCTATCCCATCCACTCCATTGTTATCGGGGGACGCGTTTTTGGCGCCGATTACTCGTTCCCCTGCCACGTGCAGTCGGTCACGCAGTTCTATGCCGTGCTGGAGGGCAAAGTCCGCGTCTGGGTTGAGGGTCAAACCGTCATTCTCAGCCGTGGACAGGCGCTTTGGATGGCCCCCTGGCTCCGCCGCGAACCGCGTGCAGCCAGCAAAGCCGGACGCTATGTCAATGTGATGTTTCGCTCGCCATGGCCGCAACTGGGGGCTGAGCCCGGCCGCAAAGTGCTTCTGGACCGCATTGCGCTGGCAAGAGCAGTCGAGTGCGCCGATCTGGGCGTACAGAAAGCGTCTGCCCACGTCCAGGCGATTGCATTTCATTCGCTTTGCCTCTATCTGCTCGGGCCAGAAGCATTCAGCACACTCGATATCCCCTCGCCTGCGGAAGAACCCGAAGCGCGTGGCCAGTGGATCATTGCGCGTCTGGAGGAATTCATGGCGGCCAACGTCAATACGCCGCTTGGCATAGAAGACATGGCGTCACTCGTCCACGTATCGCGCGCTACACTTGGCCGTCTCTTCCGTGAGCATCTCAATACGTCGCCTATCGCCCATTTTCGCGATATCCGGCTGAAACGCGCGATGCAATTGCTGCGCACCAGCCGCCTCACCATCACCGAGATTGCGCTCGAGACCGGTTTTTCGTCCTCGCAACACTTTGCCACTGTATTTCGCCAGCGCTTCGGGGAGGTGCCCTCCTCGATAGCACGTGAGCAAATTATGTACGTCGCCAGATCCGCAATTGAACGCAATGCACCCTAGGCGTACCGTATCGTTCATGGGATGAGTTCCCCAATCAGAGTTGGAATTATTGGCTTTGGACGAAGCGGACACGGCATTCATGCTGCCGCCATCACCCAAATGCCGGACCGTTACACAGTAGCGGCGATTTTCGATCCCCTGCCCGACCGGCGCTCGCACGAAGCATTTCCGGACGCCCGCGCATGCACCAGCATGGAAGAATTGCTGCAACTGCCCGATATCGAAATGGTCGTCGTTGCCTCGCCCAACAAATACCACGCAGGCCACGCTATCGCCGCGCTCAATGCGGGTAAACATGTCCTGTGCGAGAAGCCCTTCGGCTTCACCACTACTGATGTGGACGCCATGATAGCTGCCTCCGAAGCGAATGGCAAGGTGCTGCAAGCCTTCCAGCAGCGACGATATGAGGATGACTTTCAGAAGGTTAAGGAGATCTGCCAGAGTGGAATGCTTGGTAAACTGACCTTTATCCGCACAAGCTGGCTGGGCTTCTCCCGTCGTTGGGACTGGCAGACATCGCGTGCGTTCGGTGGCGGCCAGATTTACAACAACGGCCCGCATCCACTGGATCACATGCTGGAGCTCTTTGGCGATGCCGAACCCGAAGTTTGGTGTGATGCGCGACGTTCCCTGGCCAGCGGCGACGCTGAGGATGAAGTACAGATTCTGCTCAAAGCACCTGGTGCTCCCACGATTCAGATCGATCTTCTGGCCACTGCCGCCTTCCCGCAGGATC